>JAUHYE010000176.1 GCA_030426395.1 Phycisphaerae bacterium
GCTGGGTCGCCGCTGTCGGCTCCGGGAGCACCGGCGAAGATACGCAGGCCCGCCGGGCCCTCGTAGAGCGAGAGCGAGCCGCCGAAGAGGGCGAAGGGGGAGGAATCTGTCGCGCGGATGATGGCGGTCTGCACGGGGTTGGTGGGGTTGCTGATGTCGAAGGAATAGGCCGTACCACTCCGGGTCGCGGTGCCGGAGACCGAACTGGCGACCAGCACATCGGCTGTCAATGAGATCGAGGTCGCGAACTCGCCCGGTGCTGGCGAATCGCTTGCGGTGATCTTCGAGAGCTGGACAGGATTGTCCCGGTCGCTCACGTCAAACAGGTAGACCGAGCCGACGCTGCCATCGGGGTTGCTCGTGTCGGCGGCCACGGCCGCGAGGGCAACCTCTCCGTCGATGTAGAGCGCGACCTCGAACCCAAACTGGCTGCCGGCGGCGGGATCATCGGGTAGGAGCTTGGCGGTCTCTTCGCCGGTCTCGATGTTGAACAGGTAGGCCGAACCCGAGCTGGCGCCGAAATCATCGTTGCCTGGTGCGCCGATGAGTGCGTAGCCCACCTCATCGGCCGTCACGCCCGCGCCGTCGATCGCGACCGCACGGCCGAAACGATCGACGGCCGCCGCGTCCGAGGCGGTGAGCTTGAAACGCTCGACCGCATCAAAGCCGACGATCTCGAAGACGTAGACCGCGCCGGTCGAGCTGCTCTTGTCAGATGCACCGACGACGGCGCGGTCGAAGTCGATGTCCACAGCCCCGCCAAACAGGTCGAGCCCGCGGCCATCGCTTGCGGTGAGCTTGTCGAGCTGCGTGCCGGTGGAGCGGAGATACAGGTACGCGGCACCGGCGGCCGGACCGAGCGAGCTCTCGGCGGGGGCGCCGACCAACGCCAAAGCATTGTCGGCGGCGACGGACCGGCCGAAGTCGATTCCGCTCACGCCGTCGGCGGCGGCCAGCTCGAATTGCAACTGGGGCACGATGGGGTTGATCGCGTAGATGTACGCCCGGCCCGCACCGTCGGCGCCGGCATCCGGGGCGCCGACGACGCCGAAACCGGCAATTGCCGAGTCGAAGGAGGTGCCGAAGCCATCGTCGGTAACCGAGGTGGCGGGCGTGACCTTGGCGTCTTCGCTGCCGCAGAGCGACTGGGCGAGGGCCGGGGTGGCGGAAAGCGTGCCGGCAGCGGCCAGCACGAGTACAGCGGTCCGAATCTGGATCATCTCTCTATCTCCCTGAATTTGGTCCTCTCTCGATGCTGGGGGTTTTAAGCCCGGGTGCTGAGGCGGGCAAGCTCGAGCAGCGATGTCGCTCTACCCCGTAGTGCCCAGCTTGACCGGGTTGTCGCCTGTTGGATCGAATTTAGCCGGGAAACCCGACCTATCGTGGCTGGCACGGATGCACCAGCCCCGCCCGGCCTTCGCTCGGGCCTTGCACCATGGAGGGTCGCCTTGGCCGCCAGGAAGACCACGACCAAGACCCGCCAGACCGCTGAGACCATGGCGGGCAAGCAGCGCGACATCTCTGTCAGCGAGTTCTTCGCCAAGAACCGCCACCTGCTGGGCTTCGACAACCCGCGCAAGGCGCTGCTGACCACCGTCAAGGAGGCCGTCGACAACGCGCTGGACGCCTGCGAGGAGGCGGGCATCTTGCCCGACATCGAGGTGTTGATCGAGGAGCTCGTGGCCCCCCCCAGCCCGAGCAAGCCCGGCCGCTACGCCGTGACCATCACCGATAACGGCCCCGGCATCGTCCGCAAGCAGGTCGAGAACATCTTCGGCCGGCTGCTCTACGGCAGCAAGTTCCACCGCATGAAGATGAGCCGTGGGCAGCAGGGCATCGGCATCAGCGCGGCGGGCATGTACGGATTGATGACCACGGGCAAGCCCATGGTGATCACCACCAAGCCCGGGCGCACGAAGGCGGCCCACCACCTCGAGCTGGCGATGGACACCACCAAGAACAAGCCCGAGGTGACCATCGACGTCGAGACCGACGACTTCCCCCCCACCACCAGCGGCACGGGCACGCGCGTGCGCATCGAGATGGAGGCCCGCTACCAGCGTGGCAAGACCAGCGTCGAGGCGTACCTCGAGCAGACGGCCATCGCCAACCCGCACGCGCAGATCACGTTTATCCCCCCCGAAAAGGCCGCCGGTGGGCCGGCACTCGAAGTTGAGGACGTATCGGTCGAACTGAGCCACACGACCGAACTTGCCGACCGGTACATCTTCCCGCGCGCTGTCGAGGAGTTGCCGCCCGAGACCGAGGAGATCAAGCCCCACCCATATGGCGTCGAGCTTGGCAACTTCCTTCGGATGCTCAAGAGCACGAACGAGAAGCAGCTCACGGGGTTCTTCAAGAACGAGTTCAGCCGCGTGCCGCCAGCCGTCGTGAAGGACATCACGGGCAAGGCATCGGTGAAGGGTGGCAAGACGCTGACGGGGCAGACGTACGTCAGCACCGTCGACCACGACGCGGCCGAGCGGCTCTATCGAGCGCTGCAGGACAGCAAGCTGCGGGCCCCGCCGACGGACTGCCTCGCGCCCATCGGCGTGCGGCAGATGCTCAGCGGCTTGCTCAAGGGCGTGAAGGCCGAGTTCTACGCCGCCAGCACGCGCGACCCGGCGGTGTATCGCGGCAACCCGTTCCAGATCGAGGCGGCCATCGCGTTCGGCGGAGACCTCGCGGGCGACGAATCGGCCCGGGTCATCCGCTTTGCCAACCGCGTGCCGTTGCTGTACCAGCAGAGCGCGTGCTCGTCGTTCAAGGCGGTGGTCGAGACCGGTTGGAAGAACTACGGCCTCAGCCAACCCCGCGGCTCGCTGCCGGTGGGGCCGCTGGTGATCATGGTGCACATGGCCAGCGTGTGGGTGCCGTTCACCAGTGAGAGCAAGGAAGCCATTGCCGACTATGACGAGATCCGCAAGGAGATGCGGCTGGCGCTCCAGGAGTGCGGCCGCAAGCTTGGGACGTACCTGCGCCGCCGGCAGAAGATGAGAAGAGAGGGCCAACGCCGCGACGTCTTCGCCCGCTACATCGCCGAGATCGCGCGCTCGACGGCGGCGCTCACGGGCGAGGACGAGGGCAGGCTGCTCGACGCGTTGCTCGAGCAGGCCCAGGCCCGGACGGCAATCGCCGACGCCGAGCTCGACGAGGACGGCAACTTCGTGAAGAAGGAGAAGACCCCGGCGGACGACGACGGCGTGATCATCGTCGACAGCGACGCGCGGCCGTCGCAGGTGGAAGCGAAGTCGAACGGGGCTGTGGCGAAGGGCGAGCCAGAGGACTCGGGGCGCGGGCTTTTCGGCGATGATGAGGAGAGCGTGCCGGTGCGGCGGAAGAAGACGGGTAAGAAGGTCAGCAAGAAGAAGCGTGTGAGCCGGAAGTAGGCATGGTCGCGCCCGCACCCAGGACCGTGACGCCCGCCGAACGCTGGGGGCAGTTCGCCGCCGAGCATCGGCTGAACCCCGAACGAGCGGCTCAGGCATATGCGCTCCTCGACCACTTGTACGAGACTCCGAGGCGGGCCCACCACAACATCGAGCACGTGACGCAGTGCCTTGACGCGTTGGCCGAGCTCGACTCGCAGAGCACCGAGGCGCGGCTGGCGTTGTGGTTCCACGACGTGGTGTACGTCGCCGGCAGCGATGCGAACGAGCGTGCATCGGCGGAGTTGTGCCGGGCGTATGGAAAGTGGCTCGGCTTTGAGAAACC
>JAUHYE010000056.1 GCA_030426395.1 Phycisphaerae bacterium
TTCAACCGCACCAGCGAGGGCCAGCGCGACCTGCGGCTCTTCGGCGGCTCGCTCTTCAAACGCACCCACTTCGCCGGGGCCACGACGGGCCAGCAGCTTCTCTACGCCCTGGACGAGCAGACCCGTCGCTACGAAGCCTCGGGCCTGGTCAAGAAGTACGAGTTCTGGGAGTTCCTCTGGCCGGTGATCGAGGGCCAGGTGAACGGCCTCGAAGGCGATGGCCGTTGCGTGGGCATCGTCGCCCAAGACATGCGCACTATGCAGATCCGCGCCTTCCGTGGCGCATCGGTCATCATGGCCACCGGTGGCTGCGGCCTGGTTTTCGGCAAGAGCACCAACAGCATCATCTGCACCGGCGGCGCCGCCAGCCGGTGCTACCAAGCAGGCACGTGGTATGGCAACGGTGAGATGATCCAGGTTCACCCGACGGCCATCCCCGGCGCCGACAAGTGCCGCCTCATGAGCGAGAGCGCGCGCGGTGAGGGTGGTCGCGTGTGGGTTCCACGGAAGAAGGGCGACACCCGCAAGCCCGCCGACATCCCCGAGGGCGAGCGCTGGTACTTCCTCGAGGAGCGCTACCCCAAGTACGGCAACCTCGTGCCGCGAGACATCGCCACGCGCGAGATCTTCGACGTGTGCGTTAACGACGGCATGGGCGTCAACGGCCAGAATCAGGTCTATCTCGACCTGACCCACAAGGACCCCGACTACCTCACCCGCAAGCTCGGCGGCATCATGGAGATCTACGAGAAGTTCGCCGGCGAGGACCCACGGTTCACGCCCATGCGCATCTTCCCGGCGGTGCACTACTCCATGGGAGGCATGTGGACGCAGTACACGCCGGGCTCGTACACGCCCGACACGCCGCACCACGAGCACAAGCCGGGCATGGTTGCCCCCGTCGACACCCAGCCGGGCCGCGGCATGGCCTTGGGCGACCCCAAGAACATGATGACCAACATCCCCGGGCTCTACGCCTTCGGCGAGGTCAACTTCGCGTACCACGGCGCGACGCGGCTGGGCGCCAACGCGCTGCTGAGTTGCATCTTCGACGGCCTCTACTGCGGCCAGGGCGTGGTGAACCACGTCACGCAGGGCGATCCCGCCGACCGTCCGGTCGAGAGGGTCGACCAGTCGATCTTCGACAAGGCCGTGGCGCAAGAACAGGCCAAGGCCGACCGCCTGCTCGACACCGTCGAGGGCCAGCAGGCCAGCGACGACACCAATCCTTACCTCATCGGCAAGGAAATGGGCGAGGTGATGGAAGCCTCGTGCACGGTGGTGAAGACCGCCGACCGCCTGAAGAAGACGCTCGACACGTTGGCTGGTTTGCGCGAGAGGTTCGATCGGGCCCGCTTGCCTGACGCGGCCGCGTGGACCAACCAGTCGCTCAGCTACAGCCGGGCCGTTGGTGACATGCTCATCTTGGCCGAGATGATTGCCAAGTGCAGCCTGCTCCGCGAAGAAAGCCGCGGCTCGCACTACCGCACCGACTTCCCAGATCGCGACGACGAGCGGTTCCTCAAGACCACCGTTGCCAGCTTCGACGCCGACGCTCGCGGCATCGAGCAGCACGACATCTCGTACCGCGAGGTACGGGCCCTGCTCGTCAAGCCGCGCCCGCGCACGTACGGCAAGGTCGAGGAGGATTCACCCAGCAAGAACGGGCCGGCAACGTCCGATGATCCCAAGGCCGCCCGCCGGGTTTCGGATCCCGATGCCGAACCCGACGTTGGTGGCAAGAAGCCGGTCGGCACGCCCAGCACCTGATCCGAGAGTTTCTGAGTCGCATCAAGAGGAAGCAACCCATGTCCAGTAACGCCGCAACGATCGCCGCCGTCCAGACCGCCACCAATGCGGGTGCGATGGCCGGCGTCAACGCCGCGAACAGCCCTGAGCGTGGCCGCCAGCCCGTGGCAGGTCGCCAGGTGCGTTTCACGATCAAGCGATGCGAAGGGCCCGGCAAGCCCTCGTACTGGGAGAGCTTCAACGTTCCCACCGAGCCGGGGTCGAATGTGATCTCGTGCCTGCAGTGGATTGCTGCCCACCCGACGACCGTGGACGGCAAAAAGACCACGCCGGTGGTGTGGGATTCGGGCTGCCTGGAAGAGGTCTGCGGCGCGTGCACCATGCTGGTGAACGGCAAGGTCCGCCAGTCGTGCTCGGCCCTCATCGACAACATTGCGCCGGGCGAGGGCGACGAGGTCACGCTCGAGCCCATGAGCAAGTTTCCGGTGATGCGCGACCTGTGGGTCGATCGCCAGCGACTGTTCAGCGCGCTGACTCGCATCAAAGCCTGGGTGCCCATCGACGGCACGTACAATCTGGGCTCGGGCCCCAAGGAGAGTCCCGACCAGCAGGCCACTCGGTACGTGCTCTCGACGTGCATGTCGTGTGGCTGCTGCCTCGAGGCGTGCCCGCAGTACAACCTCGAAGAAGACCCCGAGCAGTGGCCGACGAGTTTCATCGGCGCCCACGCCATCAGCCAGGCGAGGCTCTTTAACGAGCACGAGACCGGCAAGCGGCTCAAGAAGGACCGGCTGGACGCCCTGATGGGCCCCGGCGGCGTCACCGACTGCGGCAACGCACAGAACTGCGTGAAGGTGTGTCCCAAGGAGATCCCGCTCACCGAGTCGATCGCGGCCGAGGGCCGAGCGGTGACGATGCACGCCATCACGTCGTGGTTCAGGCGGTAAGTTCGGTTTTATTCCCCGTCCGGGAATAAGCCGCGAGTGGGCGGGCTCATACCCTGACCTATGACCACACACACCACGCGCACCACAACGACCAATCTCTTGCTGGCCACGCTCTCGATGGGCGTGGCCGCGTTCGTTTTCACCGGCTGCGAGGAGCAGGCCTCCACGCCGACCTCGACCGACGCGGCGGCCCAGCCGTCCGCCGCCGAACCGGAGCAGGAAGCCATGGCCCACACGCCACCGTCGATCCCGGCCGCCGGCCGCCCTCTAGCCACTGAACTCGAGGCAAAGAAGGCCGGTTTCGAGCAGCGTGCGTCCGAGGAGATCAAGTCGCTCTACGCGGCGGGCACGCAAGCGGTTGTCGACGCCGGTGTGGTCGATAACGCCAAGAAGATGGGCGATCAGGCCCCGGGCTTCACGCTGACGAACCAGACCGGCGAGGATGTCTCGCTCGAAGGTCTTCTCGAACAGGGGCCTGTAGTGCTGCTCTGGTACCGAGGCGGCTGGTGCCCGTATTGCAACATCACCCTGGCGGCCTTCCAGGAGCGCTTGGACGACATCCGTGCTGCCGGAGCGACGCTGGTTGCGTTGACGCCCGAGCTACCGGACCGCTCGATCTCGACGGCCGACAAGCAGGGGCTCGACTTCCAGGTGCTCAGCGACGTGGGCAACGCCGTCGCCCGCGACTACGGCGTGGTCTTCAAACTCACCGAAGGCGTGCAGGCCAACTACGAGAAGAACTTCGGGCTCAGCGACTTCAACGGCGATGACTCGGGCGAACTGCCCCTGGCGGCGACGTATGTGATCGACCAGAACGGCACGATCCGCTGGGCGTTCCTGGACGCCGATTATCGGAATCGGGCCGAACCGGGTGATGTTGTCGCCGCGCTCGAACGCCTGAAGACTGGCGGATAACCCACACGTCCGGTCGCGCAAGCCGCACGACCGACCGAGCCAGCCAGAGCCGCCCAACGCACGCGACACGCGGAGTCAGTGCATCGCGCATCGGGTCGATGTGGTGGCAATGAACACTCCCCTCAGGATGCAGCGGGGTTCGACCGGACAGGTCGGCCAGGACACGGGTGCCGTCTCGGGCCTTGCGTGGGTGGTCGGCGTGTGCGCCGTCGTGCTCACGGCCTGGCTCTTAGGTGCGGTGTGGCTTACGCGGACGCTCATCGGCGTGCCGGCGGGTTTGTGGATTATCGGGACAGTGCTCGGCGGGCGATGGCTTGCCGGCAGGTTCCTCACCTCACCCGAGCGGTTCGAGGTCACAGCGCCCAAGTCGTACATGCCAACCACGACGCCTCGTGACACGGCAGACGAAGAATCAATCCAGTTTGAAGAAGCCGAACCAGTTTCGCTGCCGCTCTCGACGCCCACCGCGGTGTCGGTGCCTCGACAGGTATTGGCAAGCACGACCGAGGGTGTCGTGACGATCATTCGGTCGTGCTCGGGAGGCACACTGCCGGGCTGGTTGGAGCGCATGCGTGAGTCGGGCGGTACACCCGGGGCCTCGCTCCACACGCCGCTGCGTGTTGGCGTGAAGCTGCCCGAGCAGCAGTTCAGGATGCTCGAGTCGGCTCCCGGAGCACTGGGTGTCGCGCTCGTCCCGTTCTCGGGCGACGGCGACGCCTCCCAGTGGCGCAAGCTGGGCTTCGACGCGGTAATCGAGCAAGGTTCACCCGATGTCCCGCTCACCATCCGCACGGCTGAGACGCCCGAGTCTCCCGCGGCATGGCACGACTGGTCGCTGGCTCTTCCACTGAGCTACTCGTCGCTATTCCCGCTCCGGATCGACCCGGCCCAGGTGACGTTCAACGAGTTTGACTGGTCGGACGACGGCGCGGTCGCCGTGCTGCGTTCGCTGCTGGAGACCGCGGCTCTTCTGAGCCGCTACCCGAGCCGGCTTGGGTTCGCAGATCGCTTGCGTGGCCGCCCCGCGCTGGGCATTTTGTTGAGCTCGCCCGTCGTGTCGGATCCAGCTCTCGATCGGGCATTTACGCACATGGTCGCCGTGCTCGGCGATCGCCAGCGCGAGCAGGTTACCGAGGTCGAGCGATCGGCCATGCGCGTGCTGGGCGTGTACCTCTCGTGGACGGGCTGCGGCCTGCTGCCCGAGGACCGCGTTGCAGCGGCCCGCACCATCGGTCGTCTCGGCCCTGGCGAGGGCGAGACCTGCCTGCGGGCCTGCGTCGCGGCGTTCGCCGGCGGACATGAGGTGCTGGGCTTCGACCTCATGCTCACCGGTCACGAGCGTCTGGTGATGGAGCGGCCCGAGCCGTTGGTCGACCCGATGGAGTACCTGATCTCGGACATCTCGTACAACCGAGGTGGGGCCGAGACGATGGGCAAACTGGCCGCGGGTTTGGCGTACGCGACAGCGTTCATCGACTGCCCGCGCGTGTCGTACGTGCTCGACGACGTCCGCGACGAGGTCATGAGCGCGAACTGGCTGACGGTGAACCCCGACGTTCGTGACCAGGTGCTCGCGATGATCGAGGCGCTCTCTACCGTGCGCGTGAAGGCGGCGGCCTGAACCGAAGCCGCCCGCGACCTACCCCTCAACATCCAGATGCCTGGGCTCTGCCTGCTCTTCGGCGTGTGCCTCTGGCTCACCCTCGGAGCGATCGGTCGAGCCCGGCTTCCGTTGCACGGCATCGACGCTGAGCACGATGCGATCGCCGGTCTGTATGCCGTTCTTGGTGCGACGGTTCTGATCGCTTTCCTTGGCCGTCGTGGCGACCTTGCCGGCCCGCTCGGTGGCGGCGGCCGTCGAGGCCAACGCGGCGGCTGCACTGGTGGGCGCAACACTCATACTGCTGGCATCGGCCGATTCCGCATGCGGGCTCGAAAAATATCCTCACGCGACCCGAACAACTGGTCAAACCCCGACAATGTTGGCCCCACAATCGACATAGATGTTCTCACCCGTGACCCCCGCGCTGAGATCGCTGGCCAGGTAGACGGCCGTGTTGCCCACGTCGCCGCCTTCGACGTTCCGCCGGAGGGGAGATCGCTCGAGATTCTGCTCGCTGATCTTGTCGGCCCCGCCCACGGCGCTCGAGGCCAGCGTGCGGAGGTAGCCGCCCGATATGGTGTTCACGCGGATGTTCTGGGCCCCCAGATCGCCAGCCAGGTAGCGGGCGGTAGCCTCCAGGGTGGCCTTGGCCACGCCCATGACGTTGTAGCCGGGCACGACCTTCTCGGCCCCGTAATAGCTCATGGCCATCACCGAGCCGCCGTCCTTGGCTAGCAGGCTGCGGCAGCGGCGGCTGAGGCCCAGTAGCGTGTACGCCGAGATGTCGATAGCGCTCAGGAACGCGTCACGCGGCGTCTCGACGAACTTGCCATAGGACAGGTACTCGCGATCGGCAAAGGCGATGGAGTGGACCAGCACGTGCATCGCGTCATGGCGGGCCTCGAAGGCCGAGATGGCGGTGTCGATATCGCCGTCGCTCGCGGCATCCATGGGGATGATCAACGGGCCCTGGCCGCCTTCGCCGGGCAGGGCCTTGACGGCTCGCTCGGTGCGTCGCTGGTTCTTCTCGCCCGGCAGGCAGGTGTACGCGCAGGTGGCGCCGTGATCGATCAGGGCCTTGGCGATGTGCCAGGCGTACGACCGCTCGTTGGCGATCCCGACGATGAGGGCCACCTTGCCATCCAACAAACCCATGCTGCCTCCCGGGCTGGTCGCCCAATGGTCTTCCTGAGGAACACCCAGTGTACGGCCCGGCCCGTGCCGGCGGTGACGTACGATGGCCCGTGGACGAGAACACCAAGACACCGACGGCCGAGGACTGGTACAAAGAGCTCGTTTCTCCGGGCATCACCCGGCGGCTGCTTGAAATCTGCCGCGACGAGGACCTGGGACCAGACCAGCAGGACCCGACCGCCGCGCTCATGATCGACTCGACCGAGCGGGCTGAGGCATGGGTCGTCGCCCGCGAACCGGGCATCATCTGCGGCCTCCAAGCCGTCGGCGACGTGCTGGACGTGTTGGCGCCCACGACGCTCTTCCGCGACCTGGCCAGGGACGGCGAGCAAATCGATGAGGGCAAGCGTCTCGGTGCGATGCTCGGCCCGAGGCGGGAGATCCTGGCGGCCGAACGCACGCTGTTGAACCTGCTGGGCCGCCTCAGCGGCGTGGCCACGCAGACCTCGCGGTACGTGCACGCGGTGGGAGATTCGCTCACGCAGGTGGTCGACACGCGGAAGACCACGCCGGGCTTGCGGCAGCTCGAAAAATACGCCGTGCGTTGCGGTGGCGGGCAGAACCACCGCATGGGCCTGCACGACGCGGTGCTCATCAAAGACAACCATCTGGTGGGTCTCACGCCCAGCGAAGCCGCGGAGAAGGTGGCCAGCGTGACCGCCGATGCGCGCGAGCGGTTCGATCTCACGTTCGTGGAGGTGGAGGTCGATACACTCGAGCAACTCGAGGCGATGCTCATGCTCGACGAGAGCGCCATCGACATCATCCTGCTGGACAACATGGGTGTGGAGCAGTTGGCACAGGCCGTGGAGATGCGCAACGCCAAGGGGCGATTGCCGTTGCTTGAGGCCTCGGGGGGGATCGAGTTAGCGAGCATGGGCGAGGTGGCGCGAACTGGCGTGGATCGGATCGCCGTTGGGGCGCTGACGCACCACGCGGTGTGGCTGGACATCGGCCTTGATGCGGGCGCACCGTCGTGACAAGCGAGGATTGGTCGTCGCTGCGACCACCCATCGGCCGCTTCGATCGCGTGCTGGTGTTCGACGAGGCACGATCGACGCAGGGGAACGCCAGACTGCTCTCGGAGGGCCTGCCAGGGCTGGTCGTCATTGGCAAGCGGCAACTTGCAGGCAGGGGACGGCAGGGCCGTGTATGGGACGACGGCGGTGGGGCGTCGCTCTCGATGAGCATGGTGGTGAAGTCGAAGCTGCCTGCGGCCGGTTTGTCGTTAGCGGTCGGGCTGGGTGTGATCGAAGCGTGCGCCGAACTTGGAGTGGTGGGTCTTGGTCTGAAGTGGCCGAACGACGTCGTCCAACGCATCGACGGCAGGCGAGGTCGGAAGCTCGCGGGCATTCTTATCGAAGCCGAGCGAACGCTGGCGATTGTGGGTGTTGGCCTGAACGTGTCGACGCGCGACCGCCAGTGGACGGCCGACTTGGACAACGTCGCGGTGAGCTTGCTGGAACTTGGCGTTGAGGTCGATCGGCCAACCGTCGCCGGGGTCGTGCTGGCAACCGTGTCCCGCTGGTTGGATGCGTCCCCAGTCGTTATTCGCGAGCGTTGGCTCGAGATCGGCACGCTGCGAGGCGAGCAATGCCAATTCCGCGTCGACGGACGGCCGATAGCTGGCGTGGTGATCGATCTCGACGAGCAGTGGCGGCTGGTGCTGGAAACCGAAGGTGGGTCAAGGGTTCGCATCGATGCCGCGCACGCCCACCTCGAAGAATCTCGACCGGTGGGGAGTTAGCCTGTTCCTATGGAAGAGGGTGTTGCTCCTGTTGAAAATGAGAACGCGACCGTCCGGTTGAGGGTCGACGGCATGGACTGCGCTCACTGCGTGGCCAGCGTTGAGAAGGCGCTCTCGAAGACTCCCGGTGTGCGCAGCGCGATGGTGAGCCTGGCCGGTGGTTCGGCACTGATCATGGGCGAATCGCTCGACCCCCAGGTGCTGGCCTCGAGCGTACGGGGAGCGGGTTTCGAGGCGTCGCTGGCGTCTTCGGGAGATGCCGCTGCCGACTTGGCCAAGCGACTGGGTGAGGACGACTCGAAGCAGGCCGACGCGTGGCGGTGGCGGGTATTGCTAGGCGTCGTTCTCTGGCTGCCGATGGAACTTGCCCACTGGTTCGGGCACTCCCTTGGGCTGCACATGTCCAGTGGGGCGGGTCTGGCCGTCGCGCTCGTGGTGGGCACGGTGGCGCAGGTCTTCATCGGGTCGGCCTTCTACCGCTCGGCCTTCGCCGCCGCACGCCGCAAGACTACGAACATGGACACGCTGGTGTCGCTGGGCAGCGCGTCGGCGTACACGCTGTCGCTGGTGCACGCGGTGATCACATTTACAGGCGGCGGCGAGCAACCAACATACTTCATCGAGGCCACCGGCCTGCTGACGCTGATCTCACTCGGGCACTGGCTCGAGCGCCGCGCCAGGCGTGGAACCACCAAGGCGCTGCGCGAACTGGCGGCGATGCAGCCGACCGAGGCGGTGGTGCTGGCCAATGAGGACGATGCAACGGGCGCTGTCGTGCCCGCACGTGACGTGCTGCCGGGCGACCTTGTGCTGGTGCGTGCGGGCGAGCGGTGCCCGGTCGATGGCGAGTTGATCGGGCCCGCATCGCTCGACGAGTCGGCGGTGACAGGTGAATCGGTACCCGCCGACAAGCTGGCGGGGGATGAGGTGATGGCAGGTTCGGTCGCGGTGGGAACGCCGGCGATCGTGTGTGCGACGACCGATGGCGCCAGCGGCACTTTGGGCCGAATGGTTGCGCTCGTTGCCGACGCGCTCGCGAGCAAGGCCGACGTGCAGCGGCTGGCCGACAAGGTGTCGTCGATTTTCGTACCGCTTTCGATCTCGATCGCGCTGGTGAGCTTCGTGGCGTGGTTGCTCGTGCCCGGCGGGGGCGTCAGCAAGGCCGTCGTGACGGCGGCGACGGTGCTCGTAATCTCCTGCCCCTGCGCGCTCGGGCTTGCGACGCCCCTGGCGGTCATGGTCGGAACCGGGGCGGCCGGGCGTCGTGGCATCCTCGTACGATCGGCCAGCGCGCTCGAGCGGGCGGCGGTCGCGAAGGTCGCGCTGCTCGACAAAACCGGCACGATTACAAGTGGCCAGCCGGTGGTTCGCGACGAAATCGACGATCAATTGCTCGCGACGGCCGCGACGCTGGCGTGCCGCTCGGGGCACCCGCTGTCGAAGGCCATCGTGCGAGCGGCCGAGGATCGTGGGATTGGCTATGAGCCCGCGGAAAACGCCGAAGAGCAGGCTGGTCGTGGCATGGTGGGTGTTGTCGATGGTCACCGTGCGATGCTGGTATCGGTCGACGCCGCCCGGCGCGAGGGCCATGCGCTCGACGACGTCTCGCTCGACGAGGGGCCGGCATCGGTCGTGCTGCTCGATGACGAACTGGTCGGGGTCGTTCGCTTCCGCGAGGAGCTGCGCTCGGGCGCGGGCGACTTCGTCGGGGCGCTGAGTGACCTTGGCATCGAGCCACGCGTGCTGACCGGCGACCGCGAAGGTCCCGCGCACCGACTGGCCGACCGCATCGGGCTTGACCGCAGGTTTGTCCACGCCGGCCTGAGCCCGCAGGACAAGGTCGATCGCGTGCGCGAGGCTGTTCGACAGAGCACCGTGATGATGGTCGGCGACGGCATCAACGACGCGCCGGCCATGGCGGCGGCCTCGGCGGCGGGCGGCATCGGCGTGGCCATCGATGCCGGCAGCAACATCGCGCTCGAAGCAGCCGATGCGATTATCCCGGGCGATCGGCCATTGGCAGTTGCAGACCTCGTACGCATCGGCCGCGCAACGCACCGGGGCATCAGGCAGAACCTGTTCCTGGCCTTCCTCTACAACGTCATCGCGATCCCCGCCGCCGCGTTCGGCCTGCTGGGCGATCACGGCCCGGTCGTTGCCGCCGGCGCGATGGCCGTGAGCGACTTCCTGGTGATCGGCAACGCGATTCGCATCCGGCTCGTGATCGACAAGCAGACGCGACGCTAGAACGTCTTGCGGATTCGGGCCGCGGGGATCTGGAGCTGATCGCGATATTTGGCGACGGTACGTCGGGCAATCTCGATGCCGCGTTTCTTGAGCTCGCGCACGATGGCCTCGTCGCTCAGCGGTTTGGCCTTGTTCTCGGTGTCGACCACGTCCTGCATCGCGGCCTTGATGGCGGCCCAGCTCACGTCGTCGCCCGCGTCGTTCTGGGTGCCGCCGGTGAAGAACCGCCGCAGCGGCACGATGCCCCTGGGCGTTTGCAGGTACTTGTCCGCCACGGCGCGCGACACCGTCGCGACGTGGATGCCCAGTTGCTCGGCCACCAGTGTCATGGGCAGAGGCTTGAGGCTCTCGGGCCCGTAATCAAAGAAGTCCCGCTGGGCGTCGAGCACGGCGTGGATTACCCGTAGCAGCGTATCACGCCGCTGGCCGATAGCGTCCACGAGCCACTGGGCGTTGCTCAGATTCTTGCGCACGAAGTCCCGACCCTGCTTATCGAGCTCACGCGTGCGGACCATCTCGGAGTACTCGCGGTTGATCCGCAGGTTCATCAGGTTGCGGTCGTTGAGGTACGCGACGTACCGGTCGTTGTCCTCCTCGTACTCGACGATGGCATCGGGGATGATCGGCTCGCTGCGATCGGGCGCAAGCCGCTTGCCGGGTGCGAGGCTCAGGCGGCGGAGCAACTGCACGCCCGTCTTGATCTCGTCGATCGTCAGCGTGGTTGCCTCGGCGATCTTGGGCAGCCGGTTGTTCATCAGGTCGTCGAGGTGGTCGGTCACCAGCCAGCGGGCCGCCTCGATTGCGTCGTCGGTGGCGTCGTCCTCGTTGAAGTCGGGGTCTTGCTGTACGGCGTCGAGCTGGAGCCGCAGGCCCTCCCGAGCATCCCGGGCGCCAACGCCCGTTGGCTCGAGCACGAGTTGGGCCTCTTCGAGCACCCACGGCAACTGTTCGAGTAATTTGTCGCGTCCGCCCACCGACTCTGCCAGCGGCTCGGGAGCCTGACGCGCGATATCTTCCAGAGGTGTTCTGAGGTAGCCGTCCTCGTCAATGAACGAGATGAGGTACGCCCCCAGGCTGCGAAGCTCGGCGTCCATCTCGGTCAGGGCCCACTGGTCGCGGAGCTGCTCGCTCACCGAGGCCTGCCTAGCCGGGGCGGCGGCCATGGCGTCCATCTTGCCGTCGCGATCGCCGGCGGCCACCCGGCTCGACGACCCGGGCTCGAGGTTCGCCCGGCTGGGGCCATCGAAGGAGTTGTCGGCAGCTTCGGGCTGATCGGCCTGATAGCTGTCCAGGCGGGCGAAGTCGTCCTGGGCATTGCCCTTATCGGTGATGGTGAGCTCGCGGTCAGGCCGATCGGTCTCGTCCTTTTTGGCCGTCTTGTCGGCCACCCGCTCGACGATCTCGAGGGCCATGTTGCTCTCGAGTTCTTCCTCGATGCGTTGCTCGAGGTCGGCCAGCGGCATCTGCAGGATCTCCATCGATTGGATGACCCTGGGCGACAGCTTCATCTGCTGCCCGAGACGCATGTGCTGGCTGGTGTCGAACCTCACGGGGCCAGTCTAGCGCGATCAGCCCGCGTCCGAGAATGCCTTACGGCTTGCGAGCCGCTATGTCGAGGCTGGTGACGTACTCGCTCATCTTGGAGCCCCGGGGTAGGGCGGCGATGATCTTCTGGTACAGCGGGTCCTGCCAGGTGGTCATGGCCTCGACGTACTCGGGCTTGCTGGTGAGCTCGATGTCGCTCAGTCCAGCGGCTTCCATGTCGCTAAGGATGGCGTCTACGAGCCTCGCCCCGGCGACGCAGCCGATGAGGGCTTCGAGGTCGGCCACGACCAACTCGGGCAGCGGCTTGAGGAGCGCCAGGTCGCTGATGGCCACACGCCCGCCCGGCTTCAGCACGCGGGCCACCTCGCGCCACACTTGGGCCTGATCGGGCGACAAATTGATCACGCAGTTGCTCAGCACAACGTCGATGCTCGCGTCGGCCAGCGGCAAGTGCTCGATCTCGCCCAGGCGGAACTCGACGTTGTTGAGGCCGCTCCGCGTGCGGTAGTTCTCAATGTTTGTGCGGGCCTTGCTGAGCATGTCGGGCGTCATATCGACGCCGATGACGCGGCCGGTGGGGCCCACGCGCGGGCCGGCCAGGAAGCAATCCATGCCGCCGCCGCTGCCCAGGTCGAGCACGACCTCGCCGGATTGCAACGCCGCGATGGCGGTGGGGTTGCCGCACGAGAGGCCCATGTTGGCCCCCTCGGGCAGGGCCGAGAGGTCGTCTCCAGAGTAGCCGACGGCCGAGGCAACCTGGTCGGCGGTCAGCGTGGTGGGGCCACAACAGCCACCGCCGCCGCAGCACGAGCCGCCGTCGGTGGGGGCGTTCTGCACGCTCGACCACTGGCCGTCCTTGGCGATCTTGGTGTAGCCCTCGCGGACCTGGTCACGGATGGCGTCGGGGTTGGTGGTCATATCGGCTCTCCCTCCTGCGACGCCGGAATTGGTTCTGTCTTGGAATACAAACGCCGGCCCAGCCACAGCGAGACGCTCACCAGGCCAATGAGCACCGGCACCTCGACCAAGGGGCCAACGACCGTCGCGAACGCGACACCCGAGCCCAGGCCGAAAACGGCGATCGCGACGGCGATGGCCAACTCGAAGTTATTGCCGCTGGCGGTGAAGGCCAGCGTCGCGGCCCGTGGATAGTCGGCGCCCACCTTCTGGGCCATGAAGAAGCTGACCAGGAACATCACAACGAAGTAGATGGTCAGCGGGATGGCGATGCGGAGGATGTCGAGCGGCGATGCGACGATGCGTTGGCCCTGGAGCGAGAACATCAACACGATGGTCGCCAGCAGCGCAATGAGCGTGAGTGGAGCGATCCGGGGGATGAACACGCCGGCGTACCACGCATCGCCCTTCATCGGCCTCAGTACAAAGCGCGTGAGCATGCCGGCGAAGAAAGGGATGCCCAGGTAGACCAGCACGCTCTGGAATACCTCGCCGATCGACACGTTGACCACGGCCCCCTCGAGCCCCAGCAGCGGCGGCAGGAACGTGATGAACACCCAGGCGTACACGCCGAAGAACAGCACCTGGAAGATGCTGTTGAACGCCACGAGCCCGGCAGCGTAATCGCTGCTGCCGCGAGCCAGGTCGTTCCAGACCAGGACCATGGCGATGCATCGCGCAAGCCCGACGAGGATGAGCCCGGTCATGTACTCGGGCTGGTCTCGCAAAAAGATCACGGCCAGCACGAACATGAGCGTGGGGCCAACGATCCAGTTCTGCACCAGCGAGAGCGCGAGGATCTTCCAGTCTTTGAACACCTCGGGGAGCTTCTCGTACCGAACCTTCGCCAGCGGTGGATACATCATCAGAATCAAGCCGATGGCGATGGGGATGTTCGTCGTGCCCACGCTCATGCCGTCGAGGGCCTCGGGCACGCCGGCGGCGAACCTGCCGACGAGCACGCCGGCGGCCATGGCCAGGAAAATCCATACCGTGAGGAATCGGTCGAGCAGACCCAGCCGCTTTTGGGGCGTGTCCATCACGACCTTTCCTTGCGTGGGAACAGGCTCGGTATCGTATGGACGTAGTCGCGGATCTCGTCGCGCACGCGGCGATAGTGCCGCATGGCGTCCTCTTCATCAATCGCGTTGGCGGCCAGGCGGGGCGGGTCGTCGAAGCCGTGGTGGACCACGCGTGTCTCGCCGGTGAAGACCGGGCACTGCTCGTAGGCGGCGCCACACACGGTGACGATCAAGTCGAGAGTGTCGGGCTCACACTGCGCGATCGATTTGCTCTGATGATCCGAGATATCGACGCCAACCTCCGCCATGGCTTTGACAGCGAGGGGATTCAAGCCCTGCGGGTCGGTCCCAGCGCTACACGGCTCGATCTGGTCGCCAAGCAGGCGCCTGGCCCAGCCCTCGGCCATCTGGCTGCGGCAGGAGTTGCCCGTGCACAAAAACATCACACGCGGTGGGACGTACCGGCCCATGCTACTCCTCCTTGCAGCAGTCGCTGCCGCAGCAATCGATCGGGGTGGGGGAGCAATCGTCGATAGCATCGGCGAGAGACCGGAAGGTCGAGGCCAAGTCCTCACACCGGGGCGTGTACCACACTGTGCGACCTACCTTCCTGGCTTCCAGCACGCCCGAACGGGCCAGCAGCGAGAGGTGCCGGGCGACGACCGAAAAGTCCACGTCGCAGCACTCGGCAACCTCGCTCACCGAGCACGCCCGCTTGCACTTCAGCAGGCATCGCAGCAGCAGCACCCGGGTGGGATCCCCTAGGGCCTTGAATAGCTCGGGGTCGAGCAGTCCGTCAACCGCGGCTTTCCGGCGAGCTGCCTGGCGGGGGGAAGAGGGCTGTCGCGACTGGGATAGTGACGCCATGATGCAAATATATCGCATCCCGGCGACTAGTCAAGCCCATGGGCAGGCTGTTAGTGGTTGCCGTCGGTCACACGGAGCACTTCCTGGATGGTGCTCAGCCCATGCTTGACCTTGTTCATGCCGTCCATCCGGAGCGAGACCATGCCACGCTCCATGCACATGCGACGGAACTCGCTCACGTTGGGGTTGCCCGCCACCACGTCGCGGAGGCGGTCGTCGACCGCGAGCAACTCGTAGATACCCACGCGACCAGAATACCCCGTGCCACGGCACCTGTCGCAGCCCTTGGCGGTCCAGAGCTTGCTGGTGGCCATCCCCTGAAGCTCCAGATACTCGGCCATCTCCTCGCTGGGGCGTTCCTCGGCCTTGCAGTGCTTGCACAAACGGCGGAGCAGTCGCTGGGCCAGCACGCCGTTGACGGCGGCACCGACCAGGAAGGGTTCCAGGCCGATGTTCACCAATCGCGTGATGCTCGACGGCGCGTCGTTGGTGTGCAAGGTGCTCAGCACCAAGTGGCCAGTGAGCGCGGCTTGCACCGCGGTCATGGCGGTCTCCATGTCGCGAATCTCGCCAAGCATGATCACGTCCGGGTCTTGACGCAACAGGGCCTTGAGGGCCTTGCCGAAGGTCATGCCGATCTTCTCGTGCGTCTGGGTCTGCGTGACGCCGTCGAGGTGGTACTCCACCGGGTCTTCAACGGTGGAAATGTTCATCTTGTTCTTGTCGAGCGTTCGAAGCGATGCGTAGAGCGTGGTCGTCTTACCCGAACCGGTCGGGCCAGTCACCAGCGTGATGCCGTGTGGCGCGGTAACTAGCGTTCGCCACACCTGCAATGCGTCGTCGCTGAAGCCCAGGTCCTCGAGCTGCACGTTGATGCTCTTGGTGTCAAGGATACGCATGACGGTCTTCTCGCCATACGTGTTGGGTAGCGTCGACATACGAAGGTCGAGCTTGCGGCCGGCCACCGAGCAACGGATGCGGCCATCCTGCGGCACGCGACGCTCGGAGATATCCAGGTTGGCCATGATCTTCAGGCGGCTGGTGATCGCCGCCGCCATCGACGCCGGAGGGTTCATCGCCTCGAACAACACCCCGTCGATGCGGAAACGCACCTTGAGCTTCTTGTCGGCCGGCTCGATGTGTATGTCGCTGGCCCCATCCTTGATGGCCTGCTGGATGATGTAGTTGACATAGCGGATGACCGGGCTCTCGCCGGCCTTCTGCTCGAGGTCGACCTCCTGCGAGTCCTTCTTCTCGACCTGGACGTCCTGCTCGTCGACCTGATCGAGGATCTCGTTGAGGTCGACATCCTCCGGCTCTTCCTCGTGCTCGCCCATGCCGGCGACTTCGAGGGCGCCGCGAATGTCGAAGCCCGTGACGACCACGATTTTGATGCCCACCACGCCCAGCTTCTCGCGCAGCTCGTCGAAGAGGAACACATCATCGGGGCGAACCACGCCGACCACGGCACGCTGGCCCTCGGTCCGCAGCGGTAGCACCAGGTGGTCGCGGCAGTACTCGCCTGTCAGTCTCTGGAGCATCGCGCCGTCGAATCCACCATCGAGTCCCGAGTTCAGGTCGACCCGTTCGAAGGGCAGGCCGGCGTTCTCGGCCACGCATCGCTGTACCGCGGTCTCATCGGCGCCACGCTCGAAGAGCGCATCGATCAGTCGTTGCCCGGGCGTCTGCTTGACGATCGCTTGCGCTTGCGACATGTCCTCGGCCGATACGGCTCCGGTCTCGACGAGCCGCTGGGCGAGTTCGGTTGTGTCGTACTCGTCGCCCGTAGATGTCTCGTCCGGCGCGTACACGTCACTGATAGCTTTGCCGACGCGGGCGTCGGGGGCGTCCTTGGGCTTCTGCTTGACGGCCGGATCGTGCTGCGAGGCGCTCCGGCCGGCATCGCCCTGGTTGGCCGGCATCGAGGGGAGCGGGCTGAACGCCTGCTCCGATTCATCGATGCGGTGGCGTGTGGCCTTTCCCTTGCTCTTGCTTTGGCCCTCGGGCTTGCCCGAATCGGTCAGCTCGCTGAGGATGTCGTCGATGTTGTACTTGCTCATCTGCGCAGCATCCCCTGCCAGGCACGCCTTAGTGCTTGCTGTTCATCTCGAGAGTGCGCATCAGTGTCTTGGCGCGGAAGGTCACCGACCGCCCCGAGATCGAAACGATCTCAAGTATCCCATCGATCTTGTCACCCACGCGGTACACCTTGCCGTTAATCTTGGCCAGTGGGTCCGTGTCGCTGTTGAGCACCATCTCGATCTTAATCGAGCCGAGCATCTTCTCGGCCTCAACGAGCACCTGGTCGCGGACCTGTGTGGGCTCGGTTGGGATGATTGGCGATGCCTCTTCGGGCGCGCGGTCGAGGCGGAATGGGTTCTCGTGGATGTCTTCCAGCGGGATCTGTGGCGGGGGCCCGGCCTGCGCCAGGGTCTTGAGGATTCGGTCCTCGCCCTCGTAGTAGCGGGCCTGGGTTTGCTCGATCGTGTAGCGCATCTCGACCGGCTTCAGCAGCTTGCCGGGTTCGATGCCCTTGATGTGCATCCAGTAGAGCACGCCGCCGGTGAGCGCGAGCACGCCGGCCACAATGCCAATCTGGATCGGCAGCCGCTTACTGGAGTCGCTGCCATAGCTCTCGACAACCGGCGTTTCTTCGCTGGTGTGCTCGCCCGTGATGGTCTGTTCGTCGCTCATCAGGCCTCCTCATCCTGGAAGTAGATGCTCAGGGTGAAGGCGGCCACCATGTGCCCATCAACCTTGTCGGAGCGTTTGATCGTCATCTCCGGAAGGCGAGTGATGCGATCCAGGCGCTCGAGCTCGAGCAGGAACTTGTAGAATCCACGGAAGTCGCCCACCATCTCAATCTTGAGCGGCTGCTCCATGTAGAGGGACGCCTTCACCGGTTTCTCCGCCACGATCTCGGGCGGTTGGAGCCCGGCCTCGGCGGCCAGCTCGGAGATCTGACGAACGATGTCACCAATCTCTTTGTTGGTCGGCAGGCGACTCTCGATCGTCTCGATACGCTCCGAGATCTGGGTTGTCGCGGCCTCGAGCGTGCCGCGACGGGCGCTCTCCTGTTGCAGCTTCTCGAGTTTCTCGCGACGGAGCGCGATCTCCTCGCGGGCACGCTCGATCTGCGTGTTCTGCGGCCTGAACACGAACCAGTAGCTGGCGAGCGGGACCGCGAACAGTACAAGGAGTAGAACGAACTCACGGATGCCGAACTTCATGTTACAGGCCCTCCCCATCGTCGGGCTCGACCACGATCGCTTCTTCGCCCTCGGGTTGATCTTCCGACGGCGACTCGCCGGGCGAGGTACCGTTCACCAACGCGTCGGCCGAGGACGGCGGCTCGATGCCGCGTGCGTCCGCACGAGGATCGATCTCGGCGCTGATGTGGAACTTGCGCAGCTCCAGGTCATTGATCTTCTGGCCCTCGGTCGAGTGCATCTCGACTCGACGGAGCAAAGGTGACATCCTGAGCGCGTCGTGGTAGTCGGCCACCTGCTTATTGGTTGCCGTGACACCGGTCAGCGTCAGCGTGTACTCGTAGCGGGGCGGCAGGATCGAGGTCTTGTCCTCGGCCTCGGCGCTCGCGCCCGTCTTGGTGCCACCGAGGGAGCCCGCCTGGCGGCCGCGAACGCTCGTGCGTGTCTGCTGGGCGTTCTGGCCCTTCACCGGCGCGGCCTCGGCTACGCGGCGGCCCTTGAGCTCAACCGTCAGCAGCGTCATGTCCTCGGGCATGCGCGTGACAAGTTCGGCCATCAGGATGCTGCGTGGCACGGGCTCGATGAGCGCCGTGACGATCTCGGCCTTCTGGAGCATCTGCTCCTTCTGCTCTTCCAGCTTGATCAGCAGCTCGATCTCGGGTTCGGCGGCCGTGTACTGGATGGCGATCGCCTCGCGTTCGTCGTGCACCGACTTCCAGTTGCGGTTGGTGACGAAGAAGGCCGCCACCACGGTTCCCATCACGGCGCAGAAGAGGGTGAGGCCAATAATGTTGGCCCGCCCCTCGGCCTTGCGCTGGACGTAATCCTCGGGCAGGAAGCCCCCGCCCAGGGCGCCGCCCTGCTGGTTGTTGTCGCCTGAAGGTCCGAGCATGACGATCCTCCGTAGATCCGCGTCTGATCAAAGATCGGTTGGACGAAGGCACAAGCCCAACGCCACCGCCCATCCGGGTTGGCTTCCGCTGAGGTCCGTGCCGATGCAGGGCTCATTTCCGGTCCGAGTAACACGAGCGAGCGGGTCGGCGATCTGCGCCGGTAGCTTCAACCGCTTGGCAATGTGGGTGCATAGTGCGATCTGACGGGATTCCCCACCCAGAAACACCACGCGCTCGATCTTCCGCTGGGGGCACAGCCCGTTGTAATACCGGACGCACATCTGGACCTCGTCGGTGAGGATTTCCAGCGGCTCGGTCAGATCGGTGCCCGTGCGCGTCATGGCCTCGTCGAGCGTCTCCATCCCCGCGGCGCTCTCGTCCAGGGCGGCCATCACGGCGCTGTCGCCGTTGGCCTCGCTGCTGGGCGTGGCGCGCGATCGCTTGAGAGCCGCCTCGAGCATCGCCAGGCCCGACCCTCCCCCAGCGGTATCAACGCTTTCATCCTTCGAGGCCGCCGGTGCGGCGACCGTTTCTGGCACCAGCGTCTGGAGGTTCAGGCGGATGGAGCGGGCACGCTCCGCGTCGATGTTCTGCTCGCGGGCGATGGCCTCGTCGAGGTGCTTGCCGCCGATCTCGACGAACTTGGCAAACGCGAGCCGTTCGCCGTCGCCCACCAGCACCCGAGATCCGCCCGCGCCAAGCTCAAGGTAGAGCGTGGGCTTGTCCTCGTGGTCTTCCAGGTGCCTCGTGCATGCGTGCATCGCGGTGAGGATGGCCTGAAAGTCGCTGTGCATGCCCACGGGCTCAAGTTTGGCGGCCTTCAACGCACGCATCAAACGCTGGATAACGTCGCGCCCGGCACCCATGCAGATGACCTCACCGCGGCTTCCAGGGCCGGTGCTGTCGACGGGCACCCAGCGGTAGACCAACGCGTTGGGGTCGCAGCCAAGCGTCGCCTGGATCTTGGCCTTTACCAGGGTGTCCATCGCCACTCCGTCTGCCTTGACGATCTTCAGGTGCTTGCAGAACGACATCGCGCTGGGCATCGAGCACACCGCCCGCTTGCCCTTGAACCCTCCGGCCTTGACCAATTTGGGCAGCGCCTCGATCTGGAACGCAAGCCGCGCCTGGGCGTCGCGGCGCAGCCGGGAGGGCATCTCGAGCGCCGCCGCGGCCACCAGATGCGGGTTGGCCCCGCTGGTGATCTGCAGCACCTTGAGTTCGGCGGTCCCGAACTCGAAGGCGATGGGCGACGCCGAGCCGCTCATGATGCGGGTCGAGCCGATCGCGGAGAGTGTTTTCAGCGAGATGCCCACAACGGCCCCCTGACCTGCACATTGACCACGCACAGCATGGCCGCGCGATTCCTCGGTTCAGCCCAAGGAATCGGTCCGCGCAGGGGGCAAATCCAGCCCCGCTTGTCTCTTCTCCATCCCGCGAGAACCACACAGCCCGCACGAC
>JAUHYE010000057.1 GCA_030426395.1 Phycisphaerae bacterium
CGCTGCGCGCCTGAACGGCAAGAGTCCGGTCTTTCGCGGCCAAAGCGCGCAACGCAGACCCTGCGTTGCGCGCCTGGGAGGCAAACGTCCGGTCTTTGGTGGCCCGCGCGGGAACCTGGGGCCCGCCCGCTCGGGACGGCTTCGCCCGCGGGCGGATATCCTCTCCACGCACGGAGGCACCCAAAAGGAACCCGGACATGATCGCGCACGTGGCGGGCACCATCGCCGAGATCTCCAAGGGCCGGGCAACGATCGCGACCGCGTCGGGCGTGTCGTACGACGTGCTGCTGCCGCCCTACATGGACGGCGCGCTCGGATCCGTCGGCAAACCCGCGCAGCTCTTCACCGTACACGTTCTGGAGAGCCCCAACCAGGGGGCCAGCTTCGTCCCCAGGCTCTTCGGTTTCGCTACGGCCGCGGATAAAGAGGTCTACGAGGCGATGACGCAGATCCGCGGCCTCGGCCATCGAAAGGCACTCCGCGCGCTGGCCGAACCCCCCACGGAAGTGGGCGCCATGATCGCGCGCGGGGACGAGGTCGGCCTCAAGCGCCTGCCCGAGATCGGGGCGAAGCTGGCCAAAACTCTCGTCGAGGAACTCGGGCCAACGTTCCGGGACAAGCTGGCCATCGAAGAGATGGAATCGGCCGTGGAAGTCAAGACGAAGCCAGCCGATCCGCAGGCCGAGGACGCCGTGCGCGCCCTGATCGCGCTGGGCGAGCAGCCCGCCGAGGCGTCGCGGAAGGTCACCCTCGCGCGGCAGAAGAACGCCGGGAGCGAAGTGGGGGCTTCCGAGCTGGTGTCGCTCGCCCTGTCGCTCTAAGACGCCGCGAGCCCCGGCGCATACGGTCCGCCGATGGACGAACACCGCTACGCGATGGTCATGGCCGGAGGATCCGGAACGCGCCTGTGGCCCATGAGCCGCAAGGCGCAGCCAAAACAACTCCTGCGCTTCCTGACCGACCCCGGGAGTTCGACGCCCAGGAGCCTGATCGAGGTGTCGGCCGGGCGATTGGACGGGTTGGTGCCGCAAGACAACCTGCTGGTGTGCACGCTGGAACGCTACCGAGCGGACGTGTCCGCCGTGCTCGAGTCGCTGTCCGAGGACCAGATCCTGGGCGAACCCGTGGGGCGTGATACCGTGAACGCCGTGGGGCTCTCGGCGGCCGTGCTGGCGAGCAAGGACCCCGACGCGAGTTTTTGTGTGATGACCGCCGACCACGTGATCGAGCCGGTGGCGGCGTTCCAGGAAGTCGTCAGGCGGGGCTTCGAGCTGGTCGAGCGTGAGCCCCGCACGCTCGTGACCTTCTCCATCGAACCAACCCACCCGGCCACCGGCTATGGCTACGTCAAGCGCGCCGGCGCGATCGAGGGCACCGATGGGCTCGGCTTCCACGTCGAGAAATTCGTCGAGAAGCCCGACGAGGAAACCGCGAAGACGTACTTAAGCGAGGGCGTCTATGGCTGGAACAGCGGCATGTTCGTGTGGAAGGCGCAGACGTTCCTGGATTGCCTCAAGAGCTTCCTGCCCGCGTCGCACGCTGGCCTGATGGAGATCGCCCGGGCCTGGGACACCAGCGATCGCGACGCCGTGCTGCACCGGGTCTATCCGGAACTTCCAAAGAAGAGCGTCGACTACGCCATCATGGAGCCGGCGACGAGCGAGAAGGCGAAGGATGCGCAGGGCGGGCCCGTCACCGTCGCGACCCTGCGCATGGACGTGTCGTGGCTGGACGTCGGCTCGTGGGCCAGCTACGCGGGGACGCTGAAGGCCGATGCGCTGGGCAACAAGGTCGCCCCCATCGCCAGAGACGCCGGCGCCGTGGCGCACGATTCCAGCGGCAACCTCGTGGTGAACAGCGAGCAAGGGCACACCATCGCTTTATTGGGCTGCGAGGACCTGGTCGTCGTGCACACGAAGGGCGCCACGCTCATCATGCCCAGCGCGAGGGCCGAAGCCCTCAAGGACCTGCACGCGACGCTGCCCGAGACGCTGATGTA
The DNA here is from genome assembly GCA_030426395.1 of Phycisphaerae bacterium. GTDB lineage: Bacteria > Planctomycetota > Phycisphaerae > Phycisphaerales > UBA1924 > JAHCJI01. The sequence continues at coordinate 2,000 of JAUHYE010000057.1, forward strand.
ATGGGCTTCGCCCGCGCCATCACCCGCTACATCGCCATCGACCTGGGCGACCGACGCACGGGATTGGCCGTGGGCGACGACCACACGAGGGTCGCCGCCCCGTGGAAGACTTTGGACATCCCCATCGAGCACGAGGGCGGGGCCAAGCTCATCAACGCGATCGGGAAGGAAATCCAGCGCGACTACGGCTCGAGCCCGAGCCTCGAACTCGTCCTGGGCCTGCCCCTGCACCTCGACGGCCAGGAGAGCCAGCGGAGCGAGCAGGCCCGCGCCTTCGCCAAGCGCCTCGAGAGCGAGCTGGGCCGCGTCGTGCACCTCGCCGATGAACGCCTCACGAGCAAGCAGGCCGACTGGTCGATGAACCAGAGCGGCCTGACCCACCTCCAGAAGAAGCGAAGGCGGGATTCCATCGCCGCCGCGTCGCTCTTGCAGGGTTTCCTCGACGGTTTACCGGGCGAAAGCAACGACGGCGACGCGCATCCCAATGATAAAGACGGTTCGCCCCAAGGAGATTGAGACCATGCGCATGGACGCCATCGCGATCCTGACCACGTTCCTGGTGCTGGTGGGGTGCGCCCTCGCGCCGGCGCAAGAGGAAGCGGCCCAACCCCCCGCGCCGGCGTTCGAGAACGCCGAGCAGGTGCTCGACGCCCTCGAGGACGCCGACGACGACCTGCGCACGTTCGCCTCGGAGATCGCCTATACCACCATGGTCGAGGTCGGCTCAACCATCACGCGCAGCACGGGCGAGATCGCCTTCGCGGCCGATACAACCCAGGACGGCTCACCCCGCCGCCGCTTCGCCGTCCACTTCGTCGACAAGTGGAATGGCGATCGGTACAGCGACGGGCCCGAAACCAAGCTGACCATCGCCTTCGACGGCCGCTGGTTCTGGGATGTCATCCACAGCGAACGCCAGATCAACAAGCGCGAGATCGTCCCCGAGGGCGAAACCATCGATCCCTTCGAACTCGGCGACGGCCCCTTCCCACCCCTGCCCATCGGCCAGCAGAAGGACGACATCCTGCGCCGCTACCAGGTCACGCTCGTCCCCACGACCGAGAGCCTCGAGCCCGATCCGCAGCTCGACCCCGAGTATGAGGACGAAAAATTCGAGATCGACCTGGCCAAGCAGCTCATGAGCTTCGCCACCGGTTCGGTCCAGCTCAAGCTCATCCCGAAGAACCGCGGCGGCGACGCACGCTTCAGCGAGATCCGCCTGTGGTACAAGCCCGACGAAAAGGGCCGCCTCCTGCCACGTATGAGCCGCACGGTTGACGCGAACTCGGGCAACGTCTCGATCGTCCAGCTCATGCACCCGCTGAAGGTCAACGACCCCGCCCGCGAGGACCTGCTGACCATCACCCCCGGCGAGGGCTGGAATGTCAGCGAGACGCCCCTGCCGCCGCCAACCGTCCCCAGCCAACCCAGCGGGACAACCGGCACAAACCCCCGGGGCCGTCCCTAACGCCGAGCATTTCCCGGAGCCAACGGCCCGAAATGGGCGAAGAACCAGAGTCCCAGAGGCGTTGGCTCCATGGTGAGAAACCTGCCCCAGAAGCTGAGAACCGCCGCCGCGTGCCTGCTGGCCGCCGCCGGTATCGCGGTCGCCCAACCTCAGGATCGCGACGAGGGCATCACCCTCTCCCCCGCCGTCGATCGGGCCCTGGCCGCCAGCTACCTGACCGATGAGGAACGTCGCGACCTGCGCGTCTTCCACGGCCAGTGGACGGGCGCCGATCTGGCCGACCCCACCGCCGCCGCGAAGGCAGCCCTCTTCGCCGGCGACCTTTCCAGCCCCGCGCTGGACGATCCAGCAGCGAACCCCCTCGACCGCGCCGAGGCCATGATCCTCCGCGGTGATATCCGCGACGCGTTCGAGCTCATCGCGGACGACGAATCGATGCGAGCGTTGCGCTTGCGAGCGCAGGGCTCCGAACTCCTCGGCGACCTCGACGCCGTCCGCACGATCACCGACACCGCGACGACGCGGCTGGCACGACTGCAATCCAACGACGCCGAGACCCTCACCGAGGGTGTCCGCCTGCTCATCATCCGCGCACGCACCGTGGGCGTGGAGCAGGGTGCAGGCGACTACGAGCTCATGGCCCAACTCCTCGCGACCGTGCGCGACGGGCTCGACCGCCTCTACTGGCCCGCGCGCCTGGCCGAGGCCAAGCTCCTCGACTCGCGCGATAACCGTCCCCAGGCCCGCGAAGCGCTCCTGGAAACGCTCTCCCTCAACCCCGGCAGCGCCGAGGCATGGTTCACGCTTGGAGAGGCCCACGTCCACGGCTTCAACTTCGACGCCGCCGAGGCCGTCGCCATCGAGCTCGACCGCCTTACTGATCGCATGCGCCCCGGCGCGGCATCGCCATACGCCACGCTGATCCGTTCACGCGCATTGCTCCGCCAGAAGGAACCCCGCCGCGCCGCCGAGATGCTCGACCCATTGCTGGCCGAACACCCCACGATGCGCGAAGCCCTCGCCCTGCGGACCGCCATCGCCGCGGTCTATCGCGACACCGAGACCGAAACCGACCTCCTCGCCACGCTCGAAGAGCTCTCCCCCGGCAGCGCCCTGGGCCACTACGAGGCCGGCGTGCAGCTGGCCGACTGGCGCCAGTACGCATCCGCCATGGCCCACCTGACCGAGGCCACCAAGCGCCAACCCGCCTGGCCCGAGCCCTGGATCGAATTGGGCCTGCTGGCCATGCAGGCCGCCGAGGACGAGACCTCCATTGCCGCCCTCCAGCGCGCGACCCAGCTCGACCCCTTCAACATCCGCGCCAAGAACACCCTGCGCCTGGCGACCGAACTCGCAACCTACGAGCGCGAAGAGACCGAGCACTTCACCATCCGTTACCGCACGGGCCCCGACGCCATCCTCGCCAAGGAGATGGCCCCCATCATGGAACGCATCCACGCCCGCGTCGCCGGCGCGGAAAACAACGGCCTGAACCACGAGCCCGACCGCAAGACCGTCATCGACCTCATGCCAAGCCACGCCTGGTTCGCCGTGCGCATTACCGGCATGCCCGACATCTTCACCATCGCCGCAAGCACGGGCCCGGCCATCGCGATGGAGACCCCCCGACCCAACCCCGGCAGCACCCACCGCGGCTACGACTGGCCCCGCGTGCTCCAACACGAGTACGTCCACACGGTGGGCCTCAGCCGCACCAAGAACCGCGTGCCCCACTGGTTCACCGAGGCCCAGGCCGTGTTCCTCGAGGACGGGCCGTGGGACGAGTCCCGCGCCCGCATGTTGACCGTCGCGCTCGAGACCGACGAACTCTTCCCCCTCGACGACCTGAGCCTGGGGTTCATTCGCCCCCGTCGCCCCGGCGACCGCAGCCTCGCGTACGCGCAGTCGGCGTGGCTCTACGAGTTCATCGTCGAGCGCTTCGGCTCCCAAGCCCCCATCGACCTCATGGACGCGTACGCCCAAGGCCAGACCCAACGCGAAGCCTTCACCAGCGTGCTGAACGTCGACCAAGACGACCTCGAAGCCGGCTTCCTCACCTGGGCCGCCGATCAGGCCCGGGAATGGGGCCTGCTGCCCGAGGCGGGCGTGCCGACCATCGAGCAACTCGCCCAGCAGTACCAGGACGAGGGCAACGACGACGCCCCCGATCTGCTCGCGTTGCTGGAGACCTACCCCGACCATCCCCAGCTCATCGAGAAGCTCGCCCGCGACCGCCTCGAAGCCAACAACGGCCGCCCAACGCCCGAGATGGAGCCCCTGCTCACCCGGTGGGCCAACGCCGTACCCGTGGCCGACGAGCCCCGCCGAATGCTCGTGCTACTCGCCCGCGAAGACGGCATCGACCCCACCGACTCCACCACCATCGGCTATCTCGAACATCTCGACGCCCGGGCCCAGTACACCGGCGCCTACGCGGCCGAGCTCGCCCGCCTCTACATGGCCCGCGACGAGGCCGGCAAGGCCCTCGCCAAGGCCCAGCGGGCCGTCAACATCGAGCCCTTCGACGCTCCCACCCGAGAATTGGCCGCCACCATCGCCTGGCGGGCGGGCGAGTTCCAGATCGCCCGCGACTACGTCGAGGCCCTGACCATCATCGAGCCCGACCGCGAGATCCACCAGCAACGCCTGGACGCCATGGACCAGCGGCTCAACCGCTAAGCTTCTCGAATACCGGTGAAATCCCTCGCCTTGGCTTCCCAAACATGGAGTCCAGCCAGACCTGCCACCGCCAGACCAGAGGAGATCCTCCCAATGCAAGACCCCAACCTGCTCGTCACCGGCGTCGACGCCTCCGTGATTGCCCTTGTTGCCATCGTCGGTGGGGTCATCTTCTTCCTCATGGTCTTCCTGACGGCCATCCTCAAGCAACGCCAGAAGGAGATCACCGTCCGCGAGATCGCCGCCTATGTGGCCGAAGGCTCGATCACCTCCGAGGACGCCGAGCGGATCCTGCGCGGCAGCCGCCCCTGGCACGAAATCCGAGACATCGCCCGCTCCAGCGGCTTCTGCGATGGCGCAAAGGTCCGCGAGGCCGCCCGCGCGTAACGCCATGACTTGACGCGCGAGTGCCGCGAGCCAAGCATGAGCATGGCCACGCACACGATCACCTCCCCCGCGTCCGCCCCTTCCCAACCGACACCCAGCACCTCCGCGGCCCCCATCGGGCCGGCGGAAAAGGTAGTGCTCGACGGCATCACCTACGACGACGTGCTGCTGCTGCCACGCGCCAGCGAGGTGCTGCCCGCCGGGGCCGATACGTCAAGCCAGCTCACCCGCGGCATCCGCATCCGCGTGCCCATCGTCAGCGCTCCCATGGACACCGTGACCGAGGCGCCCCTGGCCATCGCGCTGGCCCACGAGGGCGGCATCGGCATCATCCACAAGAATCTCTCCGTCGAGGAACAGGCCCGCCAGGTCACCCAAGTGAAACGCTCGGCCAACGGCGTCATCACCGACCCCATCACCCTGGGGCCCACCGACACCGTCGGTCGGGCCCGCGAGCTCATGGCCCAGTTCCACGTCTCGGGCTTCCCCGTCACCGAGGACGGCAGCGACGACCTCCGCAGCAAGGGCAAAATCCTGGGCATCCTCACCCGGCGAGACCTCAAATTCGTCGAGGACGTCTCGACCCCCGTCTCCCAGGTCATGACCAGCGACCCGCTCGTCACCGCCCCCGCCGGCACGACGCTGCAAGAGGCCGAGGTCATCCTCAACCAGAACAAGGTCGAGAAGCTCATCCTCGTCGACGACAACCAGCACCTTGCCGGCCTGGTCACCATGCGTGACATCGAACGCCTCAGCCGCTATCCCGACGCCAGCACCGACGGCAAGGGACGCCTGCTCTGCGGTGCCGCCGTCGGCGTGCTGCAGTACGACCGCGTCGCCGCGCTCATCGAAGCCGGCGTCGACGTGATCGTGGTCGACACCGCCCACGGCCACAGCAAGAACGTGCTCGAGACAGTCAAGAAGATCAAGGCCGAATACGACATCCAGGTCATCGCCGGCAACGTCGCGACAGCCGAGGGCGCGCGAGACCTCGCCAACGCCGGCGCCGACGCCGTCAAGGTCGGCATCGGCCCGGGCAGCATCTGCACCACCCGCGTCGTCACCGGCGTGGGCGTGCCCCAGGTCTCGGCCATCTTCGAGGGCCTCACGGGCGTCGCCGAAGCCGATCCAGACAATCCCGTCCCCATCATCGCCGACGGCGGCATCCGAATGTCCGGCGACATCGCCAAGGCCATCGCCGCCGGCGCCAGCACCGTCATGCTCGGCGGCCTGCTCGCCGGCCTGGACGAAAGCCCGGGCGAACTCGTGATCTCCGGCGGCCGCCGCTACAAGAGCTACCGCGGCATGGGCTCCGAGGGCGCCATGAACCGAGGCAGCGCCGACCGCTACGGCCAAGCCGACAAGTACGACCAGTCCGGCCGCCCCAAGCAGAAGTTCGTGCCCGAGGGCGTCGAGGGCATGGTGCCGTATCGCGGCCCGCTGGCCGAATTCGTCTACCAACTCGTCGGCGGCCTGCGCGCCGCCATGGGCTACACCGGCTGCCCCACTATCGAGCACTTCAAGCGCGACGCCCGCTTCTGCCGCGTCACCGCCGCCAGCATGGTCGAGAGCCACCCCCACGACATCCGGATCACCAAGGAATCGCCCAACTACACGATCGAGGGCCGCAGCGAGAGCCACTAAGCCGCCCCAATCCTCGTGCAACCGCCGCCGGCCGAGCCGATACCATACCGGCACCCACACCCGGAGACCCCCATGATCCAATCCACCGGCAACCCCGCTATTCAGAAGGTCGACCAGTACCTGAACCCCGCCGGCAGTGGCGACTGGGCCCGTGACATGGCCGCCCCGAAGGTCATGACCTACCAGGGTGCGATTATCAACACGGCAATCTTGCTGGGCATTACAGTCGGCACCGCCGGCCTGCTCTGGTCATTCGCGACCAGCGGGTTTTGGGTACCGCTGGCCTTCGGTGGGTTCATCGTGGGGCTCATCCTGGCCCTCGTAATCCTCTTCAAACCCACGCTTTCGCCCTTCCTCGCCCCCGTGTACGCCATTGCCGAAGGCGCCTTTGTTGCGGGCATCTCCTTCATGTGGATTACATGGTTTAACCCCGAGCAGATGGCCCAGAAGGGCGGGGCCATGGCCCAACTCAACACCACGATGATCACCCAAGCCGCCGGCCTGACCTTCGCCATAACAGCCGCCATGCTTGGGCTCTACGCCACTAGGATCATCCGGGCCACCCCCATGGTCGTCCGCATGATCCTGGTGGCCACTGTTGGCGTCATTCTCTTTGGTCTGGCCAATTTCCTCCTTGGCGCGTTCCTCGGCAAGCCGCTGGTGATTTGGGACGGTGGCCCCCTGAGCATCGCAATCAGCGCAGGCGTCGTCGCCGTCGCCGCCTTCAACCTCATCATCGACTTCAAGATCGTCGAGGACGGCGTCGCGAACAAGGCCCCCAAGTGGATGGAGTGGTACGCCGGCTTCGCCCTGCTGGTCACCATCGTCTGGCTCTACGTCAGCATCCTCCGCCTGCTTGCCATGCTCCGCGGCGGAGACTGAAACACAACCCAAAGAATACAAGAACCCTTCGCGTCTGCGAAGGGTTTTCTGTTGCACAAACGGTTGATTCGCTCTCACCGCCCCTTCGGCAGGAACATCCCCCAAGCCTCAAACCGCTCGCCACCGCGGCTCTCGCGCCAGCCGTGCAGCACAGAATCGGGAGCCGGCCGCTTTGGCGCGCGAGCCAGAGGCATCCCCGCCTCGCTCGGCGTGCGGTCGCCCTTGGCGGCGTTACAGCGGATGCACGCGGCAACCAGGTTCTCCCAGCTATCGCCACCACCCCGCGCACGGGGCAGCACATGGTCAAGCGACAGATCCCCTCCACGGAAGTACCGCTTGCAGTACTGGCACTGGTGCCCGTCTCGCTCGAAGATCGTCCGCCGGCTCAGCCGCACCTGCACCCGGGGCAGCCGGTCGTAGCCAAGAAGCCGTATGACGCGGGGTACCGCGATCGACAGCCGCACCGTGCGCACCCAGTCGTGGGCCGCCGGCTCGATCTCGTGCTGCAAGGCCGACACCTCGACCCATTGGGCGAAGTCGTAGTTGCTGAACGTCGCTTCGGTAGGCTCGCCCTCGACATGCACCACCTCGGCCAGTTCCTTGCACAGCAGCGTAAACGCCCGCCGGGCAGTGATAACCCGCAGCGCCATGTAGTGCTTGTTGAGCAGCAGCACCGGCACGTCCAGCGAGCACGCCCGGATGGCCCGGATCTCGGTCGAATGGTTTGGGGTCGATCGGCTGCCGTTTGAGCGGGCAGAACCCCCACGCGACGCACGGTGCGCGTCGCCGTTCGGCTTCGAGTTGGCTCTGGAAGGGCGCATCCTCGACAATTCCGGCTCTGCGAACGAATTGTCGGCAAGACGGCCCCGCGAGTCCACGCGCGACGCCGAAGTATTTACACAATCCAAACATCAGGCCGTTAATGCCGGAAGTGCCGCACGCCCGTCATCAGCAGGCTTACGCCCTCACGCTCGCACAACTCGACCGTCTCGTCGTCACGCTTCGAGCCGCCCGGCTGCACGATCGTCCGCACCCCCGCGTCTATCAGCATCTTCGGTCCATCGCTGAACGGGAAGAACCCATCGCTCGCCGCGATACCGCCTTGAGCCCTATCGCCCGCCTTCTCCACCGCCAGGCGGCAACTCGTCACCCGGTCCATCTGTCCCGCGCCGGCCCCGAAGAGCGCGGCCGCGTCGTTCACCAAGCCCCCCACCGCCACGGCGTTGCTGGTCAGCGCCCGGCTCACGCACACGAGCGCCGCGCACGCAGAAAGCACGTCGCCACTGGGCTTGGGTCCAGCCGCCAAGGTCCACGCCGCCGGATCAGGCCGCAGCGCATCGATCCGCTGCGCCAGCGCACCGCCGGGCAGCGTCCGCACCATCACGCCCTCGCGATCGTGCCCGATTGCATCACCAATGGCCAGCAGCCGCGTGGTCTTCCAACGCTGGCGCAGCCGCTCGAGCGCATCGCCCTCGAACGCCGGCGCAACGATGACCTCCAGGAACAGGTCCTTCGCACTCAGCCGCTCGGCCGCCGACAAATCGATGGCGTGCGAGCACGCGACGATGCCGCCGAACGCCGCAACCGGATCACCCATGAGCGCCAGATCGATCGCGCCCTCGGCGGTCCCAGCGCTCGCAGCACCGCAGGGGTTAGCGTGCTTCATCACGGTGGCGCCGACATGGCCGGTCGTCCGCGCCAGATCCAGCGCCAACTCCAGCGCCGCGCTCGCGTCGGCAAGATTGTTGTAGCTCAGCGCCTTGCCGTGCAGGGGTTCGACGCCCACCACCGTCGACCCGACGTAGCCCGCATCGCGATACACCGCCGCCGGCTGGTGCGGATTCTCGCCGTACCGCAACTCGCCCGCGCGATCCAGCCGCAGGCTCAATGTATCAGGCAGCCCCTCCTCGCTCGCGGTGAGGTAACTCGTGATCGCCGCGTCGTACGCGCTGGTGCGTGCGAACGCCGCCGCCGCCAGCTTCGCACGAAGCCCATGCGTCGTACCGCCGTACTCGCTCAGGTCATCGAGCACCGTGTCATACTGCCCCGGGCTCGTCACGATCGCCACCCGGTCGTGGTTCTTCGCCGCCGACCGCACCATCGCCGGCCCGCCGATGTCGATCTGCTCGATCGCCTCCTCAAGCGTCACGCCGGGCTTTGCGATCGTCTTCTCGAAGGGATACAGATCGATGCACACCAGGTCGATCGGCACGATGCCGTGCGCGCTCATCGCCTCGGCGTGCTCGGGAATTTCTTCAACACCCAGGATCCCACCATGCACCAGCGGGTGCAGCGTCTTCACGCGACCGTCGAGCATCTCCGGAAAGCCCGTCAACTCGCTCACGTCGCGCACCGGCAGATCCGCGTCTCGCAGCACTTTCGCCGTGCCGCCGGTGGAAACCAATTCCACCCCGTGCGTCACGAGCGCACGGGCGAACTCGGCCACGCCGGCCTTGTCGCTCACCGAGATCAACGCCCGGCGGATGGGTCGAATGGAACCGTCTGAGTGAGTGGTACCCAAGGCGGCTTACGCGTCGGGGTTGAAGCGGGAAACCAGGCCGCGATCGGTGATCAGATAGATCGGCGAATCCTCGAACCCGGCGGTCTCCACCCGGCTCACGCCACCTACCGGCACGCTGCCGAAGACGTCGCCGGTCGCGTCGTCAATCTGCGTAAGCACCTGCTCGTCGGCGTCGAACACCACCAGCAGCCCGTCACGGATCGCCACCAACTCGCCGCTCACGTCCTTGAGCGACCACGAGATCTCGCCCGTGCCGAGATTCACCGCGCTGAAGCCGTACTCGGGCAGGTCGATAAACACATGGTCGCCGTACACCGCCGGCTTGCCCGTGATCGGCCCCTGCGTCTGCACGCGCCACAGGTTGCGCGAGTCCGCAGGTGTGAACGCCCACAGCGACTGGTCCTCGCTTGGCACCAGCAGCATGCCCGGCGCCGCCACCGGCATGGCGCCGGGGCCATCGAAGAGCGCGTTGAACCGGGCGCCGTTGCCCGCCCGCATAACCGGGGCGCCGCGTGCGGGATCAATGAACAGCACGTCGCCTTCCGTGCTCACGAACGCTGCCACGCCGTCCACCATCACCGCGTCCATCTTCACGGGATGATTGAGTTGATTGCCCCAGAGCTTGATACCAGCCTCGCCTTGCGTGGGCACAAAGCTGTAGATCTGCCCATCGGCGCATCCGAACAACAATTGGCTGCCATACAGCGTGGGTCCCGTGGTCACCACCAGCGGCAACCGCTGCCTGGCCCGCAGTTCGCCGCTGAGCGCGTCGATGATGTACAACTCCGATGAGGAGTTCACGTAGATCAAGTTGGCCGATCGCTCGATCCCAAGGAACGGGGTAACCGGCGTGTCGAGTTGGATATGCCAGCGGATATCACCATCCACCGAGTCAATGCAACTCAGTGTCGAGCCACCCTCGAGCAGCAGCACCACGTCCTCGTAGGCCTTCGCAAGCTCCACGCCCTGCCGCTGCGTCACGATCGGGTATGCCTGCCAGCCGCGGGTGTAACCGATCGACCGGAGCTCGCTGCTGTCGAAACTGGCCGAAGCCAACTGCGTGTCGGGCGAGATCGGGGGCCCGATGGTCGAAGAGTTGGCGCACCCACCAGCGATCAACGCCATCAGGACTAGACCGGACGCCGAACGGCCCAGCAACCGGCGGGCTCGGCGAACGGGGGAGACAGCAGGCATATCAATGGAAGTATGCATCCGTGGAAGGCTCCGATGGGGCTGCGGGGGTCGAATATGGCCCGTACGGTTGCTGGAAGGCGGCACCGGGCCAGTGCGCCCCCTGTTGTCTGCCGCACAGTATCCGGCCCCCGCGGCAAGGGGTCAAGGGCCAAGGCGGCCCCTTCGTCGCCTCTCGGCACGTTCTCCGGCGTTCGCGAGGCGGCCACCAGAGGTTTCACAGGCCCATCGAAAGGCTCGGCACCCCATGTACACCGGATTGATCCACAGCGTTGGCCAAATCCTGCAATCTTCTCCAACAAACGCCGGCCAACGCCTGGTCGTCTCCGCCCCCAAGGCCCTACTGACCAATCCGCCGCCAACCCCGGGCGAGTCGATCAACATCGATGGCTGCTGCCTCAGCCTCGTCGATTGCCAGCCCGCCCCCGACGGCCTCGCGCTGGCCTTCGACGCCACCCACCAGACCCTCGCCAACACCACCCTGGGCGGCCTCGAGCCCGGGGCCCCAGTCCACCTGGAACGCTCCTGCACCCCTACCACCCTCCTGGGCGGCCACCTCGTGCAAGGCCACGTCGACGCCGTCGCCACCGTCTCGCAGGTCACCGAACAGCCCCAGTGGCGTATCCGCATCGCCCCGCCAGCACACCTGATGCCCTACATCACCCCCCGTGGCTCCATCTGCGTCGCCGGCGTCTCGCTCACCATCGCCGAGTTGTCCGTAGCCGACGGCTGGTTCGAGGTCGCCCTCATCCCCGACACCCTTGCCCGCACCACCCTGGGCATCCTTAAGCCCGGCGACGGCGTCAACCTGGAGTGCGACGCCATGGTCAAGGCCCTCATCCACTGGCAGCAGCACTACGCTGGCCAGAACCCGCAAGAAACGCCGAAAGCCACCCCATGAAGGTCCTCGGCCTCGATCCCGGCCTCCGCCTGACCGGCTACGCCTGCGTCGCCATGCGCGACGGCCGCGACGCCCTGGACGAAGCCGGCGTCCTCCGCCTCAAGCGCGGTGACGCCACACCCGACGGCCTGGCCACCCGCCTGGTCGAACTCGAAGCCGACCTGTGCGACCTCATCGAACGCATCCAGCCCGACGCCGCCTGTGTCGAGGCCGTCTTCGCCCACAAGGCCTTCCCCGCCACCGCCATCAGCATGGGCCACGCCCGCGGCGTCATCCTCCTCACCGCCAAGCGGGCCGGCCTGCCCATCCTCGAACTCGCCCCCGCCGTCGTCAAACGATCCATGACCGGTTCCGGCCGGGCCACCAAGGACCAGATGCGGCTGGCCGTCCAGGCTCGCTACAACCTCCCCGCCCCGCCGACACCCGCCGACGTCGCCGACGCCATCGCCATCGCCGCCGGCGGCCTGCTCCGCCATACCCAGCCCGCTCCCACGCCACTACCCTGACCGCCCATGGCCATCGCCGAACACAACCAAGGCACCACCACCCCAGCCGCCCAGGTCCTCATCGTCGAGGACGAGCCCGACCACGCCGACACCATGGCCGAGGCCCTCCGCAAGCCCGGCCACGTCTGCACCATCGTCGGCACCGTCGCCGACGCCATGGACGAACTCAAGGGCGGCGCCTTCGACGTCGTCGTCACCGACCTCCGCATGCCCACCTCCGCCGGCCAGGCCGCCCAGGAAGGCGAAACCGTCGCCCCCGATGGCGCCAACGCCGGCCTGCTCGTCCTCCGCGCCGCCCGAGCCCTCCAGCCCGACGCCGAGACCGTCATGGTCACAGCCCACGGCGACGTCACCACCGCCCGCAACGCCTTTAAGGAGGGCGCCTACGACTTCATCGAGAAGCCGCTCGACCTGGCCGTCTTCCGCAGCCTCATCAACCGAGCCGCCGAGGCCGTGCTGCTGCGTCAAGAGTCTGGCTCGCTGGGCGACCTCGTCCAACACGACGGCTTCGAGGGTCTCATCGCCGGCAGCGAGCCCATGCGACGGATCATCAAGACCGTCCGCACCGTTGCACCCTCCAACATCGCCGTCCTCATCACCGGCGAGAGCGGCACCGGCAAGGAACTCATCGCCAGCGCCGTTCACAATAACAGCCCACGATCAAGCAAGAAGTACGTCGCCTTCAACTGCGCGGGCCAGAGCGAGAGCCTCCTCGAAGACCAGCTCTTCGGCCACGTCCGCGGCGCCTTCACCGGTGCCGAAAAGGACCGCGAGGGCGTCTTCGAGTACGCCAACCACGGCACGCTCTTCCTCGACGAGATCGGCGACATGCCCCTGAGCATGCAGGCCAAGCTGCTCCGCGTCCTCGAAACCGGCGAGGTCGTCCGCCTGGGCAGCAACGACCCGCGAAAGACCGAGGTCCGCTTCGTCAGCGCAACGAACAAGGACCTCCGCAAGATGATCGCCGAGGGAGCCTTCCGCGAGGACCTCTACTTCCGCATCAACGGTGCCCACGTCCACGTGCCGCCGCTCCGCGAACGCCGCGAAGACATCCCCCGCATCGCACAGCACGCCGCCGCCCGCTTCGCCGACGAAATGAAGCAGCCCGCGCCGGAAATCACCGACGCCGCCCTCATGCGCCTCACCGCCTACGACTGGCCCGGCAACGTCCGCCAACTCCTCAACGTCATCCAGAACATGGTCGTCAGCGCCATCGGCGAGGCCGCCGGCGACGCCCCACCACGGCTCGAAGCCCGCCACATCCCCCCCGAAGTGCGCGCAGGCGAGGACGAGGGCGAAGCCGGCGCCGCGTCGGGCACCCTGGCCGGCACCAGCCTCGAACAGATCGAAAAACGCGCCATCCGCGAGACCCTCCGCCTCACCGGCGGCAACCGCGAGCAGGCCGCCAAGCTCCTCGGCATCGGCGAACGCACGCTCTACCGCAAGCTGCGCGAATACGGGCTCCGCTAACCCTTTGCCGGCTTCATCTGCTGCCGCGGGATGTGCGTCACATACAGGATCTTCGCCGCCTTCTTCCCCAAATTGATCGTCGAGTGCTCCAGGTCGGCCCGATACGTCGCCGCGTCACCCGCCTTGAGCTCGATCGGCTGGTCACCCACCAGCAGCTTCACGTGGCCATCAAGCACATACGCCGTCTCGAAGCTGCCAGGCGGGTGGGGCGGGAAGCCCTCGCAATCGCTGCCCACCGGATAGGTGTAATGCAGCACCTCCACGCCGTGCTTGACCATCTCGCGGCTGAGGATCCGTCGCTCCATCTTGTTCTCGGGGTCCACAAGCACCCGCTGGTCCTTGGCCCGGTCGATGGTCATCACCGGACGATCCTCAAGGTCCAGTAAGTCCGAGATGCCGCAGCCCAGCCCCAGGGCAATCTGCCCCAGCAGCCGGATCGTCGGGTTCTTCCGGTCGGCCTCCACGTCGCACAGCATGGCCTTGCTCACGCCACTACGGCGGGCCAGTTCGGCCTGGGTCAGCCCCGCCTGCTCCCGCTTGGCCCGGATCGACCCGCCAATCTCCGACGCCTCGGGTTCGGCCATCGTTGCCTGCTTTTTTTGTGCCATCGAATTATTCTCTATTGCGAACGCTTGACAGACGATAGAGGACAAGTTAGACTATAGCGAACAGTAGATGCCCGTTTCTCGGCATTCCAGTCAAGGAGCGTTCACCATGAAGAACATCATCGCCACCCCCATCACCACCGCCGGCAGCCTCAACATCGCCACCCGCTGGGCCCTTGGCGGCCTCGCAATCGCCGTGGCGGTCATGGCAATGCTGGCCATCACCGCCTGAGCCAATATGAGCCAGGTACGAACCCCTCCCCAGCCCCGGCCATTCGCCGGGGCTTTTACTTTGCGCACTTTTCTTCCACCGCTGGATTGACCGGCCCGATTTCGCCGATAGCGTTGCTCCCTAAAGAATCACCCGCGTGCCGTCAGCAATGGCCCGGGTAGGAAGGAGAGCGTTGATGATCACGACCAACCTGTTCACCACGGTGCTCGGTCTCTCGGCGCTCGTCTTTGTCGATCCGCGTCAAAACGCGTAGCACCACGCCGGTCCGTCCGGCAACCATCCATACCACCCATCGCCGTCCGGGCGCGCCACAACGCGTCTCGTGCGTGCTGATCCGCCGTCGTCGCGCCTGACTCAACGTCAAACGCCGCGCCGGCCATCCGCAAATCCCGTTTCGCGGCTTTTGCCCTGCGCACGGTGCGCGGCGCAAAGACCGCTCCATCACCGCCGGCGTGCGCGCCCGCGGCTGTCAGGAGAGTGTGCCATGCTGTCGTTGCAACGCGTCGCCGAAAACCCTTCGCCCATCCTCTCCGTGCTCGGCACGGCCCTGGGCGTGGTCTCGGCGACCAAGGTCCTGTGGAAGCTCGTGCGTTTCGTTGGCCTATTCAGGCTCTTCAAACATTGTGCCCACGCCGTCAACGCGCGGCTGGGCATCGTGGGTCAGCCGGGCGTGCTCACCGAGCGTGAACGCCGCATCGTCGAAGGCCGCACCAGCGCCTCCGATCGCTCCAGCGGCCCCATGATCTTCTAAAACATGATGGCCATGAACACGAAGCCCGGGCGCAAACCCGGGCTCATTTATGCGCTCACCAATCGAGAGGGCCACGCCACGCCGCGGCAAGGTCTTCCACCGGAATGCTGACCTTGCCCTCTGATTCGAGTTTGAGGACTCCTGAGTCCGTAATGGTGCCGATGTAGTTCGCTCCAGGCTGGATGCCGTATCGCTTTCCAAGATCGCCGAGCATGCCCGCAGTATGAGAAGTGATCTCGAGTATGTAACCACCGGGCCGCTCACCGAACCAATATCCGGTGTTCTTGCTACCTTGGTAGAAATCAAAGAAAATCTCCGCACCAAGTGGCTTCTCGCGGGTCGAGCCGGCGATGAGCATCTCGGCAACAGCGACCAATGCGCCACCATCGGATACGTCGTGCGCGGAAACCACATCGCCACTCTGGATCAGTTCGGCGACGATATGGCTTGTCGCGGCGCAACGAGCGGGATTGACTCTTGGCATTCGCGGATCGAACTCATCCCCGGCACCGAATAGCTGGCGATACACCGAGTTCCCAATCCGTGGCAAGTCTTCAGACCACTCGTCAATATCGCCCGCTATCGTGTCAATGTACAACAGCGTGTTTCCGGCTCGCTTCGCATCACTCGTCACGCACTTCTCGATGTCGTGCACGATCCCAAGCCCCGTAATCAGAAGCGTGGGCGGGATGCGGATGGTCGTGCCGTCGTCGGTGCGGAACTGGTTGTTGAGCGAGTCCTTGCCACTGACAAATGGCGTGCGATACGCCTTCGCGCCGTCGTAGCAGCCGATCGCGGCGCGGACGAGGTGGCCCAGGCTCTCGGCGTCCTTCACGCCCGGCCAGCAGAAGTTGTCGAGGATGGCGATGCGGCTGGGGTCGGCCCCCACGCACACCAGGTTGCGCACGCACTCGTCGATCGCTGCCAACGCCATGAGGTACGGATCGCCGCCGATCGCCGGATCGCCCACGCGTGTCTGCAACCCGCAGCCAATCGCCACGCCGCGCCCCGTGCCGGGCACGGGCTCGATCACGGAAGCATCACCCGGCCCACGGCTGGCGCCGTCCTCGGCCGGCGGGCCGACCAGCGGCTTGAGCACCGTGTTGCCCTGCACCTCGTGGTCGTACTGGCGGACGATCCAGTGCTTGCTGGCGATCGACGGATGCGCGAGCAGCTTCAACAGAGCGTCACCGACTCCGGAATCGCTACTGGGTTTGGCCTTGGGCTCAGTTGGCGACCACACAGCCGGCAAGGTTTCGCGCGGGATGCCGCCATGGACGAATTCCATGGGCACGCGGCCGACCTCGTGCTCACCGTAATTCAGGATCAGCTCGGCGTCGGGCGTGCCGTAATGGCCGAGGTTGGCCAGCTCGACGCCCTCTTCGTCGCAGATTGCTTGCAGCGCAGCAACGTTGGCCTCGGGCACGGCCATGACCATGCGTTCCTGGGCCTCGCTGATCCATATCTCGGTGTAGGTCAGGCCGGCATACTTGAGCGGGGCGTTGGAGAGCTGCACGTCGGCGCCGAGCTTCTCGCCCATCTCGCCGATGGCACTGCTGAAGCCGCCCGCGCCGCAGTCGGTGATGGCGCTGAAGAGCGGCTGATCGCCCTCGTCGCGCGCGCGGAGGATGGCGTCGAGGACCTTCTTCTCCTCGATGGCGTTGCCGATCTGGACGGCGTGGCTGAACTCGTCGGCGTGGGTATCGCTCAGCTCGGCGCTCGAGAACGTCGCGCCGTGGATGCCGTCGCGGCCGGTGCGCCCGCCGAGCGCGATGATGCGGTCGCCCGGTTGTGCTTCGCCGTCGATCTTGTCTCGCGGGATGAGGCCGATGCAGCCGGCGAAGACCAGCGGGTTGCCGATGTAGCGCGGGTCGAAGTCGACGGCACCATTGAGCGTGGGGATGCCCATGCGGTTGCCATAATCGCGCACGCCGGCGACAACTTCTCTCAATACTCGTTTTGGATGGATGCAGCCCGATGGCACGTCGGTGGTATCTGGCGGCGCAACACAGAACACATCGGTATTGGCGATGGGCTTGGCTGCCAGGCCGGTGCCGATGATATCACGGATGCAGCCGCCGATGCCGGTGGCGGCGCCGCCGTAGGGCTCCAGGGCGCTGGGGTGGTTGTGGGTCTCGACCTTGATGCACACGCCGTAGTCGTCGTCGAAGGCGACCACGCCCGAGTTGTCGTGGAAGATCGAGAGCGTCCAGTCGATGCCGCCCTCGATGAGCTCGTGCGTGGCGGCGGCGACGGTGTTCTTGAGGAGGTTGGTGATGGTGACCGAACCATCTGCGTTGACTGTCACGCCGGGGCGGTCGGCCCAGTCGATGGTGTCGCCCTTGGGGCCGGTGTAGTGGTAGTCGCTCTTGAGGGTCTTGTGGACGCAGTGCTCGGACCAGGTCTGGGCGAGGGTTTCGAGCTCGATGTCGGTGGGCTCGCGGCCCAGGGTCTGGTACTGCTGCTGGATGGCGCGCATCTCGCCGAGGCTCAGGAACAGGTGGCCCTCGCGGCTGAGGCGTTCGAGGCCACCGTCGTCGAGGGTGGTGATGGCGACGGTGATGGGCTTGAACTCGTAGGGGGCGCCGTGCGGCAGGGCCATTGGGTGGTAGGGCTCGTCGTGGAGCGCCTGGACGACGGGGTTGAAGAGCAGGCGGGCGGCCAGGGCCTTGGCGTCCTCGGCGGTGAGGCCCTCGAGGTCGTAGCGGGTGCCGGTGGAGGCCTGGACGTCGACGCCGAGCAGCTCCTTGATGGCCTCCTCGACGGACTGGGCGGCTGGGT
>JAUHYE010000058.1 GCA_030426395.1 Phycisphaerae bacterium
TCGCCTACCACTGGGAGCGTTCACCGAGATCGACGGCGCCACAGACGGCACGACCGCGTCGGTGGCCGTGGGCGACGTGAACCTCGACGGGCGACTCGATATCGTGCTGGGCCAGTGGTACACGCGGTACGGGCAGGGCTACGAGGGCTTCGCGAACGACGTGTTGCTCCAGAACGTTGCGGGCGGGTTTGATCGCATGCCGTTACCTATCGACGGCGTCGAGTTCTCGCCCGAGGTCGATGCCGGCGGCAGGCCGACGTACGGCGTGGTGGTGGCGCGTGTGCTGGGCGACGGCGCGCCGGGGAATTGGCCGCAGATCCTGGAATTGAACTATGGCCGGCGATGGAACCGGCTTTGGGTGCGCGGCGATGATGGTGCGTGGACGGACCAGGCGCCGAGCGTGAAGCTCGACGGCGATGCCATCCGGCACGGTCGGCATCCGGACTGGCTGAAGGAGCGCGCTAAGACCGATCCAAGGTTCGAGCGTGACGACGAGCCGCCGTTCCGCGCGAACGGCAACACGTTCGACGCGGCCATCGGCGACGTCGATGGCGACGGCGCGTTCGACGTTTTGCTGGCCGAGATCACCCACGGCTGGGCGGGCGAGAGCAGCGATCGGTCGCGTGTGCTTGTCCGTCGGGATGGCGTGGCTGGGCCTTTGTTTGTCGAGCAGGACGGGCTGTCACTCGACCGCACGCCCAAAGACCCGACGATCCGGAGTTGGAACCAGGGTGACATCTACGGCGCGCTGGCCGATTTTGACCTCGACGGCCGGACGGACGTGCTGGTGTGCTCGAGCGACTACCCAGACAACCAGAGGCTTCGGCTGTGGCGCCAGCAGGATGACGGCACGCTCGTGGACATCACCAGTTGGGTGGGCATCGACCACATCGGCGCCGGCCAGCCCGCGCTGCTCGACTTCGACAACGACGGCGATCTGGACATCGTGGTCGGCCAGGGCTTCAACCGCCTGCCCGCCGCTCAGCGAGCCGGGCGTACGCCTCGGCTACGGGTGTTCGAGAACCGGGCGGCCGACACATTGGGTCGGTCCACGATCGTCCTGAGGCTCGAGGGCGACCCGGAGCGTGGCGTCAATCGCGATGCAATCGGCGCCGTGGTTCGCGTCACCGCGGTGATCGGCGGCGAGCGCACGACACGAGTGGCCCAGGTCATCGGCGCCGGCGGGCATCAAGGAAAGCAGGGCACGCTCGCGCTGCACTTGCCAGTTGGCGATGCTGGCGCCGAGTTGATCGAGGTCATTTGGCCCGACGCGGCCGGCACAACAACGGTGCTGCGTGGCGTGCCGGCAGGGACCATCGAGGTCCGCTTCGGCGAAGATCGCTAGGACCACGTTCGTGAGTCAAAAGAAAACCGCCGAGCGGCCCAGAGGGCAACGCTCGGCGGGGCGGGATGGGCTTGTCAATCGGCCCTAAGTCAGGGCCCTCACGGAATCAGATGCGAGACAGGATGGAATCGAGCAGCGACTGCGAGTCCTGCTGGCCCAGGTAGAACTGCGTGTCGTCCAGCGGGTCGAATCGGCTCGACAGCGGGCGGGCGAACGCCGGGATGATGTACTCACCCGTGGGCAGCGTGTCGGGGCTGTTGGCCGCGAACACGTCGACCGAGGCGCCCGGGCCGCTCACAAACGTTGTCCGCAAGCCGAGCAACTCGCCCACGCGGCGGCCGACGGCGGCCGAAAGGGCGTCGGTGAGGTCGCGAACCTCGCCCTCGGAGGGGTTGAACCCGAGCGCGGTGAGCTGGGGCACGAAGACCACGGCCTCGTCGTTGCGATCGGCGTTGAACGGATCGGAGCCTTCCGAATACCCATAGATCCGCTCGAACCCGAGGCCGAAGCCACCGACGCCGAGGTCGAAGGGGTTGAAGAACAGGCTGGTCGGATCGGCCGAGAAGGTGAAGTTGATGGGATCGCTCGAATCGGTCACGAAGACCGTCGAGAAGTCCTGGCCCTGGAAATCGCTGGCGTTGCTCGAGAACGTGACGTCGTATCCGGCGCTCTGGAAGATGTCGTTGAGGTTCTCGACGAGCTCGCTGCGGACAAAATTATCGACAGGCAGGCCGTCGATGCGGCCGCTGAAGCCCAGCGCAGTGCTGGAGTAGGGAAGCAGGTCGGTGACGGCGTCGCCAACTTCGAGCCAATCGATGCTGCCGCCGTTGAACTCGAGCAGAACGTTCTGGCTCGCGGTCTGGATCTCGCTCGAAACCGAGTCGTCGCCCGTGCCTCGAATGCCATCGGCTCCAGCGTTGAGCGTGTAGCGGAAGCGCCCCTCAACGATACGCAGCGGATCGTCGAACGTGCCGAAGGTGCCATCGGGACCGGCGAACGCGGCGACCCCCGGGCCACGGCGGACGCGCTCCATCTCGACCACATAGTCGGCGTTGAAGACGCCCTGGATGTAGAACGCGTAGGTGCCGGTCGTCGGCGCCTGGGCGATCACATAGAAGTCACCGTTCTCGTCGGTGCCGTACTCGAGCAGGTCGTCCTGCGCGAAGACCTCGGCACCGGCGCCCGAGATCGTGGCGAACTCGCTGGGCGAGAACACCAGCTCGCCGTCGCTGACGCCGGTGGAGTTGGTCGTGTTGAACAGGCCGAACTGGACCGCGCCGGAGAAGTCCTGGACGATCGTGTCGAGCGTGCCCACGGACTGGCGGCCACCGAGGTCGGCTCCGGTCTCCGAGAGCTTCACGGTGAACCGCAGCTCGTCGCCGGCTTGGATCACCTGGCGGTTGTTGAGGTGGAAGATGTCCACGTCGGGTGTGATCTGCCCCGGAGCGCCACGGGCGCCCTCCTGGCCGATGGCCGAGGTCACCTCGATGGTGCTCGTGCCGTTGGGCAGGCGGGTGGACACGACGCCTCGCCCATCGGTACCGGTGATGACGCCGGTCTCGGTGTTGCGGGTGAAGGTGTACGCGCCGACGGTCACCGTGGCTCGATCGTCGGCGGTGCCGACCACGCCGTCGGGTCCCGAGAACGACTGGGCGAATGGCGCCTCGACCAGGTTGCGGCCGTTGCCCGAGTTCGTGCTCGCGCTGAAGCCCGAATCGCCATCGTCGAACACGGTCACGTCGATCGAGTAGCTGCCCACCAGGCCGGCCGCCGGCGGGAGGTTCTCCACCAGGTCCGGATCGAACGGCGTACCGGGGTCGGTGTTGGTGATCGCCAGGAAGAAGGTGCCCGTCTGGGTGATCAGGTAGTTGTTGCCGAAGGTGACCACGCCCTCACGGATCTGGTTCGAGTCGGCTGGCAGCGTGACACTCGCGTTGCTGGCGACGCCCTGCTGGAGGACCTGGTTGGGCGAGTACAGGTTGACCGAGGCGTTGAACGCCGAACCGGTGTTCGCGCCCAGTTGCAGGATCTGGCCGGCCTGCAGCGTGATGGCGTACAGGTCCGCATCGCTGGCGAAGGAGAAGGCCTGGGCGTCGGCGTCGGGATGGTCGCCGATGAACCCGCGGAGGGTGAAGGTCGAGTTGATATCGGGCAGGGCGTCGGGCTGGAACTTGCTGTCCAGGGCCGTGTCGAGGTTGCCCGGGCCGTAGAAGTCGACGGTGCCCGGATCGAGGAACCCGCGATCGACGATGACCGTGGTGGGCGTGATCTTGTCGCCCACGTCTCCCACGAACGCGTCGCCGGCGAAGAAGCGATCGGTGTCGGCGAACCCGTCGCCATCGGCGTCGAGGCGGGCGGCGTTGTTCTGGCCGCGAACGATGTTGGGATCGAGCTCGAACCGGTACAGGCCGGGGCCAGCCACGCCGGGGAGTTGCGGCAGGTCGCGACGCGTGACGGACTCAAAGAAGGTGATGACGGCGGCGTTCTCCGCCTGGTCGTATTCGAAGAGGTAATCCTCGCCCAGGTCCAAACGGATCTTGACGAGCCCACCGTCGCGGACCTCGCTGATGATCAGCCCATCACGGAGCGTCTGGGCGTTCATCTCCTGGTTGAAGTAAACGCGGGCGATGTAGATGCCGCCGTCGTAGGTGACCTCGCTGTCGTTTACCTGCACCACCTGGGGCAGGGTCGCGAGCGTCGAAACGGTGAAGTTTCGGTTCTCGGTCGTCGTCTGGCCGTTGACGGTCACGCCACCGATCTGGCCCGTGGCGAACACGCCGAAGGTCTCCGAACCACGGTTCGAGCCGACCTGCGTGCCACCGATGGCAACCGAACCGATGCTCGATCGGCCGCCCGAAACGATGTCGTCGGTGGTGCCCAGGAAGCCATCAGCCCCTCGGAGCACGCCCGCGCTGACCGAACTCTGGAGGAAGTTTCCACCAATGGTGATCGTGTCGATGTTGCCGCCGTTGGTCGAGTCGGCATTGACACCCTGGCCACCGAAGGCCGCGTCGCGACCTAGGTCGGTGCCGGCCATGATGAGCGTGGCGAACACGTTGGCGGTGACGTCCACCGTGCCGATGTTGTTGGCCGCCGAGATGGTGGTGCCCGACATATCGAACGCGGTGATGCTCTGGATGTTGTTGCCAGAGCGGATGGTGCTGTTGTTGATCGAACCGTTGACGAAGAGCGCGCCGCGGATGCCGTTGTCGACGCTCAGGTTGGCCCGCATCGAGCCCTGGACCGTGATGCCTTCGGTGCCGAAGATCCGCAGCGTCGGCGTGACGAACTCGCCGGGAAGCTGCGGGGTCGAGCCGCCCAGGTCGCCGTTGACTGTGAACTGACGGAGGAACGTGGTGCTGATGGTGCCGCTGGTGAGCAGCGAGCCGGTCTCGAGCAGTTGCACGTCGTTGCCGACGAGGATGTCGCCCGAGCCCTGGAAGCCGCCGAGCACGATCTCGCGGGCGTAGCCGTCGACGACGATGTTCGAGTTGCCGAACATGACGGCCTGCACGTCGATGCGTCCCATCGACGCGTCGTCGTTGCTGAGGATGGTGAAATCTTCCAACGCACCGGTGTCACTGGTGACGGTGACCGAGCTGTTGATGCTCGTGCTGATGAGCAGCAGGCGACCGCCGGCGTCGTCCCACACGGCAGTGCCGGGACCGCTGAAGCTGATGGTGCCCGACGCAGCGCCGCGCGTGAAGTTCAGCGACGAGCCGGAGGGGATCACCTCGCCCAGCGTGGAGAAATCGAACTCGCTCTGGTTCTCGGTGAATTCCAGCATGAGCAGGTTGCCGCCAACCACGGGGGTTGCCTGGCCGCCGGTGGTGATGCCGGCGCTGCGGTTGGGCTGGCCGGTGTCGGCGTGTGCGCTCACGTTGGTGACGGTGCCGTTGACGGTCACGCCGCCAATCACCGAGACACCCATCGCGTGCAGGTCGTCGCCGGTGTTGTAGATGCCATCATCGCCCGCCACGATGCCTGCGGCCACGGCGACGTCCGTCGCGTCACCGGCGATAGTGACCTGACCAACGCGACCAGCCTTGTTGAGGTCCGTGGCGTTGCCCGTGCCGCCGGCGCGGCCGTCGGCACCGAGGTCGTAGATGCCGCCGGCCACCAACAGGTTCGCCGCCGAACCCGAAACGTTGACCATGCCCACCGAGTTGCCGGCCACGATCTGGGTGCCAAAGCCCTGAGTGTTGGGATCGTTGGCGATGTTGCCCTCGCCGTTCACGTTGATCTGGCCGATGGCGTTCTTCGCGTGGAAGACGGCCTCGAAGATCGAGCCGTTGGTCACGTTGACCACGCCAATGTCGCGGCCCGCGGTGATGCTCGGCCCATCGAAGCCCGCGCTGACGCCCACGCCGGGAGGCAACTGGTTGCGCAGCGCCTCGGCGGCGGTGAAGCTGGACAGTGCCGGGTTCACGCCGATGTCGCCGAACACACCGTCCTCGGATGCGTTGACGGTGATGTTGAAGATGGTACGGTCGGCGTGCACGTCGCCCAGCAGGTGGCCCGAGTTGATGACGAGGCTACCAATGTCGCTATTGAACGCGACCACGGATCCGCTGGGCAGCAGCGAGCCGTTGTTGATGGTGACGTTGCCGATGCCGCCCGAATAGCTGATGATGCTGCCGGCATAGTCGCCGTTGGCCACCACCGAGTTGATGCGGCCGTAGGCCTCGATCGAGCCGGTCGGCACGAGATTGAGGCTGGGCAGGCCGGGCCGGGCGCCGATCACGATCGAGCCGGTAATGGCGTTGGCCACGCGGATGTCCGAGTACAGGCCGCCGTTCTCGACCTGGATGCCGGCCAGGTCGCCGCGGATGAGCAGCACGCTGGGATCGTTGCGATCGCCCAGGTTGCGGCCAACGGTGACATTGCTGAGCGTGCCGCTGATGTCGGTGCTCATGAGCATGTCACGCGAGGCCACGAGGTTCATGACGTTGCCGCGAGACGTGCGGGTCTCGAGCGAGCCGCGCAGGTCGCCGGCGGTCGCTTCGATACGCATGATCGGGCCGGTGGCCAGGATGCCACCGTCAAACAACGTCTCGACCGTCAGGTTATCGAGTCGGCCGTCGGGACCGGTGACGTTGATGTTGGTCGCGGTGATCTCCGAGGCCATCAAGCTGACCAGCGGGCCCGAGACGTTGATCTCCGAAGCGCGAATCGCATCGGCCACGGTCATCATGGTCAACTGGCCGGTGTTGAAGGACGTCGAACGCACGTTGGTCGCCTGGAACGAACGGATCGTGCCGGCGACCTGGATGTCGCTGCGCTGGACGAGTCGGGCCTGGAAGCCGGTCTCGATCTCGCCGCCGATCTGGAGGAGCGTGTCGGAGAACACACCGCTGGTCGTCCCCGTCGTGGCGCCGGTCTGGCCGATGGTCGCCTGCTCCAGGTTGGCGCCGACGATGATGAACGAGCGGAACAACTCGCGGGGCGTGCCGCCGCCCGTGCTGTTCAGCACGTTGCGGACTGTCAGGTTCTCCAGATTGTCGCGGATGAAGATCTGCACGGCGTCGAGGTTGCCGCCGACATTGAAGCGATCGGTCCGAGTCGCGGCGATCTGCGTACGGAAGAACGATGTGTTCGTCGCCGCCGAAATCGTCCGGAGTTCACCCAGCCGATCGAAGTCATCCCCGTAATTGATGCTGAGCCAGAACTCGTCCAGATTGGTCGAGCCGATGAAGGCGTCCACCACCGTCGTGTTAGTCAGGCTCAGGTTGTCGATGCCATTGCGGTCAGAGTCGATAGGGCCCTGAACGATGTTTCCGGCCACGATGCTACTGGAGATGGTTGCGTTGCGAGCCACCAGCGTGACGATATCGTCGGCCACGAAGATACCCGTGGTCGAGAGCGAGTTCTGCGCACGCTGGGCCAGCCCGCCACCGATGTCGATGTCGATAATCGAGCCGGCGAAAATCGTGCCGAAGATGCCCTCGTTGCCGCCCGTCGCGGCTCCAACCGCCGCGTTGACCACCATGTCGGTGATCTCCGCGTCCGGAGCGAGAATCACGTCACCCACCGCGCCGCCGACGTTCAGTTCCGCGAGGTTGCCAGCACGAACGAACAGGCCATCCAGATACGGATCGAACGGCGAACCGATGTCCGAGAGGTAGGCGTTGCCATCATCGAAGACGTTGTCCTGGATGGGGCGGTACACGTTGCCGTTCCAGTCGTCGTCGAGGATGCCCGCGGGAACGTCGAAGCCATCGCGGCCGATGCCCTGGACGGTCTCGTCGCCGATGCCGATGAACGGCGAGATGCGGCGCGGGCCCACATCGGGAAGCTGCGTGCGACCCAGGTCGCCTGCGATCCGAAGCTCGTTGAGGCCGGCCACGTCGATGGCCACGATGTCGCCGCCGGGCGTCAGGTTGGCGATCTCGTCGAATGCGGCGCCGCCGGTCTGGATGATCTGCCAGACGTCGACCTGCACGTTGCCCGAGATATCGATGCTCGATTGCGCGCCGGCGCCGGTAATGTCGATGCGACCGATGCTGATCACGTCGCCGGCCGTGCCCTGCAGGGTGGTGATATCCAGCGTGCGGTTGCCGGTCAGGTCGGCCTCGATGCGCGCGAGAGCCACGCCCTGGGCACTGTCGACGCCGATGAAACGCAACGCGCCCACGACGGTGCCCACGGCGCCGGTGCCATTGATCTCGACCGTGAATCGGCCACCGGCATCATCGACCAGTTCGATCGATTCGCCGATGATCAGGTCGATCCGCGAATCGACACCCAGGATGTTGGTGATGTTGGGCGTGTCGAAGAATCGCAGGTCGCTGCCCGCGCCCAGGCTGAAGTTGATGCCCTGCCCGCTCGTGCGGACCAGCGAATCGATGCCCTCGTAGGGGCCAATCGGCCCGGCGGCATCCTGAGACAGCACGAAGCCGCCCACGGTTGATCCGGGCGATGTCACCACGTTGATCGCGTCGCTGGCCACGTGCGAGCCAAACCGGATGAAGCCGATATCGCCGCTGCCGCCGGCCGTGCCAGAGCGGAAGGTGATCGAACCGAGCACGCTGGAGCCAGGCAGACCGGTGGTGTCCTGGTCGAAACCGCCAGTGCCCGACACGTCGACGTACCCGATCGTGCCACCCACGTTGAAGCTGATGGTGGAACGCGCGTACAGGTCGCCCTCGACCGGCCCGTTGCCGATGACCGGCGACTGCCCGGTCACCACATACCCGAGGTCGCCGCCGATCTGGAACACCAGCGGCGATCCCTCGGTCTCGATGTCCGATCCGGCGTAGATCTCGTACAGGCTGCCGGTGATCGTGAAGCTGCCACCGGCTAAGTCGGCGCGGCGGTCGTCGGGCTCGTCCCATGGCGTGCCGTCGTCGGTGAAATTGATGTTCGCGTCGGCGGAGGTCTCGCCGCCAGCACCGGCAACAAGGTGGGTGCCAGCGCGGATCGAACCGGTCGAGCCCGAGAGGACGTTGACCGACACCGTGGTGCTGCCGGGATCGGCGCCCTGGGCCACGCCACCCGCGGGAAGGCCGATGCCCGAAGCCGTTCGGTAGGCGCCCAGCGTCACGGGCGCCATGCCGCTGACGTTCAGCGCATAAGACGAACCGCCGGTGGGCGAGCCATCGCTGGTAATCACGACGACGATGTAGTACACGCCCGCATACTCGGGGGTGTACTCGAAGAAGTAGCGGCCGGTGTTGATGAATCGCTCGCCCGCGTCGGAGGCGGCCACCTGCCTGCCGCGCGCGTCGACCAGACGCAACTCGAAGCTGGGATCAACGGGCACGCCTTCGACGATGAGCGAGCGGCTGCCATTGAGCGGCACCGCGAACACGTCGACGTTGTCCTCGCCCGTGCTGATCGGGTCGCCGAAGCCCAGATCACCGACGATCTGCACCTGGCTGCCGGCATTGCCGACGAACTCGGCGCTTCCGATCGCGTCGTTGCGGAATGCCTCCGACCCGAAGAACGCGTTGGCGCGGTTGGGCATGATCAGGGGCAAATCGTCCGAGTTGGCAAGCGACGACGAGTTGAACGTTCCCGAACCGAGTGTCGATGCGATCACAACACGCGGGTCTTGATCCAACTGGATGCGCTGGGGCGATTCGATCTCGTAGTAGCGTGCCACGTCTCGCGGCGGACGCAGGGTTGCCGAGCTGAGCTCGCCCACTACGGTAACGTCCAGCAGCGAATTGCCGCCGATGTGGATCTGGCCCAGCGTGCGCTCGACGATGAGCTGGCCGCCGGTCTTGGTCGTGTTGTTCGTTTCGTCGGCGGTCCAATATCCAGCGTCGCTGCCCACGACCAAGCGGCCCAGGTCACCCTTGACCGTCACCGAACCGTACAGCGAGCCGAAGCTCAACTGGTCGACCGCGCCGTTGAAGACCGAGGACCCGAAGATCAGGCCGTGGATGTTGATCGAGCCAACGTTCTGCGTGCCCAGGGCGAAGATGCCCTGGTCGGGATTGATGAACGAGCCGGGGGTTTGCGATCCGGCGGGGTTGTAGTTGGCCAGGTCTCGGAGGATCGGCGAACCGATGATCACCGAACCCGGCGCCGGCGACAGGCCGTCGACCTCACCATTGCCACCAGGCACGATCCGAAACCCGAAACCCGCCTCCTCGAATTCGTCGCCGCCGAAGAGCGGGCTTTCTGAGATAAAGAAGTTGAAGTCGCCGTCGCTCTCGTCGGCTTCCGGATCGGGATCGCCGGGATCGATAATTCCGCCGAACATGGTCAGCGTTGTCGCCTCATCGGCGTTGGTGAACACGATGCGGCCGATGCCATCATTGAAATCAGGGATGCCATCGTCGTTGCCGTCGATGATTGGCAACACGGCACCCTCGGGGATACCAATGCCAAATCCCGCGATCATCGGACGGCCATACAGATCGAAGAAGTTGACCGTCGTTCCGGCGGTGCCGGCCAGGGTCACCGTGGCACCGAAGATGCGGCTCGTGATGACCTCGGCAAAATTGCCGGGAGGCAAGGCCGTCGAGACGTTGTCGAAACGGAAACGATCGCTCGGCCCGCCGATGGACTCGAAACGGATCGTGTCGAACGCCGGGCGCGGCTGGCCCGACATGAGCGGGGGCGCCTCGAATCGGAAGGTGCCCACACCATCGGCCGGCCCGCCGCCGCCGATACGGAAGTTGGCCAGTTCGTCGCGTCCCTCGAACGAGGCGATCACCTCGCCGCGGAAGATCAGGCTCACGCGGGTGTTCTCGAGATCCAGGCCCTGCGTGCTGCCCGGCGAGGCCAGGAAGTCGATCGTGAACGACCGCATCGCGCGCAACCGGTCGGTCCGATCCGGATCGTTCAGGAACGAGAAGCTGAACTGTTCGCCCTGCTGCAGAAGGGCTTCCACCAGTCGCTGATCGTCATCGGGGTCGGCGCCGGGGGGCTGCACCAGGCGGAAGTCGGCCGTCGGCGCGATGTTGTGTCGCACGAACAGCTGAGACTCCTCGAACACGCGCTGAGAGATGATCGCCGACCCCGGCGCGCCGGCATCGTCGAAGTTCTCCTCGACGACATCATCCTCTTCGATGTCGATGTCGTCGGGGAATTGCAGGTATGGGATCGTGTACCCGAAGAACGCCTGCGCGAAGCCCACGCCCGTTGTCGGATCCACGCTCGACGGATCGATCGTCAGCGCGAAGAGCAATTGACGAGGCTCGAGCGGCTCGACGTCCGGGCGGCTGGCCCGACCGGCAAGGCCCGCAAGGCGAGACGCCGCGCCATGGGCGGCATCCTGCACGAGCGAACGGCGGCGAACATACGGGCGGGTCTTTGCACGGCGGTTGGGCTTCATGACCGCTCCTCGCTGGCTGTTGCAACACCGCAACACGCGGTGGTTTCTTCGGGGCTTCCAGGCCGGCCGGGGTGGGCTGGTGGCCGGTGGGTCCGAGTCATCCGGGGTGGATCACTCGGCTGCAACGTACGCCCGTAGGCGCCGTCGCGGGCCGCTCCCAGGGCCGGGAGGGCCAGACAGAACGGGGCACCGCGCCAGCCGTCTGCCATTTGGATGCGGAGGGGTCCATCCCAAGCTCGGCCGCGACGCATCCTCCCGCGGACCAGAGCCAACAAGCATAGTCAGACCATTCCCCGCGAGGCTAGGCCGTTTACCGACCCTTCGGCCACCAATCTGGCGACTCTCTCGAACCGCAGCAAAGCGCCGTTCATCGAGCCGTCCATCCGAGAGCCTCCCACACCGGGAACGTGCCGGCGAAGCACGAGCGTCGACCGGCCTTTATCCGTACAGATTTCTGGCTCTCACATCGAGCCGAGGCCTTCATGCCGACAAGCGGGGGTCGGCGGCCTGCTCGGACGGGGTCGACGGCGGGTCGACCCAAGCCACGCTTCCTTGTACGCCTAGTCCGACCAGACGGTTGCAGCCGCCCGATAGCCCCGCAAGATCCCGCGAACAACCGAGCAAACCGCGCCAGCCAGACGGGTCCAATCGACCGGCCGGCAAACCGCCCGGACGAATTTCCCCACCGGCCGATCTAAACGACAGGAAGACGCGTATCCTACGGGGACCCGTCCATGTTCCTTATGGGACGTGGAGGGAGAGAGGGAGGCACCCGTTGCTCTCCGGAGTCGGACAATCCGACGGGCTCATCGAACGCCTGCTGATGGCGGGCGGAGCCGGTGATGCCACGCTGCTGGCGGGCATCGCCATCGTGGTGGGCATCATGCTCTGGGCCGCCGGAGCGCGCGCCGTCAGCCTTGCCTTTGCCGCCGCCGGTGGCACCGCCGGGCTCTTCGCGGGCTTCACGCTCGCGAATCACGTCAGCGTTCCCGACCTCGCGAACATCCCCGGCCCGCTCATCGCCGGCGCGGGTGGTGCGGCTTTGGGTGTGGTTATCGCACTCGTCGCGATGCGACTGGTCGTATCAGCCGCCGCCGGCATCACTGCCGCCGCCGCTGCCGCGAGCATTGCGGTGCTCGTGACACCGCACCTGCCGCCACAATCATCATCCCCGCAGCCGGCCCCCGCCGCCGAAGTGCAGCCGATCGCGTTCTCTCAGACCGGATTCGATCAGCCGATCGACTTCGCCGAATCGCAACCCACGGATACAACCATTGCCGACGCTGGATCATCGCTGAGCACGCGGGCCATCACCGACCAGGCCGAGGCCGCGTGGGATCGGGTGCCCGAAGAGTTCCAGGGCCACGCCGCGCTCGGGATCATCGCCGCCGGGCTGTTTGGTGCGATGCTTGGCGCGGTCTGGCCCGCCCGCGTTGCGAGTGCCACGACGGCCTTCATGGGCGCCGCCATCTGGCCGCTTGGCGCGATCCAGATCCAGGCCGCCGCCGGCACGCCCTTGCCGATCGAAGAGACGCCCACCCAAGCCTGGCTGCTCGCCTGGCTCGTGCTGGGCATCGTCGGGCTGGGCATCCAGCGGCTCGTTGTGCGCAAGGTCGCTGAGAGCTAAACGCTCGGCTCTTCGATCTGGCGGTCGACCGGCTCGGACTGCACGGTGATCGGCCCTTCGTCGCGATCAATAGTCGGGTTGGCGTACAGGCCCGCGTCCTTCGCACCGTTGGCGAGCAGGCCTGCCATGGGCACCAGCGCCACGACGCCGATCGCCGATAGCACGCCCGTCGCCAGGCGGAGGCTGTAGGCCGGGTGGTGCATCGGGCGATCGGGCGAGTCGGCCGTGCCCTTGGCATCGTCGATCATCGCGGCCTTGAGCAGCCTCAGGTAGTAGAACGCGGCAATGGCCGAGTTGATGCCCAGCACGACAACCAGCGTGATCTCGCCGGCCGCGATGCCAGAGGTGAACAGCGGCAGCTTGGCCCAGAAGCCGAACAGCGGCGGGAAGCCCATGAGGCTGAGGGCCGAGACGGCCAGCACGACGCCGAGGACGGGCTCGCGCTTCCACAGGCCGCGCAGGTCGTCGAAGTCCTCGACTTCCAGCGGCTCGCCGCGGTCGGCGGCCCGCTTCTCGAGGCAGGCAATCACGGCGAAAGCGCCGGTGTTGGTCACGCCGTACGCGGCCAGGTAGAACAGCACCGCCGACACGCCGCTGCCGCCGAAGGTACCGTCGCCCGGGCCGGCCAGCAGGCCCACGAGCATGTAGCCCGAGTGCGCGACCGACGAATACGCCAGCATCCGCTTGACCGAACTCTGCATGAGGGCCAGCACGTTGCCCACCGTCATGGTGACGGCGGCCATGACCCAGATCATGATGCGCGCCGCCTCGGGCAGCGCGTTCCCGCTCTCGCCGTACGACCACCCGGCCACCGAGCAGACCAGCAGCAGAGCCACGAAGCCCGCCGTCTTGGGCACGAAGGCAAGGAACGCCGTGACCGGAGACGCCGCCCCCTGGTACACGTCGGCCGTGTAGAAGTGCATCGGGACGGCCGCGATCTTGAACGCCAGGCCGGCGATCGACAGCAGCAGGCCGATCAGGGTGATGTTGTTGATGCCCTCGGTCGCGATGACACCTGCCATGGGCCCGAGCTTGAGCTCGCCCGTGCCTCCATAGAGCATCACGAAACCGTACAGGAACGTGGCCGCGCCGAGCGCTCCCAGGTAGAAGTACTTGACGCCGGCTTCTTGGGCCCGGCCGCGCGAGCTGCTCATCGCGACCATGACGTATGTCGGCAGGCTGGTCAACTCGAGGGCGAGGAACAGCCAGATCAGGTCGCTCGCCGACGCGCACAGCATGAGCCCCGTCAGCGAGAACAGTACCAGTGAGTAATACTCGGCCCGGTTGGTCCGTAGCGGGCTGAACGCGCGACCCGAAGCGACGAGCGCTTCCTCGCGTCGATCGATCAAACCACCCTGGAGCATTAGGAGCAGCAGTCCCACGCCAACCACGGTGATCTTGATGAATCCGGGCAGGTTGGGCAGCATCGTCTCGCTTTGCGAGCCACTGGTCATACCCAGCACGGCCAGCACGCCCGCGACAGCCAGCCCGGCCATCGACGCGGGCAGGCACAGCGAACGCCACTGCTTGTTGGGCGACAAGCCCAGGATCATCACGATGCAGGTCGTGATGAAGAGCACAATCTCGGGCCAGATGAGGGCGATCTTCTCGGCCATGGCGATCAGTGCCCTCCCTCATGCGATTCGGCGTGCGGCTCGGAGTGCTCTTCGGAAGCGGCCTCGTGCCGAACGCCAACCTCGGCGGCGTGCGCTTGCAGCAGATCCTGGTACGGCGCCAGCGTGCGTTCGACGGAGGGCTCGATGGCTTCGATGACCGGCGTGGGGTAGACCCCCAGGCCTAGGCAGCCAATCGCGAGCACGGTGAGCAGGCTGATTTCCCGCTTGTTCAGATCGGTCGGCAACTCAGAGTGGTCGTCATCATGCCCGGCCGGGTGCTTGGGCGTGCCCCACACCACTCGACCGGTCATGTAGAGCAGGTACATCGCGGCGACGATGACGCCGAAGCCCGCCGCGAAGGCGAACCACGGGCCGAGCGACCCGCCGGCGGCGCCGGCCCGTCCCTCGAGCACCCAGGCGGGCGAACTCTGGAAGGTGCCGATGATGCACATGAACTCGCTGACGAAGCCATTCAGACCAGGCAGGCCGACCGACGCCATCACGAAGAACACCATGAACGACGACCAGATGGGCATCGTGCTTGCCAGCCCGCCCAACTCGTCCATCGAGCGGGTGTGGAAACGCTCGTAGACCATGCCGATGCACAGGAACAGCGCCCCGGTCGACAAGCCGTGGTTGATCATGTACAGCACCGAGCCGGTGAGCCCGACGTTGTTGAGCGCCACGAGCCCCAGCACGCAGAAGCCAAGGTGGCTCACCGACGAATAGGCCACCAGCTTCTTGACGTCCTTCTGCACCCAGCAGATCAGGCCGGCATAGATGATTCCGATGATGCTCAAGACCGCGATGAGCGGGGCGTAGGCAATGACCGCCTCGGGCACAAAGCCCAGCACGAAGCGGTAGATGCCGAAGGTGCCCAGCTTCAGCAACACGCCGGCCAGGATGACCGAGCCCGCCGTGGGCGCCTCGGTGTGCGCGAGAGGCAGCCATGTGTGCACCGGGAACAGCGGCACCTTGACGGCGAAGCCAAGCATGAGTGCCAGCAGCACGAGGGCCTGCGCCTCGACGGGCATCCCCATCGCCGTGCTCGTGAGCGTCGCGATGTCGAAGGTCCAGTCGCCCTCGATGCCGCGATGATGGAAGACGACGTACACGAGACCCGCCAGCGCGATGATCGAGCCGGTGAAGGTGTACAGGAAGAACTTCGTCGCCGCCCGCTTGCGATTGCTCGAGCCGTAGAGATTGATGAGCACGTACAGCGGAAGCAGCGTGAACTCGAAGCAGATGTAGAAGACCACCAGATCGGTCGCCGCGAAGACGCCGATCATCGCCGCCTGAAGGCCCGTGAGCCAGCCGTAGAAGACCTTGGGGTTGTCCTTCACGGCACTGAAGCTGCCGAAGACGCAGATGGGCCCGAGCAGCACCGTGAGCGCGATGAGCAGCAGCGAGACACTGTCGACACCGACGCCAAGCCGCAGCCCCAGATCAGTGATCCAGTTGTAACTGCTGACAAAGTGGAGATCGCCGCCGTTGGCCCAATCGAACTTCCACAGTGCCACGAGCATCGGCCCGATGGGCACCAGCGAGCCGATCGCCGCGATGGCGCGGGCCTGCTTCGAGGGCGCCAGCGCGATGAGCACCGCGAAGAGCAGGGGCATCAGGATGAGAATGTGCAGCAAACTAGGCACTTCGGTCCATCCCCTCGATCACAGCAACGCCACCAGGACAACCAGCAACAAGAGCACCGCCGAGCCGGCCACCATGCCCGTGGCATAGCCGTGCAGCATGCCGTCCTGCGACGGCCGCAGCAGCGAGCCAAGCCACCGGGGCAGCGAGCCGAACAGGTCGACCAGCCCGTCAATGACCAGCTTGTCGAACGCGTGGAAGATGTGGCTGAACACCAGCAACGGCTTGACGATGATCGTGTCGTAGAGCTCGTCGATCATGAACTTCCGCTCGGCGAGCCTCGGCAGCGGGCCAAAGTAACGCGCGACGGCGTCCATGCGCGGGCTGCCGGTGTCCGTGCGGTTTCCGATGAACAGCCCACCGAGGCCCTTGGGCCCGTGGAAGAACGCCGCCAGCCCGATGCCGAAGACACCGATGATGCCCGAGACGACGTACATCGCCTTGTGCGGGTCGAGCCCCAGGCCCAGGTTGTCACCGTGGTGGGCGGCCTCGCCGTCGCCTTCGGGAGCGGCGCCAAGTGACACGGGCACGACATCGGCGCTCAGCATCGCGTGCGGCTCGCCGTGTTCACCATGATCGTCGTGATGCACTTCCGGGGCCGCGAAGGCCGCCGTCGATTCGTGCACCATCGAGCCGGCCCAGCCGTGATCCTCGGCGTTGATGAAGTACAGCGGGATGGCCGCGATGCTGCCGATGGCCAGCAGGGCGATGGCCGCGTTCATGGCGAACCGAGGGGCGTGCGGGTGGAAGCCGTGGTCGTCGTGACCGTGGCCGTGCGCGTCTTCGGCTGCGTGCTCTTCCTCGGCGTCGCCGTGATGATCATCGCCGGCCTCGTACTTCACGGGCCCGACGAACACGCGGAAGAAGACTCGGAACGTGTAGTACGCGGTCATGAAGGCCGTCAGCAGCATCAGCAGGCCGACCGCCCATGGCAGGAAGATCACCTCACCCGGGGTCACGAACGCCTCGGCCAGGATCATGTCCTTGCTGAAATAGCCCGCCGTTCCCGCCAGGCCGGCCAGGTTGAGGCAGCCGATGAGCATAGCAATGGCGGTGATCTTGAACCCGGCAATCGAGCCCACGCCGCTGAGCTTGCGCATGTCGAGCTGGCCCGCGAAGCCGTGCATCACGGCGCCGCAGCACAGGAAGAGCGTGGCCTTGAAGAACGCGTGGGTCAGCACATGGAAGACCGCACCGGTCGTCGTCATGACGCCCAGGCCAGCAAACATGTAGCCCAGCTGGCTGATGGTGCTGTAGCCCATGATGCGCTTGATGTCGTACTGGGCGAAGGCGATCGCCGCGGCCCAGAACGCCGTGATGGCGCCCGACCACGCGATGACGCTCAGCGCGATGTGGGCCTCGTCGGCGGCGTACAGCGGGTACATGCGGGCGACCAGATACACGCCCGCCGTCACCATGGTGGCCGCGTGGATGAGGGCCGAGACCGGTGTCGGGCCTTCCATGGCATCGGGCAACCAGGTGTACAGGAAGATCTGGGCACTCTTGCCGAAGGCGCCCGCGGTGAACAGCAGCGGGATGACCACGACGACCCAGGTGTGGGCGATCGCGTTCCCGTTGGCGTCCACACCGTCGCGAATAAATTCGAACAGCGGGCGGAACTCGATGGTGCCGAAGACGACGAACGTGGCGCCGATGGCCATGAGCAGGCCAAGGTCGCCGATGCGGTTCATGATGAAGGCCTTCTTGGCCGCCGCCACCGCCTCGGGCTTCTTATAGAAGTACCCGATGAGCAAGTAGCTGCACAGGCCCACGCCCTCCCAACCCAGGAACAGCAGCAGCAGGTTGTCGGCCATCACCAGGCTCGACATGCTGAAGACGAACAGGTTGAACGCGAAGAAGAAACGGCAGTACCCCAGGCCCTTGTCGTGCTCGACGTACTCGGTGGAGTACAGGCCGATGACGGTCGCCAGCCCTGTCACGAACAGCATCCACAGCATGGACAGGCCGTCCATGTAGTAGCCGATGTTTGCGGTGATGCTCGCTTCGCTACCGGCACCGATGCTCGCGTGGATCCAGCGGAAGATGGTGGCGACACCATAACTGTCGCTATCGCTGCCACCCATGAACGCCGCCAGGGCGGTCACGAACCCACCGGCCAGCAGACCAACTGTCAAGTATCCGGGGGCCTTGCTCTTGACATTCAAGCAGGCGCAGACGACACAAAGCGCGGCACCCAGCAGCGGCAGGCCGGCCATAAGTCCGACCCACGCCGGAGCGGTCCCGCCCGCGATGAACGGCCCATCGGCCGCAGCCAGCAGAGTTGTCAGAGCGGGCATCATGCTCATCCCTTAAGCTCCGACCACGCCTCGGCGCTCAGAGAGTCTCGCTTGCGGAAGAGGAACACGACCAGGGCCAGCGCCAGGGCCGCCTCTGCGGCGGCCACGGTGAGCACGAAGATCACGAACGTCTGCCCGTCGTAGTTCAGGTGGTAGCGGCTGAACGCCACGAGCGCCAGGCCCGCGGCCTGGAACATCATCTCGGTGCACAGGAACATGATGATCAGGTTGCGGCGCGTCAGGAAGCCGACGAGCCCAAGCGTGAACATCGCCGCCGAGACGAACAGGTAGTGCGCCAGCACGCCCTGGCTCATGGCCTCGGGGAAGGCCGACTGTGCGAGCAGGAGGTCAACCATTGGCGTGTCCTCCACTGATGGGGCGACTCTCGTGCAGCGCGGCGGCCGCGGCGGCCTTGGCCTCCTCGTCGATCTGCGCGAACTTGCGCGCCAGCACGACGGCGCCGAGCATGGCCATCAAGAGGATCACGCCGGCGATCTCGATCGTGCCGGGGTACTGGCCCAACAGGTTGAAGGCCAGGCCCTCGGTGTTCGTGGCCGATAGGTCAGGAGGCAGCACCACCTGGCGCTGCCCGCCGTCTGGGCTCTCGACGATGGCCGACAAGCCCCGCTCGTCGAGCCCAACGACCGTCTCGTTCAGCGAGATCAGGTCCTCGCGATGCAGCACCTTCTCGACCTTGCCCGGCAGTTGGTCGAGCACCTCCACCTGAACTCGGGCGACCTCGGCTTCCGTCGGAGCCGAGATATCGTTGATGCCCGAGAAGAGCATGACCGTGAGGGTGGCCAGCAGGATGAAGCTGGCGATGGTCGCCGTGATCGGGCCACGGCCGACGGCGTCGTACTCGGCCATGCCCTCCTCCTCGCTCTCCACGCGGCTCTGGCTGGCCAGCATGATGACGAAGAGGTAGGTGATGAGGATCGCGCCGGCATAGATGATGATGAGCGCGAAGGCCATGAACTCGGCGGCCAGCAGCAGGTACAGGCCCGCCGTCGAGAGGATGCTCAGGATGAAATAGAGGGCCGCGTACACCGGGCGGCGGTGCGTGATGACCTGGAGGCACGAGCCCAGGGCGATGATCGCCAGGATGTGGAAGGCCGGGCTCGGCAGGCCCTCGCCACGGGCCAGCGAGGCGCCACCCAGAGCGACGATCAGAAGGCCAACGCCCGTGGCCGCGATGATGCCGCCGATGAGGCTCGCCTGGAACTTCCGGCGCGGAACCGAAACGGCCACGCCCACACCGCCGATGGCCAGAGCCAGGAACAGCAGCACGGGATTCACGATCATGTCCATAAGCGACGCCGGGCAGACGACCAGACACCCCACACGCCAACGTGCCGAGGCGGCCGGCCGGTCCCCTCGGACCGGCCGGCAAAGAAGGACGCACAGTAGATCAGCGGCCATCCACCTTCCACCAGAAGCGGGCTCACCACCGGCACCTTGCGCGCGAAAGTGGACGCCCTCCATGGCCCTATGCTGGCCCCGTGGCCGCCCCATCCTGGAAACGACAGGTCCCCAACGCCCTGACCCTGGGCCGGCTCGTCATGGCGGCGGCATTGGTCGCATTGCTGGCGATGGCCCCACCGCTCGCAGGATCGAAGGGCGCGCAGCCGGCTTTGCTCGCAGCGGCCGTGCTGTTTGTTCTGGCCGCCGTCACCGACGCCGCCGACGGCTATCT
>JAUHYE010000059.1 GCA_030426395.1 Phycisphaerae bacterium
GCCGAGGATGTATTTCAGGACACGTTCCTCCAGGTGCACACCTCGGCGGCCAGTTTTGACACTTCTCGGAGGTTCAAGCCGTGGTTATTCACGATCGCGGCGAACAAGGGGCGGGACTACCTGCGTAAGAAGGGCAGGCGGCCGGCCAGCGAACTGAACGCGCCGATCGCCAGCGACGGCGAGGGGACGACCTTCATCGACCTGCTTACGGTCGACGTGCCCCCGCCCGAGTCGGGTATGGAACGCCAGGAGTTGGAGGGGCTCGTGCAGGACGCGGTGCAACGGCTCTCGCCCACGCTACGGGAGATCCTCCTGCTGGCGTACTTCCAGCGGCTGAGCTACGCCCAGATCGCCGACGACCTGGAGATCCCGCTGGGCACCGTCAAGAGCCGCCTGCACGCCGCCGTGGCGTCGTTCGGCCGGCACTGGAAGGCCGTGATGCACGAGCGGAACCTGACCGAGACGGGGCAAGCCCAGGCGGACCGAGCGAGCGACCGACAGACGGACCGAGATTCGAAGGGGAGCGCATCGTGAACCCGAATCAGGACGACACACCCACGAATTGGACCGACGACCGGTTGAGCGAAGCCGACGCCAACGCCGTCGATCGCTGGATGGCCGGCGAGGGGCC
The DNA here is from genome assembly GCA_030426395.1 of Phycisphaerae bacterium. Classification (GTDB taxonomy): domain Bacteria; phylum Planctomycetota; class Phycisphaerae; order Phycisphaerales; family UBA1924; genus JAHCJI01. The sequence goes on from JAUHYE010000059.1 coordinate 632, forward strand.
CGCCGACGACCGCGACCGGCGTGTGGTCGAGTTGCTCGGCCTGCTGAACGCCGAGAGCGCGATCTCGGCCGACTCGGCCCTGACCGACCTGACAATGCTGCGGATCATGCGAGCCACGGGCTCGCCGGTTTCCGTTGACGCCGATGAAGCGCCCGAATTGACGCCTATGGACGCCGAGGCGCTGGACGCCTGGATGCTCGCCGGCGGCCGGGTGGAACGCGTGCCCGCGGCCTTACGCGAGCGGGCCCAGAAGGTGCACGGCCTGGCCACGCTGGTGAGCCAGGGGCCCGAGCCGGCGGTGTCGGCCGACATGGTCGACAAGCTCATGACCAAGGTGGCCGAGACGCCGACCAAGCGGAACGAGGCCGAGCAGCCCGAGATCGCCGGCCGGATCCGATTGGCAGACCTGATGTCGATCGCGGCGGTGCTGGTGGTGGGCGTGTCGGTGATCTGGCCCATGCTGACCTCGATGCGCGAGGCCCACTACAAGACCGTGAGCTCGGCCCGCATGGCGGCCGCGGGCAATGGCATGGCGGCCTATGCGGCGAACTATGGCGCGTTGCCCCAGGCCAGCGCCTCGCTGGCGGGCGACCCCTGGTGGGAGGTTGGCGAGAACCCGGCCCACTCAAACTCGGCCAACCTGTTCACGCTGGCCCGCGACGGCTTCGTCGAGGTCGCCCAGCTCGCCAGCCCCACCAACCCGCAGGCCCCCACCAGCGTGACGGGCGAGGACGCCAGCGACTGGGGCTCGCTCGACGAGGTGTCGTACAGCTACCGAAACATGTTCGGTGGTAAGAACGAGGCCTTCAACATCACCCCCACCAGCGCCATGCTGGCCGACCGCTCGCCCATCGTGCCGCCGTCGCGGCGTGGCGAGACGGCCCGGGCCGACGCCAACTCCCGCAACTTCGCCGGCCGGGGCCAGCATGTGCTGTTCGGCGACGGCTCGGTGGTCTGGATCACCAGCCCCATTCTCGAAAACGGCGACAACATCTGGCTGCCCGGCAGCGTGGAACGCGATCTGGCCCGCGACGGCCGGTCGACCCTGCGGGGGCGGGAGACGGCGGATGGGCCGGAGGATGCTTTCCTGGTGCCCTAGGGGCCAGCCTGCCCACTTTTCAATCGGGACGGTGGCGCCTAGCATCCCCGCTCCCCGGGGCCCACGGCCCTGGGGTTCTGGAAAGGGTTGATTGCCATGCCGAAGACCAAGCCCCATAAGGGCACGCTCAAGCGGATCCGGATCTCCAAGTCGGGCAAGGTCCGCCACCGCTCGGCGAACCACAAGCACTTGAGCTCGCACAAGTCGGGCAAGCGCCTGCGCCACCTGCGCAAGGATCCGATCATGGCCAACCCGGACGCCAAGCGTCTGGAGAAGCTGCTGTTCCGCCGCCTTCGCGGCCGGACGCAGCCCAAGAGCACGATCAAGCGCAGCCCGAGCCCCGAGCAGCGTCGCGCCGCTCAGGAAGCCGCCGCCGAGAGCTGAATCTTGAGCGTTCACGCTCGCACCCCGTTTTGACATTCTTGTAGTGGCCGATTCGCGGGCCATAAGCCGGCCGGAAAACCCAGCCGCCCCGCGACCCGGCAGGAGACACTGATATGCCCCGCGTTCGTATTGGCTCTGCTCGTAACCGCGCCCGCAAGCGCATCCTCCGTGGCGCCCGTGGCTATTACGGGGCTCGCAAGAGCCACCGCTACCTGGCCAAGGAAGCCGTCATCCGTGGCGGCGCGTTCGCCTACGCCCACCGCCGCCTGCGCAAGCGCGACATGCGCAAGCTCTGGATCACCCGCATCACCGCCGCCTGCAAGATGCGCGGCACCCGCTACAGCGTGGTCATCAACGGCCTGAAGATGGCCGGCATCACGCTGAACCGCAAGATGCTCAGCCAGATCGCCATCGAGGATCCCAAGCTGTTCGACACGCTCGTCGAGACGGCACTCAAGAGCACGACCGCCGGCAACCCCGGGGAGTTCAAGCCCGCCGCGGCTTGAGCGAAGACCTGATCGAAACGAACGAACCCGCGTCGTGAGGCGTGGGTTTTTTGTTGGAGTCACTCGTCGCGTAGAAACTTGCGGAGTTGGTTCTGGGCCTTGTCCAGGTCGCTCTGGAGCTGACGCACGCGGAGCAGCGAACGCACGCGGGTGAGCAATTCGAGCTTGTTGACCGGCTTGGTCAGGAAGTCGTCGGCCCCACAATCGACGGCCCGCTCGACGTCGCCTACCTCGCCGAGGGCGGTGACCATGATGATGGGGATGTCTTTGGTCTTGGGGTCGGCCTTCAGCCGCTCGGTGGCTTGGTAGCCGCTCATGCGGGGCATCATGATGTCCATCAGGATGAGGTCGGGCGGGTCGCTGGCAACGGCATCGAGGGCGGCCTGGCCGTCGTGAGCCACGGCGACGGTGATGCCCAGGTCGTCGAGGTAGGCCTCGAGCAGTTCGGCGTTCTGGGCGTTGTCGTCGACCACGAGCACGGTGCCCGTCAGTGGATCGGCCTGGCTCGGCTGGGCTTGTGGGTCGGGCTTGGCGGTCATGGTGGCCTCCGAGTTCTGACGGTCGCCCGGGATGGGCCGGCGGGGTCTAGCCTGACTTGTACGCCCACCGCTCACACCGGGCCGGCCGGCATGCCGATGGTGGGCAGGAACGATACACCCCAGCGGCACGGAGGCGCGGATGGCTTTGGGATCAGTTCGGTGGATTGGCTCTGGGAATCGGCTCGCGGGCGTGCTGGCGGGGCTCGCGGTGCTGGTCGCGACGCTGCCGGCGCTGGCGGACTTGCAGCGGGACCTGGAGCGGGCCATCGCCCAGGCCGGCCTGGAGGAGATGGACGTGGGCGTGAGCGTCGTCGAGCTGCGCACGGGCCGCCGCGTGGTCGACATCGACGCCTACGAGCCACTCATTCCCGCCTCGAATATGAAGCTGCTGACCAGCGCGACGGCCCTGCTCTCGCTGGGCACCGACTTCACGTTCGACACGCGGTTTATCCTGGACGGCCAGACGCTGATCGTGGTCGGCTCGGGCGACCCCGGATTCGGCGATCCCTCGCTGCTGAGCGACCTACCCGAGCCGATGGACGTGGAAGCGATGCTCGACTACATCGCCGACGCGATCGTGAGGGCTGGGCCAACGACCATCCGCGAGGTGGTGATCGATGACCGGGTGTTCGACCGCAACACCGTGCACAAGGACTGGCCCAGGGATCAGCTCCAGTACTACTACTGCGCCGAGGTGGGCGGGCTGAACTTCCACCTGAACATCGCCAACGTGTACGCGCGGCCGACGTCGATCAATCAGCCCGCCCGCGTGGTCATCGAGCCGCTGGCCAGCGGGGTGGACATCGAGAACACGACGCGGACCGTCGGCACGCGGACCGCCGCCGGTCGCCCGCACGCCAGCAGCATCTCGATCCATCGCGATCCGCAAGGCAACCAGTGGCGCGTGTCGGGCGAGGTTTCGCGATCGGTGGGCGCGCCCACGGCTCTGCGAGACACGGCGATCCTCTTCGGCGAGATGCTAGCTGAACGCCTGGAGCAGCGCGGGGTGGAGATCGGCGAGGCGCACGCCCTGCCGGCGCACGCGGTACGGCGTGTTGGCGAGGATGAGAAGCACGAGGGCATGCCGGTGCTCCTCGTCAAGACGCCCATCGCCGAGGTGCTGCGACGGTGCAACTCCGACAGCTACAACCTGCACGCCGAGGCACTGTTCAAGCGGCTTGGGTACTCGTTCACCATGCAGAGCGGGAGCTGGGCGCTGGGGGCGGCGGCGGTGCGAACCAAGCTGATCGACGAGATCGGGCCCTCGGCACTCGACGGCTTGCGCCTGGCCGACGGCAGCGGCATGAGCCGGGAGAATCGCGTTGCGCCCTCGACGATCTCGGCCCTGCTCACGCACATGAACGCCGTGGATGATCAGGAGGTGCGGACGCTGTTCCGCGAGTCGCTGGCCCGTTCGGGCGAGGGCACGCTGCGGCGCAACTTCCTCTCGCCCGGCGAGCTTCGGCACGACGTGCTGGCCAAGACGGGCTACCTGAACAACGTGCGGTCGATCTCGGGGTACATCGTGCCAAAGGGCAGCAGCGAGCCGGTGGCGGCGTTTTCGATCATGATGAACGGGTTCAAGTCGAGCGACAGCCTGCGCAGCCGCGAGCTGCGCAACGAGCTGGTGCGGCTGATCGACGTGGAGTCGGCCAAGTTCGGCTCTGGTGCGGTCGTTGTGGAGTCCGAGACGCCCTGACCAGTTCAGCCCGGACCGACGACGCCTCGAACATCCTCGAACTTTGACGCGATCGCGGCGGTCCGCTCGACCGCCCCGGGATCGCTGCGGATGACCGGGGGCCATGCGCGGACGGCCTGGCCGCGTAGTGCGCCGGGAGTCTTGGGTGTCGCATCCCAGGCGCGGACGCGGATGCCACCATCGACGGGCAGGGCATCACGACCTGGATCACAATTGGCAAGGAAGTGGAACATGGCCTCATCGAGGTTGTTCACATTGACGCCCTGCCCAAGGAAAACAACAAACGGCACGGCATCTCGGATGGCCGCCAGCACGCGTTGCCCGAGTGATTCCAGCGCTTCGCCACGCTCTTCGGTCGCGATGAACAGCCAGCCGGGCACGGGCATCGCCGCGCCATCGACACCCGAAACGATGCGCTGGGGGTTGGGCAGATTGCGGACGGGAGGATCGTCGGTCAAACGATCGCCGGGCATCTTGCGTGTGCAGTCGAAGCCGATCTTGGTGCCCGCGCCCAGGGCCGGGGCGGCGTGGTCAAGGATGTCGAGCGGGCCTTGTGTCAGCACGACGTCGGCGATCGGATCGCAGCGTTCGGCGGCGAGTTTGAGCATCGCCTCGGTGTCGTGCACGTTCACGCCGTCATCGACGATGAACAGGCACTTGGTCCAGGCCATCTGCCCCGCGCCCCAGATGCTGGCCATGACGCGTCGACCCTGCATGGCGTAGGCCTTCCTGATCTTAACCATCGCGCAGTTGTGGAAGGCGCCCAAGAGCGGGAGGTCGTAGTCCTCGATGTCGTGCACAATCGTCTTGAGCAGCGGCAGGAACAGCCGCTCGGTAGCCTTGCCCAGGAAGTAATCTTCCTGCGGCGGCAGGCCCACGACGGTCGTTGGATAGATCGCGTTCTCCCGGTGCGTGAAGGCCGTGACCTTCACGATGGGGTAGCGATCGGGCATGGAGTAGAAGCCCGTGTGGTCGCCGAAAGGACCCTCGAAGACGGCGCCAGGGCCGAGCGGTTCGTCTGTTTCGCGCGGGTCCCAACCGGGATAGCCAGCCTCCGTGCTCACCAGACCCTCGATGACCATCTCCGCATCGGCGGGCACCCACAGCGGCACGGTTTTGGCCCGGCACATGCGGATGCCCTTGCCGTTGAGGAACCCGGCCATGAGCAACTCGCTGATTCCCGGCGGCAGCGGCGCGGTGGCGGCGTAGGGCAGCACGCTGGGCCCGCCCAGCACGATCGCGACCGGCATCGGCTCGCCCAATTTCTTCCAGCTCCGCCAATGGGCAGCACCATCATGGTGCAGGTGCCAGTGCATGGCCAGGCGGTCCTTGCCGAGCAGTTGCACACGGTACATGCCGATGTTGTGGCTCGCGGGCCGCTTCTCGTTGCGGTCATCGGGGTGGATGGTGTGGATGCCCGCCAGCGTGATGTAGCGGCCGCGGTACGTGGCGTTCCACTCGTCTTCGGAGATGTCGGGATGGCCGAGGCCTTCGATGCCGTCGTTGATACCCGCCGGGTAGCCCACGGCCTCGAACTCGCCATCCAGCGGCCAGCAACGGAGTATGGGCAGCTTCGTAAGATCGATGTCGTCGCCCTTGCGCACGACCTGCTGGCATGCACCAGCACCCTTGAGGCGCTTCGGTCCAATCTTCAGGAGTGGGGCGAATTGCTTTGCTTTCTGGAGGGCCTCGCCAAGGGAGCGTGGGGGCTGGGGTTTGGTGAGTTCGGCGATCTTTGACGCGATCGCTTCGAGTCCGGTATCGCCCAACGCCATCTCCATCCGCCGATAGCTGCCGAAGGCGTTGATGAGCACGGGAAAGCCGCCGCCCTCGGGCTTATTGAAGAGCAGGGCCGGGCCTCCGCGGTCGTGGAAGCGTGGGTCGTTCTTCTGAGTTGCCTTCGCGCAGGCATTCGGTGATTTGGCCTTGCTGGCACGCTGGGCGAGTTCGGCGATGTCATGTACGGGCGAGACCGGCTCAGCAACTTCCAGAAGTTCTCCCGCCGAGCGGAGGGCATCAACAAAACTGCGGAGGTCGCCATACATACCCTCAACCCTATGTCGACCAAGCCCCCCACTCGCGGCGTTGACGGGGAGCCCCGCGTGCTCCATCCGTGGGACGAGTTCGCCCGGATGAAAGAGCCGCCATCGGCCTTCGCCTGCGCTACCACTCGCGACTGGCCGGGGTACTTCAAGGCCGTGGCGGGCAAGGAGCCGCGCGAGACACTGGTCCGGGCCCTGGAGATCATCGAGAAGCCGGGATTCGCCATCGACCTGGGCTGCGGCGAGGGCCGAGACACGGTCGAGCTTCTGGCTCACGGCTGGCGGGTGCTGGCCATCGACGGGCACGAGATGGCCGTCGGGCTGACCGGCCACCACCCCAGGCTGCCCGCCGAAGCACGCGACAGGCTGGAGATCCGCCACGCCGAGATGGAAGCCGTGGAACTGCCGCAGTGCGATCTGCTCAATGCCAGCTTCAGCCTGCCGTTCTGCCGGCCCGAGAGGTTCGATGATCTCTGGGATCGCATCCATGCATCGATCCGACCCGGCGGGCTGTTCGCGGGCCAGCTCTTCGGCGACCGGGACACCTGGGCTTCGCTGCCCGATCGCAGCCACCAGACCCGTCGCAAGGTGGGCGAGATGTTCCGAGGGCGATACAAGCTCGAACACTTCGAGGAAGCCGAGCGCGACGGCGAGGATGCCCGCGGCAACGCGAAGCACTGGCACGTGTTCCACGTCGTCGCCAGGCGGTGCCCGGACGGTGCAAGCCAGGACGCCAAAAGCCCAACAAGCTCGGCTGGGGGAAGCTGCCCATGAGTGATGCCGTTGTCTCGATCCAGGACATCCAGAAGCGCTACGGCGGCTTCGGCAAGAAGGTCCACGCCCTTCGCGGCGTGTCGATGGACGTGCCGCGGGGATCGATCTTCGGGCTTCTCGGGCCGAATGGCGCGGGCAAGAGCACGCTGGTGAAGATCCTTATCACCGCCGTCAAGCGCAGCGGCGGCACCGGCACGCTGCTGGGCCAGCCAATCGGCCGCAAGGACGCGCTCACCCGCGTCGGCTACCTCCCCGAGCACCACAACCTGCCAAAGCACCTGACCGGTCGGCAGGTCATCGAGTTCTTCGGCGCGATGGGCAAGATGGGCCGCGCAGATCGCAAGAAGCGGGCCGACGAACTGCTCGACCTCGTGCGCATGCGCGACTGGCACGACAAGAAGGTCGGCGGATACTCCAAGGGCATGCGACAACGCATCGGCATCGCCCAGGCCTTGGTGGCCGACCCGGACCTGGTGATCCTCGACGAGCCCACCGACGGCGTCGACCCGGTCGGCCGGCGCGACATCCGGATGGTCTTGCAGCAGATGCGCGACGAGGGACGCACGGTGTTCATCAACAGCCACCTGCTGGGCGAGCTCGAGATGGTGTGCGACACGGTGGGCATCATGCACAAGGGCCGCGTGGTGTCGATGGGCACCATCGAGAGCCTGACCGAGGGCATGCTGCGGTACGAGGTCGAGGTCGAAGGAGAACTCGAAGCGGCCGGCTCGCTCTTCGGCCGCGCATTGCCAGAGGCGTTTGGCAGAGGCCAAAGCACGTTACCGCCGCCGACTCAGGGCCTTGCGCCGCCAACTGGAACCGGCCTGGCAAGGCGCGTCGGCATGGTCGGCGAACTGGCTACCGGCGAGAGCGTCGAGGTCCACGGCAACCGCCTCTGGATCGGCACGACCCACGCGGGCACGATCCAGCCCGTGCTCGACGCCATCCGCGCCAAGGGCGGGGTCATCAAGGAAGTGAGGACGCATCGGCCCTCGCTCGAGGACCTGTTCATGCAGGCCGTGGCCGACGACGACAGCCCGGGCGCTGCCCAGGGCAGGGAAGGGACCCGGCCATGATGACGCAGACCATCGCGCTGCTGGTCGACGCGTATCGGGAGCTTTGTGCGAAGAAGCTGTTCTGGATCACGATGATCCTGAGCGTCCTCGTTGTGGCTGCCTTCGCGATGGTGGGCATCAACGAGAAGGGCCTCACGTTCCTGTGGTTCCAGATCCCCGCGGACGCCTTCGGCGTGACACTGACGAGCGAAACGCTGCCGCGCGGATTGCTCTATCGGTTCATGTTCGCAAACCTGGCCGTGCCGTTCTGGCTGAGCTGGGTGGCCATCGTGCTGGGGCTGATCTCGACGGCCGGCATGATCCCCGACCTGATCCAGAGCGGCACGATCGAGGCCGTGCTGAGCCGACCCATCGGGCGCGTGCGGCTGCTGCTGACCAAGTTCATCGGCGGGCTGCTGTTCATGGCGTTGCAGGTGGCGGTGTTCAGCCTGCTGGCGTTCCTTGTGATCGCCATCCGCGGCGGGTCGCTGGCGTGGGAGGTGTTCCTGGCCGTGCCCATCGTGGTCGCAATGTTCAGCTACCTGTTCGCAATCTGCGTGCTGCTGGGCATGATCACCCGGTCGACGATCGCGGCGCTGCTGCTGACGCTGCTGGTGTGGTGCGTGATCTTTATCATCAACATGGGCGATGCGATCGCCGTGAGCGCACACGAGCAGACCAAGTCTCAGCTTCGCGTGGAAGTAGCCCGGCTCGAACGGATGGAGCGCAACGCCACGCTCGCGATCCTCAACGACCTGAACGAGGAACGCACCGCCGAGGGGCAAGAGCCGCTGGAGAGCTACGAGCCCACCGACGAGGAGTTGACCACGCGCGACATCCGCATCGCGCCAAAGCGGGTCGAGATCGAGGAGATCGAATCGGGGGAGCGCCTCGCCCAGAAGTGGCGCACCGGCATCTATCTCGGCAAGACCGTGTTGCCCAAAACACAGGAGACGATCGGCCTGCTCGACCGCTGGACCGTGGACCAGGAGGCCATACGAGAAATCGGCGGCCCACTACCCGAAGACGACACCCAGCGGGCCAGGGCGGAAGGCCAGCAGGCCACCGAGGATGCTTACGAGAACCGGCCGCTGTGGTGGATCCTTGGTACGAGCTTCTTGTTCGAGGCTTTCATACTGGGGATCGCCGTGATCATCTTCAAGCGTCGCGATTTTTAAGAGTTCGCGAAGGGCTCGCGAACGGGCACCATCGCCAATACCCTCGGCGATGGTCAAGACCGCCGCCCTCTGCACGCTTCTCGCCGCCACGTCCCTCGCCCATGCCCAGCTCCGCGTGGGCATCTGGAACATCACCCACTACGACGGCGAGCCCGAACTCGACGAGATCTTCCGCATCGCGCTGTTCGATGAATTCAGCGGCCGGAGCTTCCGCCCCGACGTGCTGCTGATCCAGGAGATCAACGCGGCGGGCTCGACGCTGCACTTCCTGGACGTGCTCAACAGCGACCCGCGCGGCGGGCAGGATTGGGCGCGGGCTCAGTTCTTCGATGGGCCGTGGCGGACCGATACGGCCGTGTACTACCGCACGAGCAAGGTCAGCCGGGCGACGGGCGTCATCGCGTCGGCGGGCTCGGGCAGCACGCCGCCCGCGCACCCGCGGCACCTGACGCGATACACGCTCGAACTGACCGGCTACCACGACGCGACCACGAACCTGGCCGTGTACAACACACACATGCAGGCCGGCAGCACGCCCGCCGACGAGGTTCGCCGACACGATGAAGCGGTCAAGTTCCGGGCCGACGCGCAAACGCTGCCCGAGGGCACGCACTTCCTCATCGGCGGCGACCTCAACGTCAAGCGGTCGACCGAACCGCTGTACATCGAGTTGACCGAGGACCGCACCAACAATCACGGCCGCGTGTTCGACCCCATCGCCACGCCGGGCGAGTGGGTGAACAACCCCGATTTCGTGTTCGTCCACAGCCAGGACCCCTTCACGCAGATGGACGACCGCCTCGACCAGATCCTGGTATGCGACGACCTGATCGACGGCGACGGCCTCGACTACCTGGGCGACTGGACGACGCCCTTCAGCACGACGACCTTCGACGACCCAAACCACAGCTATCGGAGCTGGGGCAACGACGGTACCAGCTTCAACTTCACGCTCCGCCGCCGCGGCAACCGCATGGTGGGCGAGACCATCGCCAACGCGCTGTACGACTCGACCGGCGGCGAGGGCGGGCACATCCCGGTGTTCTGCGACTTCCTGCTGCCGGCGCGGGTCATCAGTCAGCCGCGGCTGAACTTCGGCCGGGTGGCCGTTGGCGCGGAACTGGAAGCTGAGCTGACAGTGTCGAACGCCGGCAACGTCGATCTTTGGCAACGCGACGACACCATCGCCGCACCGCCGGGCGGCATCCAGCCGTTGCGGTACACGCTGGTGGGCGATGGATCGATCGTTGTACCCATGGGCGAGTTCACCGACGACGCCGGCGGCGAAGGTATTACCCACGCCATCCCGGTCGATACGTCAACCATCGGCCCATTCGAGGCCACGGTCCGCATCGAGAGCAACGCACCCGATGAACCCGTCCGAGAAGTTCGCGTCATCGGCGAGATCATCGCCTGCGCGGCCGACTTGGACGGCGACGGCGCGCTGACCGTGTTCGATTTCCTGAGCTTCCAGAACCTGTTCGACGCGGGAGACCTTGCCGCCGATTTCGACAGCGATGGCGAGCTCACGCTCTTCGACTTCCTCGCGTTCCAGAACCTGTTCGACGCGGGCTGCTAGTCCAGCCAGGAATCGTCAAACGCCATCCCCGGCGCCACCACGGCCGCATCACCACGCTCGAGCATGCCAGCGACGGGGTACGCGCAGTAGTCCAGCGCGAACGCGCCGGCGGGGCGGTGGTTGCCGCTGGTGCCAAGCCCGCCGAAGGGCAGCTTGCTGCTGGCGCCGGCGGTCGCGCAGTTCAGGTTCACGCAGCCCGCGCGGGCGTCGGCCATGAAATCGTGGATCAGGTCGTCATCGTGCGTGAAGATGCTGGCGGCCAGGCCATACCGCGTCGCGTTGACCTGCTCGATGCCCTCCTCGTACGAGCCCACGGTCGTGATGCGGAGCATCGGGCCGAAGACCTCGACATCGCACCCGGCATCGTCACCATCGCCTGCGGTGAACTTGTCCACGCGGATCACGCCCGGGCTGATATACGAGCCGTCCTCGAGCGAGGCGGGCTTGGTGGCCTGCATCAGAATCTCGCCGCCGTTCTTCGCGGCACGCACCTGGAAGTCGAGCACGGTGTTACGGGCGGCATCGTCGATGATCGGACCCATGAACACCGGCGCCTCGCTCCTCGGCGGGCCGATGACCATCGCGCCGGCGGCCTTGAGGATCGCGGGAATGAGCTTGCCCGCGACCGCTTCGTGCACGATCAGCCGGCGGCCGCACGTGCAGCGCTGGCCGGTCGTCACGAACGCGCCGCGGGCGATCTCGATGGCGGCCTGCTTGAGGTCGGCGTCGGGCATCACGAGCACGCCGTTGTTGCCGCCCATTTCGAGCGCGACGATGCGGCCCGGCGTGTCGAGGTTGCTCTCGAGGATCTTGCGACCCACGGGCCACGAGCCGGTGAACGCGATGCCATCCACGTCCTCGTGGTTGACCAGCCTCTGCGCGACGTCGGCCTTGCCCTGGACCAGATTGACGACACCCTTGGGCGCGCCCGCCTCGTCCAAAGCCTGCTGGAACAGCTCGATGATGAGTTGCCCCACCGCCGGCGCCTTGTCGCTGGGCTTCAAGACCACCGTGTTGCCCATCAGCAGCGCGGGCACGATGTGGCCGTTTGGTAGGTGGGCCGGGAAATTGAACGGCCCCACCACCGCCATCACGCCGTGGGGGCGGAACCAGCAGCGGCCCTCCTTCTTCTCGCCCAGGTCGAGCGAGAAGCCGCTCACGCGCTGGCGGCCGGTGTGGGCGCCCTGCTCGAGCGTGATGTCGACCTTGCCCGCCAGGGCCGACGCCTCGCCGTTGCAGTCCCACATCGCCTTGCCGGTTTCCTGCGCGATGAGGTCGGCAATGTCGCCGGCCCGCTCCTGCACGAGGGCCTTGTAGCGCAGCAGCACGTCCGAACGCTTCTCGATGTCCCACCGGCTCCACGTGCGCAGCGCGTCGCGCGCGGCGGCAACAGCCATGTCCACATGCTCGACCGTGGGAGCGCCCGACCAGATCACGCGGCCACGCTGCGAGGGATCGTGCGACACGAGCGAATCACCCTCGATGGCGTGGTACACGCCGCCGACGAGGTTGCTGGGCGGGTTCGACAAGGCTTCGAGCGTGGTCATCCGGTCTTCTTCCTCCGAGTCTTCTTGGCGGTGGGCTTCTTCTTGTGCGTGCTCCGCGTCTTGATCGCTTCGTTGCGCGGCTCGAGCGTGGGCATGGGGTTGATCACCGTGCACGCCACCTCGTCGCCCTCGCTGGCGTGCAAGGCGGCCATGGCTTCCTTCGGCAGGCACAGCGCACTCCCCTTGCGCACGAACGGCGACTGCAACGCGACGTACTCGCCCTCGTTGTCCAGCGTGCTCACGATCGCCATGCCCTTGCACGACGACTGGGCCGCGGCCTTGCCGAGCTTGACGGTCTCGGTCGCACGAACGAGCGGGATGTCGTCGGTCACGGCCTGCAGGTGCGGGCCGCCGTCGAAGGGGTCGATGACGCCCTTGTACTCGAAGCCCAGCTTCTCGAGCATCTTGCGGGCGGGCACGGTGTCCTTGCCCACCTGGCCCACGCCCTGGCGGGCCTTGGGCGGTAGCAACGACAGGTAGATGTCCTCGCGCGGCATCAGGCTGAACATGAACTCGCGGCTGTACTGGCAGAAGCGGTCGGCCTCGTCGTAGCTCAGGTTGATAAACCGACGGCCGAGGGCGTCCCAGAACAGGTTGTCGCCCGAATCGCTGATGGGCGCCATCATCTCGGCCAGCACGTGGTCGGCGAAGTTCTGCCGGTACACGCCCATGAAGTGGAAGCGCACGAAGCTGAGCAGGCGGCCGAGCTTGGCCTTGTGGGCCCGGTACGCCGGCTGCAGGATCAGGCCGCCGATCTCGGTGGGGCTGCTCTCGTCCAGGTGCAGCGTGGCGACGGTGTGGGTCATGCCCGTGTGCAGGCTCTCGCTGAAGAACCGCCGCTCGGAGATCTTGAAGCCGACGTTCGGATTCCCGGGGCCTCCCATCGAGCTGACGAGCTGGCTTGAGCCCAGCAGCGAGCCGGTCTCGCTGTCTTCGAGCACGAAGACGAACAGCTCGCTCTCGCTGAGGCTCTGCTTGAGCCCGTCGCCCGTGCCGCTGCGGCGCAGCGTCTTGGGGTCGTCGGCGAGCGGCTCGCCGCGGGCCACGTGCTTGAAGCACTCGCGGCTGCGGAGGATCTTCTCGACGATGATGTCGCGATCGGGCGGCAGGTTGATGAAGTGGACCATCCTGGCCAGCTTCAGCAGCGTGTCGGCGTCCTCGATCTTCGCGCGGCGGATGATGTGCATGCTTCAGCCTGCGACTTTCGCGAGCCCACGCTCCACCACCTCGAACACCCGCGGCCAGTCCTCCAGCTTCATCACGCCCATCGGCGGCAGCATGCGGACGTGGTAGGGCCCGTGGCCGCACCAAAAGAGGACCACGCCCTCGTCGAAGCAGGCCTTGCACGCGGCGATGACCTTCTTCTGGTCGCCGCCGAATGGGGTGAAGCGCATCATGCCGCCCTCGCCACCGGAAATGCCAGACATCTTGTCGGTCACGGGGAACCACTCGGGGTGCTTTGCCGCGAGCGCGTCGACTTGTTCGCGGAAAGCCTTATGGTGCTGGGCGATCAGGCCATCGTCACCGTAATAGTCCCCATCCTCGAGCATCTCGAGCATCTTCAACCCAACAGCAAAATCCGTCGCGCTGCCGGTGAAGGTGCCGCTGAGCAGGCCAGGCTTGGGCTTGTACTCCTCGGTCCACAGCGTGGCGCAGGCCTGGGTCATCTTCCCCACACAGAACAGGTCGACGTACTCGCCCAGCCCGAAGGTTTCATAAGCGAACATCTGCCGCGTGCGGCCGAAGCTCTGGATCTCGTCGTCCCAGACGGCGATGTTGCTGGCCTTGCACATCTCCATCAGCTCGACGAAGAACTCGCGCGGGGCCGTGTTGAACCCGCCCTCGCCCTGGACGAGCTCGAAGATGAAGCACGCGTGCTGGCCGGGGTACCGCGTGATGTACTCCTGCAGCTTCGCCTTGGCCTTGTCGATGTACTTCGTCACGCCCATCGCCTCGGCCTCGATCGGGTCATAGAACGGCATGTAATCGACCTGGGTCGAGAGCGGGATGCCCTGCCGCCCGCCCGCCGAATCGCCGATCTGGGCCATCGTGACGGTCCGCCCCATGAAGCAGTGCTCGAAGGCGATGACTCGGCTGGCGGGCGCGTGCTTCTGGTAGGCGATCTTGATGGCGCTCTCGTTGGCGACCGCGCCCGAGGTTGTAATGAACGCCTCGCTCAAGCGACTGTTGCGGCCCGCGAGCTCGACCAGCTTCTCGCCGAACGCATAAGCGCTCGCGTTGGTCATCAGGTTGCCGCTCTTGGCGACGTCCTCGATCGACGCGCGGGCGGCGGCGCGGACCAATTCGGGGTGGCTGTGCCCGAACATGTGGACGCCGATGCCGATGATCATGTCCCACTTCACGCTGCCATCGGCCAGCTCGACGAGCGCCCCGTTCCCCACGCCGCTGCCGATGTACTTATAAAGCAGCGGCCGCCCCTTCATCGCCTCGGCCCGGGCCACCAGCTCATCGAAGCTCGCCGCCGCCGCATCCCGCGGGGGCCGCACGTCGGTGATCTGCGAGCTGTGGGCGCCCACCCGCTCGACCAGCGTGCCGATGGCCTTCTCGATCGCCGGATCGGTCGCCAGCGCGTGGCCGGCGAGCCCCTCGGCGAGGGGGGTCTGGGTCGCTGTTGCACTGGCGGTCTGCGTCTGGGTCATGTCGTCTCCTGGAGTGCGGCTCGGTGGCCGCGAACAAGGGTAGGGCCCCCCGCGAGCGGCCCCAGAACGGTCTCTGCGGACGCCTCAGGCCGCGTCCCGGGCTTCGCTCACGATCCGGCTCCCGATGCTCACGATGTAGTCGAAGCTCCTGCCGCGCACCAGGGCCGAGCCGCTGTTGCCCGCCCGCCCGGCCGCCCGGGTGGGCGTGATGCGGTAGATCGCCTGGCCCGTGCGGCGCGGCAGCGTGGTGTCGACGAACCGCTTCTCGGCGACGATATCGACCACGGCGTAGGGCCCGCCGTCGACCGACCGCCGGACCTCGTAGACCACCCCGCGGGCCCGCCCGTTGTCGCAGTCCCAGTCGAGTTGGAGCCGCCCGCCGTTGAGCAGGCACGCCCTGAAGCCCGTGGGCGTGCCCGGGGCGGCCCCCTTGCCGCTGGCGGCGGGCTTGGGGATGCGGGCGGCGGGGTAGACCGACGCGTCGCCGGTGGTCTGGGCGTGGGCCTTGATGGTCGCCACCGCCCCCGAGCCCAGCTTGCGGAGCTTCCTGGCCTTGGCCCGGTAGGTCGCGCTGGCCGCCTCGGCCGCCTGGCGGGTCCTGGCCGCCTCGGCCCGGGCCGCCTCGGCCTCGAGCAGGGCCTGACGCACGGCCTGGACGGTCTGGGCGTCCAGGCCGATGGCCGCGGCGTTCTCCTCCCAGGTGTCCACCCGGCCGGCGAAGAACCACAGCATCTCGACGAGCTTCTTAGGGATCACACGCATGGCCCGGCTCCATCTCGCGGCCCGGCCCGGGACCCATGCCCGACCCGCCCGCACCCCCTCCATCGGCCCGTCCCCCACCGCCCTTCACTCCAATCCGTCCGCCCACGACAAAAAGCCGCTCGCCCCGGGGGGAGTGGCGAGCGCCCGCGGCCGGGGGCCGTTCGCCGGCCCGCCAGGGGCGAACGCCCCGGGCCGGAGGCCGAACGCCCCGCCCGAGTTGGCGTGCGTCCCGTCGAGCGGGCCGCGTGCCCCGTTGAGCGGGGCACAGGGCCCCGGCGGCGGGACGACGGCGGGGCCCACCCCGGTACCATCGCCCGGAGGTGCGGCCATGGCCGAGCGAAGGGCACGTCGGTGGCTGCTGCCGATCGTCGTCAGCCTGCTCGCGGGCGGGCTGCTCTCGATCCTCAGCGTGCCGGTCGCGGCCCTCGTCAGCCAGCGCTGGGGCGGCTTCAGCGGGAGCCAGCACGCGCCGGTCGTGAGCACGCTGGTGCAACTCGATGATGGCGGCCTGTACCTGCTGCTGGAGCGGGGCTCGACCAAACCGGGCAACACCGGGCCACCAAGGCTGCTGCGGCACCGGGTGGGCCTGCGCCTCCACCCCGAGAGCCCACTGGCCCCCACCGACAGCGAGTTGGGACGGCTGTTCAACCCAACCCTGAACCCGCCCCAGCCCGACACGCGGCCCGCCTTCCTGCGACGGCCGCCCCCGATCGAATACACCGAGGTGCGGTGCTACTCGAGCGGCTGGCCCTGGCACGCGGGCTACTCGCGGGACGTGCGCGATCCCTCGGGCGGCCCGGGGTACCGCCGCACCAGGGGCGAGGCCCGGATCACGATCGGTGGGAAGGACTCTGTGCTGCCCTACCTCCCCCACTGGCCCGGGCTGCTGGCCAACGCGGCCTTCTACGCGTCGCTCGTGCTCGTGCCCTGGGCCGGCCTGCGAGGGGTGCGTGGGACCCTCCGCCGCCGCCGCGTCCGCCACGGCGGGTGCGCGGGCTGCGGCTACCCGCTCGACGACGGGATGCAGCGCTGCCCCGAGTGCGGCGCCGAGCGGCCACCGGCGAACGCCGGGGCGTGAACGAACACGCCCGTACCATCGCCCGGAGGCGCCCCCATGGCCGAACGCAGCGCAACCCGGTGGCTGGTCCCCGTCGGCGTCGCCCTGCTGGCCGGTGTGTGTCTCTCGATCCTCAGCGTGCCGGTGGCGGCCACGCTGGCCCAGCTCGTGCCGGCCCCCGGCACGCCCACCAACACGACGCTGCGGTTGTACGAGGCCCGCGACGGCACGGTGTACGCCGTGCAGGAGTGGTACCGCATCGATGGGGCGCAGGAGTTCCACAGGCCCACCCTCATGCGCCAGCGGATCGTCCGGATCGTGCCGCCGGACCAGGACCCGACCGGGCCGAGGCCGGTGCTCGATCCGCCATCGCTGGGCGTCCTGGACGACCCCCGGCCGGCCTTCCTCCGCCGCGCTCCCGCCCCGGGCTTCGCGTCCATCGAGGGCGTCTCGGCCGGCTGGCCGCTGCACGCGGCCCACTCGCTGACACACGTTGAGGGCCACCCAGGTACGGCCCGCCGCGAGCACGGCCTGCTCCGTTTGACAATCAGCGGCAAGGACATCGTCCTGCCAATGTTCCCCATCTGGACCGGGCTGCTGGGCAACACGCTGCTTTATGGCGGCGCGCTGCTGCTGGCGTGGTGGTCCCTTCGCGGCCTGCGAATGAACACACGCCGGGCCCGCGGCGGGTGCGCGGGCTGCGGATACCCGCTGGGGCTGAGGATGCAGCGCTGCCCCGAGTGCGGCAGAGAGGGGCGCCGCATCGTCCGGGTCTGACCGGGCGGCCGCCCCGCCACCCCCCCACCGACCGCCGCATCCGAGCCCGATGGCAAGGCACGCGCGGCCCCGCCCGTACCATCGCCCGGAGGCGTCCCCATGGCCGAACGCAGCGCAACCCGGTGGCTCATTCCCATCGGACTGGCCCTGCTCATCGGCCTGCTGCTGGCGATCCTCAGCGTGCCGGTTGCCGCCCTGGTCAGCCAGCGGTGGGGCGCGTTCTCGACGGGCTCGTCGATGGTGGGCGAGATGCACCGCATCCGTGATGGGGGAGAAGATGGTGGCGGCGCCGGGGATGGCGTCTACTTCCTCACCGAGCACCACCAGCCCGCGACGACCACGCAGACCGCGACCTCGACGCGGATGACCATCACCATGAGCGACCGCCGCGGCGTCATCATGCGGCTGCGGGGCAGCACGCGGGCGGCCCCCTCGTACGCCAACCAGTTCCTCGAAGGACCCAACGAACTCGAGCCGCACGCGAGCGACCCCCGGCCCGCCTTCCTCCGCCCGCCCCCGCCCGAGGGGTACACGACCGTCGAGGCCCTCTCGGCCGGCTGGCCCTGGCACGCGGCCTACGGCCTGCGGTACCGCGGGCGCGGCCAGCCCACACTCGAAAGCGGCCTGGTCGCCCTGCCACTGGGGCGAACCGGCCCCCAAGCCAACGACGTGATGCCGTGGCGGCCGATCTGGCCCGGGCTGGCGGCCAACACGCTGGTCTACGCCGCCCTCCTGCTCGCGCCCTTGATGGGCCTCAGCCTCGCCCGCTCGGCCCGCCGCCACCACCGGACGAAGCGCGGCCGGTGCGCGGGGTGCGGGTACCAGTTGGATGGGGGGATGGAGCGCTGCCCCGAGTGCGGCAACGAGAGGCCACAGGCGAACGCCGGGGCGTGAACGGGCACGCCCGTAGCGTCATCCAGACCTACGCCCGGAGGCGCCCCCATGGCCGATCGCAGCGCACCCCATTGGCTCATCCCGGTCGGCGTCGCCCTGCTGGTCGGCCTGTTCCTGGCGATCCTCAGCGTGCCAGTGGCGGCCTTCGTCAGCCAGCGATGGGGCGCCTTCGCCGGCAGCACGCCGCCACCGAGGTACGAGACGATCGTGCGGCTGCGTGACGGCGAGCTCTACCGCGTGACCGATCGCCGGGCGGGCAGTCGCTACATCATCGGGAGGTTCACCCGCTGATGCGCGAGAACCAGTCGGACATCGCGGCGCTCCAGCACGGGCTCAAGTCACGCCGGCCCGCCCGGGACG
>JAUHYE010000060.1 GCA_030426395.1 Phycisphaerae bacterium
ACCAGCTCATGCACCAGGGCGAGCTCAAGCACTTCCACGAGCGGTTTTTCGTGCTGAGGGTTCAGACGCCCCAGCGGCTCCACAACCGCACCGACGAGCCCATCCTGGAGATGCGCTGGTGGTCATGCGGCGAGATCGAACGCTCGAGGGAGACGTTCTTCCCGCAGGGCTTGGCGCGGTTGCTGTCCGACGTGATCGCCGGCCACGACCCCGCGAAGCCGATCGCAATCTAACGCTTCAACAGCGCCTCGACCACGACCTCGATCAGCGTCTCTGGCTCTGGCATACGCCCCGGCCCGACATGCCGGCACGCCTGCCACCCGCTCTCGGCGTCGAGGATCTGATAGCCATCCTCGCGAAGCTGCGCGAGGTTCCGCTGCGTGCTGGGCTGGGCCAGCATCACGCTGTTCATCGAGGGCGATAGCAGCACAGGTGTCTTCGCGCGATCGATGGCGCTGAGGATGAGCGTGATGGGGTCGCTGGTGTGGCCGTGCGCCAACCGCGCCAGGCAGTCCATCGTGCACGGCGCGACGAGCGCCAGATCGACGCGGTCGGCCAGGTTCACGTGCTGCACGTCGCCCGGGTCGTGATGGTCCCACACGCCGGTGACGACCGGGTTGCCGCTGAGCGCCTCGAACGTCAGCGGCGTGACGAACTTCGTGGCCGCCTCGGTCATCGCCACGCGCACGTCGCAGCCGCGCTGGCTCAGGCGGCTGACCACCGTGGCCGTCTTGTACGCGGCGATGCCCCCGGTCACGCCGATCAGGACACGGCGGCCGGTCAGGTCGGCTTGGGGCTGTGCCGTCATTGGGTTCTGGTTAGAGCAGCGCTTCGCGTGACCGCGTTGGCGCGGGCGGCAGCTCGTCGGCCGTCACGGGCTCGACGAACTCCAGCGTGATCTTGTCCTGCATGATCTCGTCGATCACGACCTCGAGGTCGCTCCGACCCGCGCGGTCCACCAGCGGGCGAGACCCGTCGAGCAGCTCGACCAGGCGACGCTGGATGAGCACGGTCAGCTTGAAGCGTCCGCCGACCTTGTCGGCGATCTCGTTGCTCTTGAGGGCTTCGATCATGGCTGTTGGGGGCTCCCGATAACACACGAGCAGCACCCACCCGGGCCGCCGGGCGGTGCTGCGCTGTCCGAGGCGAAGAAGCGAATGATAGGCCATAGCCCGGCCTCTGAGGGAGCTACCATCGGCCCCAAGACCCAGAGCCGAGGAGGGCAGGGGTGCACAGCAGCGTGGCCGAAGTGAAGAAGGGCGATCGCGTCCGCCTGTCGACGCGTCCGGAGTGGGGGCACGGCGAGGTGCTGTCGGTGATCTCCACGATCATCGATAGCGAGCCGACCCGCAAGGTCCGCATCCGCTTCGCGCGTGCAGGCGTACGCGAGGTGATCGATTCGCCCGCCCTGGCCGCCACCGAGGACGGCCCGATCAACCTCCAGCCCGCCGCCCTGATCGCCAGGATGGTCGCCCTGCCCGAGCACCTGCTCGACGCCCTGCGGCCCCTGGCCAACCGCTTCCAGGACACCGGCGCCATGTTCCGCTTCAACGGCAGTGGGGGCTCGCTCATCGATTGGGCCGCCACGCAGACGGGCTTGGTTGATCCGTTATCGGAGCTTCCTCGCCACGAGATCGAGAGCGCCTTCGTCCAGTTTCGCCGGGCCCTGGAGGACCATCTCCGTAATCTCGGCCGCTCCATGAAGCAGGAGAACGAGGCAGAGTTCCGCCGGATCGCGTTGAAGATGCCCAACGACGCACAGGACGTGTTGCGCGGACGCAACGTCCGGCGTTGACCGGGCACCACAGCCGGGACACGCGGCCGCGAGGCCCCGGATTCGCCAAACGTCACAGACGGACCGAGAACCGCCTTGGCGAGCCGCCAGGGCGATTTTTATTGGACGGGGCGCAGATTGTGCCAGCAGTCTGGCACGGCGGCGCGGCGGTTGTATCTGGTTCTGGCACAGGCCGCGGGGGCGGACGACAGCCAGAGAGACGAACGACGGAGGCACCATGAACGATCGCGACTTTCACACCCGCCTGGGCGAGCTACTCACGAAGATCAACGACATGCCCGAAGGCGAGCGCGATCGCCTCCGCCAGCTCGCCGACGAGACCAAGACCCGCCACGACCGGGTTAAGAAGGCCATCGGCGAGATGCAGGAGTCCCTGGACTACCTCCGCCTGAGCGTGAAGTACCTCGTGTTCGATCTCGAGGCGACCCGTCGCGAGAACCGCTATCTCCGCGACATGCTGGCCCGCTCGGCCGGCGAAGAGGCCGGCGAATAAGCCGACCCGCAACCGACCGATACGCGTGCCCACCCGCCGGAAGGCGGCCAGGCGCTTTTGCCCTCCGCACGCCCGATCCAGACGTGGATCGGGCGTACTTCATTTGGCGAGTTCTTCAGCCCTTGCGATATCCCGCCCCATCCCGCTCCGCCCTCGCGATGAACGAGGGCTGACCGGGCTGGATGATCTCGTTGGGACCGACGAACAGCGTGCCGTGGTCGGCGAGTTGGTCGTGGAAGCATTCCAGCACGCGGTCGCGGGCCTGCTCGTCGAGGCGTGGTAGCGTGTTGCGGCAGAAGATGGCGTCCCACGTGCCGTAGCGTTTGGCGCCGATGCGGTCGGTGAGGTTGTGGGGCTCGAAGCTCACCAATTGCAGGATCTCGTCGCTCAGGGCCCAGCCCTTGCCGGTCCGCTTGAAGTAGCGGCTCTTGAGATGATCGGGAATGGCGTGGATCGCGGCCTTGTCGTACAGCGCCCCGTTGGCGTGCGCCAACCTGCGCTCGGCCACGTCGGTGCCGAGGATCTCGACGTGCCAATCGCCCGCGCGCACGCCGAGGGCCTCGCTGACGATGATCGCCAGCGTGTAGGACTCGGCCCCGCTGCCGCAGGCGGCCGACCAGATGCGCACGTGCCTCGAGTCCTTGCGGGCCTCGAGCAACTCGGGCAGCACGATGCGCTCGAAGATGTCGAGCTGGGCCTGGTGCTCGAAGAACGCCGACTCGTGCGGGTCGATGAGCGTGAGCAGTTCCTGGAACTCGTCGTGCTGGTAGGGGCCCGTCGACAGGAACCGGACGTACTGCCCGAACGTGTCGAGGTCCAGCACGCCCAGCCGGGCGGCCAACCGGGCTTGCAGGCTCGCGCGATGCTCTGGGTCCAGGCGGATACCGGCACGCTCATGGACGATGGCGGCCAAGGCGTCGAACGTATCGTCGGTCAGTGGGGGGGTGGCTCGGGTCTCGGGCATGTCGGGCTCCCTCGGTTGGCACGCAACTCGGAGCGTGCCGACACCGATCCATCGGCCCGATCGGGACGCGGGTTGATCTGGAGTGATCGAGAGGCTTGTGCGGGAGGCCCAACGAGCTATCGGACCTGTCAGGCCGGGTGCGAGAGCCGAAGAAGTGCCCAGGAGAGGACTCGAACCTCCACCCTGTTTCCAGGACTACCACCTCAAGGTAGCGCGTCTGCCAGTTCCGCCACCTGGGCTAGGAGGGGCGAGCCGGGAATCCCGGCGCGGGGTGAGCATAGCGGCCGAATTCCCGGCTGTCGAGCGTACAGTGCCCCTTCGAGACCTCCAAACGAACCCGAACCACCCTTGGGAGTGCCCATGCCCCAGTCCGGATCGACGTCCAGCACCGCCCCGGCGGCCTTTGCCACCCTGCTCGAGAATGTCCGCCAGAAGGCCAAGGCGGCCGGTGTGTTCGCCAACTGCGAGATCGTGGATGGCCGGCTGGACTGCCAAGCCGATGGCTCGGCCGAGGACGCGTGGTACCGCGTGCGATGGGATGGTGGCAAGGTGTGGGTTTCTCTGGAGATGGCCGACCGCTGGCAGAGCGAGTCGATCGAGGCCGACCTGGTGCATTCGGGCGATAAGCTCGACGAACTGATCGAGGAGGAGATGGTCGACCTGGGCTACGAGGGCCCGCGGCCGACCTTCGAGCACTTCCGCTCGGACGACATGCTGTTCACGTTCCGCTCGCCGACCAACATTCCGGTCGAGGCATTGGATAGCACGAACAGCAGCGACGCCGTGGCGTTGCTGCTGCTGGGGTATGAGGCGTGCTTCCGCCAACTTGGTGACATGGACGCGGAGAACGGAGAGGACTGAACCTGTGCGGAGTGCGAATCGGTTCAGGACGTGCCGATTGTGCCGCCCTTCCTGACGAAATCGGCCTGCTCCTTCTCCAAGCGTTCTGTCTGCGCCCGGATTACTTCAGGGTCTTGCGGCGCCTGAGGGACGAACTTTGCCTGCTGTCCGCTCGCGAAGGGCCAGGGGATCAGCCCGGCCTGCATGGCGAAGAACGTGCCGGCAACCAGGAGAAGCCCGGCCGCCACGGCACCCTTGATGGCCGTGGCGTTTGGGCCCTTGGATTTGGCCTTGTTCTCGTTCGGATCCTTGATGTCGATTCCATCGAGCAACGACGACATGCGAAACCTCCTCGAGCGAACTCGCCAGAGTCGTCCGTAGTCAATGAACGTTGCGCTCGTCGGATGGCCGACGTTTGTCGGACGCTCCGGGAATCAGGAGCCGCCGATGGATCCGCCGCGGCGGATGAACTCGGCCTGCTCGGCTTCGAGCCGTTCGTTGATCTGGCGGACTTCTTCCTCTGACGGCGGGGTGTACACGACCTCTTCGCCGGCCTTGTTCTTGACCGAGTCACCGCTGCCCCAGATCGGGGGGATGATGCCGAAGTTCATGGCCAGCACCACGCCGGCGAGCAGGAACAGCGCTCCCGCGATGGCACCCTTGATAACCTTCGGGTTGGGCCCGCCGGAGGACTTGGAAGAACTGCTGGTATCTGCGACGTCGATGCCGTCGAGTAGGGATGACATGTGGAGCCTCCGATTCGTTGCGTGCCGCGAGGCGAACCCACGCGGGCACCGAGATGTGGCGGGAACGGGCCGCCACCCGACTCCTGACTTTAGTCGGGCCTGAACAGAGATATGCTACGCAAAATGTTGCCAGTGGTTGAGAGGGATTACCCTACATCTCGCCGTTGGAAGAGCGCAATGGCGAGCGCCAGGAACGCCCCGATCTGCAAAATAGCGTAAATCGCGATCTTGACCAGGTGCGACATTGGTACGTCGCGGTTCTGGGTGACAGCGTCCAGCAGCCAGTAATAGTGCATGTTGGGCACCACAGCCCAGAGCGTGGCGGCCAGCGGCGAGATGTGTGTTGGCGTTGTGAAGATGTAATCGTTTGGCTCGGGCGCCCGGTGGACCTCGATGGGATCACGTCCGATATTCTGAACGGTCAATCTTGCCCCCTCGGTACTCAGCACCATGAAGCCGCTGGGCGTGGTGGGGTCGAAAAGCGAGGGCGTGTTGCTCGGGTCGCCGTCGAAGGGTGTGAAGTTTCCGGTGACCAGTGCCACGCCGTTTGGGTTTGGCCCGTAGTAGAACGGATCGCCGGGCTCGACCTCGATTCTGGGGGGCTCCTTGAGGGTTACCTCGAGGATGGCGCCTCGCGAGGAGGGGTCATCGCTGCCGGTCGCGGCCGGATGGTACTGGTGGACGACGCCGACGATCTCGTTGGTGAAGGCCTGGCGGCCCAGGAAATAGTTTGACAGCAGGCCGCCGACGAAGACGCCAGCGCACACGACGATGGTCATGACCTGGCCGAGGCGCGTGGAAGCGGCGGTCGCGACGGCTGCCAGAACGAGGATGGCCAGCACCATGGCCAGGCACGCCGTCACGATCTTGACGGGCAGGTCGGTGGTGATGGGCTGGATCTCCCACGTCTTGGAGACCAGCAGCACGCCCACATAGGCCAACAGGATGAGGGGCAGCATGGCGGCGACGGCGGTCTGGTTGAACGACCAGCCGTACATGAAGTTGCCCGCGGCGGCGAGAAGCAGCGACCCGATGACGGCGCCCAGGCCAAAGAGGATGACGGGCATGTCGAGGTGGTCGCCCGCAGTGGTCAGCACGCCGTGGCGTATGGCCAGCAGCAGGAACGCGAGCATGATGACCACAGCGCCCGTGATGGCGCCGGCGACGCCGAGGTACTTGCCGAGGATGACCCAGGTGCGAGAAATGGGCTTGCTGACCACGGTGAGCATGGTCTTGCGATCGATCTCGCTGGAGATGACGGCGGTGGCGAGGAAAGCTGCCATCAACATGCCGGCACCGAAAATGGTGGCTAAGCCCACGTCCAGCAAGAGTTTATTGTCGCCGTAGACCTCGGCCGAGCTCATCCGCCCCATGCTGAAGGCGGCCATCCAGGTGTTCATGACCTGCAAGAGGCCGCTGATGAGGATCAGCAGCAGCAAGATAGGCTGGCGGACGCTCTCGACGAAGGTGTTGCGGGCGATGGTGAAGAACTGGCTGAGCATGGGCCTCCCCGTGGGGGTGGATCGTCGAAGGGCGGGCCGGTGCGGGGCCTGCGCGGGTCGGGTGTGGCAATGATTCGCCCTTGGTGGCCTCCAGGGTCGGTACGGGATGCTATTTTATTGCCCTTCGGTGCCGAACCCGGGGCGACCCGATTCGTAGCTGCCGAATGCGTCGGCGGTTTTTCTGGTCGCTGGCGGGCCCTGGGAGGGGCGAGTGAGAGCACGAAGGATCGTCTCGCCGGCATGTGGAAAGCGCGGGCCCGGGGCGTGAGAATGGGCGGGGCCGTGGCCCGGCTGCCGGCGCGAGATCGCCGGGAGCCGCCGCGGGTCCCGAGCGGTTTGACTGATTTCACGACTGGATTCCCGTCGGGAGCTTCTGGATGTCGGGCGACTTCAATACCTACAAGCGTGCGGCCAGCCACAGCATCCTGGGGCTGATCTTCCAAGGCGTGTTTGGCGTGGCCTTGCTGGTCTATGGGCTGGTTGGCAAAGAGCCGACCGCCGTGACGGGCTCGGTCTTCGCACTGGTCGGCATCGTGCCATGGATCGTGCTGCTGATCATGTACGACCAGCACCGCCGCGAGCGGATCGAGGCGATGGAGGCCGAGGCGTTCGCGGCCACCGATGCGGCGACGTCCTCGGTCTTCGATGAGGCCGACGGCGGCCTGCGCGTGGCCGATCGGCGCCTGAAGCTGGTGCGGACGATCGCTGTTCCGGCCGTGGGGCTGCTCTTCGGCGCGGCCCTCATCGCGGCGGGCCTGCTGCGCTTCGGGCCCGGGCGTGAACTCGCCGATCCCGACGCCTTTGCCGCGCCCCCCCACGAACTCGTGGGCCTGACGCTGGGGTTGGCGATTGCCGTGATCGGGTTCATGTTCAGTCGGTATACGGCTGGCATGGCCAAGCGGCCGGCCTGGCAGGCGCTCCAAGGGGGCGCGACGATTGCCGCGGGCACCGCTCTCTTCGGCCTTCTGGTCGGTGCGGGCCATGTCGTGCATCAACTCGGTTCGAGCGAGGTTATCCGGGTGATGCTGTACGTCTCGCCCGCGTTGCTCGTGCTGTTCGGGGCCGAGGCGATCCTGAACTTCCTGCTCGAGTTGTATCGTCCGCGCAAGCCGGACGAGACGTTCCGCCCGCCGTTCGCCTCGCGCCTGCTTGGGCCCGTGGCCGCACCGGAGATGGTGGCCGAGTCGGTCAGCGGCGCGATCGATTACCAGTTTGGTTACGAGGTGTCTCGTAGCTGGATGTACAAGCTGCTGACGCGTCGCGCGCCCTTGCTCTTGCTCATCGGTGCGATCGTGTTCTGGGTGATGTCGATGTTCGTGGTCGTCAAGCCCGACCAGATGGGCATCCACACACGCTTCGGGCGAATCGTGGAGACGAACGTGCCACCGGGCGTGCATTGGAAGATGCCATGGCCCATCGATCGCATCGAGATCCCGGGCCATTATGAGCGTGGCGAGGGCAACCAAGCCAAGCTGGCGGGCTATTCGACCGGCACGGTTCGCGAGATTCTGGGCGCCAGCGCCAAGCGCGCGATCGAGGTCGATGCGTACCTGTGGACGAACTTGCAGGCCGAGAACGAGTCGACCATGCTGGTGCAGCCATCACGCGGCGAGGTCGAGGCGGGGTCGGAGGTGGAGTTCGGTCGCGACCTGAGCATGATGCGCGTCGAGGTTCCGGTGCTGTACACCGTGGACGATGTCGAAGCCTGGGAGCTCTTTACCCAGGACGGCGAGCACTTGGACATGCTCCAGCGCCTGACGCAGAAGGTGGTGATGCGGTACTTGCTCCGCACGCGCGTCGATGAACTGCTTGGCCCCAAGCGCGCCGAGATGGCCGAAGAGATCCGTCAGCGGCTCGAGCAGGAGTTCATCGATGTGAACCCCAAGCAGGACGGCAAGCCGGTGGTGCGCATCCTGTCGGTCGGCGTTTCGGGCGTATCGCCGCCGTCGGGGGTTGCGTTGCAGTTCGGGCAGGTCGTCGAGCAGGAGCAGAAGTACCAGGCGCAGCTGAACGCCGCCGAGGCCGAAGCGATCCGGTCGCTGACGAGCGCGGTGGGCTCGGTCGAACTTGCCGGCGAGATCGTGTCAGAGATCGATACGCTCCAGGCCTTGCAGGCCCGGCGTGGCGCGCAGCTCGACGAGGACTTGGAGAACGCGATCGTCGAACAGGAACTGAAGATCGATGGCTTGCTCGCCGCGGCGGGTGGACAGGCGGCGTCGATGATCGCCGAGGCCCAGGCCGAGCGTTGGGAGCGGCATATGGGCCAGTGGGGCGAGACGCAGCTTGCGATGGGCCAGGCGGCGGCCGACCGCGCGAACCCGCGGTATTTCCGTGCTTCGCTCTATCTCGATCGATTCTTCGATGCGCTCGACGGCAAGCGAATCATCCTCGTGCCGGGTGGTGGGGACGTTTCGATGGACGTCGACCTTACGCACAGCCGGCAGTCGGGCGCCGTCATCGAGGACGGCTACTCCGGCTCGGCTGGGAACTGACCACTTCGCGACGATCCAATGGCGGGGCGGGACTGTTGGCCCCACGCAGCAGGAGTTGAATCGGGTATGGCCAAGTACAAGTACGTCTTGACGTTCATCGTCGCGATCCTCTTCGTGATCGTCCTGGTGCTCTACGCGACGACCTTCACGGTGCGGTTCACCGAGTCGGCGGTCGTGACCCGCCTTGGCAAGGTCGAACGGGAGATCACCGAACCCGGCCTGGAATGGAAGTGGTTCTACCCCTTCGAGGGCGTAACCAAGTATGAAACAACGAACAGGATGTCTCAGGCCCGCATCGAGACGTACCAGACCCGCGACGACAGGCAACTCATCGTCGGCGCATTCGCCATCTGGCGCGTGAAACCCGACCAGGTCAGCACGTTCTACAGCCGATTCAGCAACACGGGTCCGCGGGCGGCTGATCACTACCGTGCGGCCGCCACGCTGGTTGAGTCCAATCTCCGCAGCGCGATGTCGGCGTTGAGCGCATACTCGATGAGCGACCTGTTCACGCCCAACGAGCAGGCGTCAAAGCTCGACGAGCTCGAGGCCCAGGTGCTCGAGCAGATGAAGACGATGCTCGAAGGCCAGGGCGATCGTGCGTTCGGCATCGAGATCGTGCAGGCGGGCATCGCCCGGACGAGCCTGCCACAGACGACGACCGAGGCCGCCCTGGAGCGCATGCGTCAGGACCGCGCCCGCATCGTGACCCGCCTGCAGGAGATCGGGCGGAGCGAGGCGAACGCGATCCGGTCGAACGCCGAAAGTGACGCGGGCAAGATCATGGCGTTCGCCGAGAGCCGCGCGCGGCAGATCCGGGCTCGGGGCGATCAGGAGGCGGCTCGCTATCTCGCGCAAATGACCGAGGAGCCGGGGCTGGCCATCTTCCTGAAGAACCTGGAGTTGCTCGACGAGGCGATGTTCAGCCGGGCCACGCTCCTGTTCTCGACCGATACCCCAGGCCTGAGCCTGCTCGATCCGGCGTTGTTCCAGTCGGCCGACCCGGACACGATCCCGGGCACCGAGGTGTTCATGGGCGAGTCCGGCACGGGCGACGATGAGACGCGGGAGGGTCGCGGCGATGAGTGATCCGACCGACCGTCCGGGCGATAACGGGCCGGATAATCCCAGTCCGGGGGAGGGCGATTCGCTCGAATCGATGCTTCCCGCGTTGAGCGAGGACGCCGGCAGCGGCCCGCCCGCGCGAGAGGCGTCGGTGCGCCTGCGTTCGGATACCGGCATGGGCGAGCAGGCCATCAACGACATGCACGCGGCCAATGAGTCGCTTGCGGCGGCCTTCCGCACGATGTACCGCCTGTTGCAGGTGGCCATCGGCGGCCTGGTGCTGATCTATATCCTGAGTGGTTTCAGGACGATCGACGCGGGTGAGGCGGGCATCAAGGTGGTGTTCGGCCGACCAAGCGCCGAGACGATTCCGTCTGGTCTGACGTGGGCGCCGCCGTACCCGCTTGGCCAACTCATTCGCGTGCAGACCGGCCAGCGGACGGTGGAAATCGAGGACGAGTTCTGGTTCCGTGTCAGCGAGCGTGACCGCGGCAGGTCACTCGAAGAACTGGCGCGTTCGCCCCAGCGGTCCCTCGATCCCGAGCGCGACGGTTCGCTTATCACCAGCGACCAGAACCTCGTGCACACGCAGTGGACGGTGGTATACCGCAGGGAGGATCCTCGGGAGTTTGCCACCAGCATCACGCCCGAGGACGAGCAGGAGATCGTGCGGACGGCTGTGTCGCGCGGCGTGATCCGCGCCGTGGCTTCGACGGCGATCGATGATCTGCTGCGCGAGACGGGTGGCGCGGGTGGCGTGGCCAGCCGCGCGCAGCGCATCGCGCAGGAGACCCTTGAAGCGATCGGCGCGGGCATCGTGGTCGAGTCGATGTCGATGAAGACACGCACGCCTCCGTTGAGTGTGTGGTCCTCCTTCGCCGACGTGCAGACCGCCGAAAGCCAATCGCAGTCGCGGCTGGTGCAGGCCGAGAGCTTCGCGTCCAACGAGCTCAGCCGCGTGGCAGGCGAGGCGGCGCAGCCGATCCTCGATCAGATCAACCGATACGAGGCTGCGGTGGAACTGGGCGAAGAAGAGGAGCAGGCCGCGATCCTCGAGACCATCCACATGCTGATGGACGGTGAGGCCGTTGTCATCGATGGGGAGGAACACCGGTACCCCGTGACCGGCCAGGTTTCTGAGATCCTCAACGTCGCCAAGCAGCAGCGCACCGAGATCGAGCAGTCGGCCAAGCTGATCCTGGCGTCGTACCAGGCGAAGCTGCCGTTGTTCCGAGAGAACCCTGGGCTGGTGCTCCAGTCCGATTGGACACGAGTCTTCCGCGGCGTCTTGACGCGGGACACCGTCGAGGTGATCAAGCTTCCGGTGGGGTCGATCAACATCGCGGTGAACCCCGACCCCGAGATCCGCCGGCGCATCGAGGAGATCGCGCAGGAACTGCTGAACGAGGAGGCACTGCGTCGCCGCGAGCAACGACAGCGTGATGCACAATTCAACACCGATACGGACATGCGGCAGTTCGATGGCTAATGGAGCCTCGCGGTCCTTCGCGGCCGACAGGAAAGAAGCACAGGCATGACGCAGATGGCGACCAAGGCGGACACGGCGACACCGGCGGCCGGCAACGGCTCGGCCCGGCCCGTCGTGGCCGTGCAGGGGCTGACCAAGACGTTCCGCGACTTCTGGATGCGGCCCCGCGCTCGTGCGGTCACCGATGTCACGTTCGATATCCGGCCGCACGAGATCTTCGGCTTGCTCGGCCCCAACGGCTCGGGCAAGAGCACGACGATCAAGGTGCTGCTCGGGCTGCTCAAGCCCACGAAGGGCCGCGTTGCGGTGTTTGGGAAGTCGCCCAGCGACGTCATGATCAAGAAGCGCATCGGGTACCTGCCCGAGGAGAGCTACCTGTATCCGTTCCTGAACGCGCGGGAGACGCTGGATTACTACGGTCGGTTGTTCGGCCTCGATCACGGCACGCGGCAGAAGCGAATCGACGAACTGCTCGACATGGTGGGCCTCAAGGCCGCGCAGTACCGCCAGGTGCGCGAGTACTCCAAGGGCATGCAGCGCCGCATCGGCCTCGCGCAGGCGCTCATCAATGACCCTGATCTGCTCATCCTCGACGAGCCGACGACGGGACTGGACCCCATCGGCACGCGACAGGTGAAGGACCTGATCGTGGAGATGGGCCGCCGTGGAAAGACCGTGCTGCTGTCGAGCCACCTGCTGGCCGACGTTGAAGACGTTGTCGACCGGATGGTGGTGCTCTACGGCGGGCGCATCCGCAAGGAGGGCACGCGCGACCAGTTGCTCGAGGCGACCGACCGCACGACCATCGAGGCCGACACGCTCGACGAGCAGACGCTCGCCGAGATCGATGAGTTGATCCGCCGTCGCACGGGTGGAACGAAGGCCGTGCAGCGGGTGTCGCACCCGCGTCAGAAGCTGGAAGAGTTGTTCCTCAAGATCGTCGAAGACGCCCAGGCCGAGCGGCTCGAAACGGCCGGCGCGACGCACGGTGGGGCAACCGCCGGCTTCCTGCGCTCTGGGGCCACCGAGGACAAGCCGGCGGAAGGCGAGGCGCTCATCAGTGATCTGGTGCGCGGCGAGCCCGAGCCTGAGCCCGAAGTGGCGCCGCAGGCCGAGCCCGAGCCGGAGACAGTCGACGAGGCCTTGGTCGAAGAACTGGTCGAGGAAGAGCCCAAGCCCGAGGCCGCGAGCGACGAGCCCGAGGTCGACCTTGGCATGATCGGCTCGCTGATGGACGAGCCCGAGGACGACGATGACGATTCGCCATCAAAGGGGAGCGACAAGCGATGACCCAGCTCTGGGCTCGCATCGATCGCCTTC
Organism: Phycisphaerae bacterium; assembly: GCA_030426395.1. Lineage (GTDB taxonomy): Bacteria > Planctomycetota > Phycisphaerae > Phycisphaerales > UBA1924 > JAHCJI01. Next base: position 12,707 of record JAUHYE010000060.1, read on the forward strand.
AGAAGTCTCGCGGTTTCAAGATCATCGCGTCGGTGCTGATGCTGGTGCTCGCGATCGCGGGCGGCATCTCGTACATCGCGATCTCGAGTTCCGAGAGTCGGGCGAGCGACAACATCGAGTTCTTCGACACCTCGGGCATCGAGGACGCCAACGTCCGGGCCCAGGTCGAGCGTCAGCAGCGGATTGTCCAGAACGTGTTGTCGCAGGATCGAAGCCCAATCGCGGTCTTTGTTGGTATCGTCGTCGTATTGTGCGCTGCGCTGATCGTGATCTGGCTCGGGCTCGGGCTGACATACTTCTTCTTGAATCTCGGGGTTTTGCTGGTCGCTGGGCCGATGGTTGCCGCGGTCGAATTCGGCTGGGCGGGGCCAAACACAGCCGCATTGGCCCGGATCATCGCGGGTGCCGCCACGCTGGCATTCTGGTTCAGCGCCGCGTTGCAGATCCTCCGTTTGCTGCTGTCGATCCCCTCGGGTCCGGTCTTCGCCGTCGCACGGAACGTGCTGGCCGAAGCGGTACGGATGAAGGTCTCGCTGGTCTTCATCGTGATGCTGATCATCGGGCTGGCGGCGGTGCCCATGCTGCTGAACGAAGAGACGCCCCTGCGGTACCGGATGCAGTCGTTCCTGCAATACGGGACGGCCGGGGCGTTCTGGATGATCGCGATCCTCACGCTGCTGCTGTCCGTGGCGACGCTGAGCTTCGAGCAGCGCGACCGCATCATCTGGCAGACCATGACCAAGCCGGTGTCGGTGTGGAAGTACCTGCTGGGCAAGTGGCTGGGCGTGGTGTCGCTCAACGCGGCGTTGCTGCTGGTGTGCGGGGCGGGCATCTTCATGTTCGCCGAGTACCTGCGTCAGCAGCCGGCCGACGGCGAACGTGAGGCCTATGTGGCCCGCGGCGTCGAGATGGGCGCTTCGGCGATCAGCGAGGACCGCCGCATCCTCCATAACCAGGTGCTCCAGGCCCGCGTGGCCCGCGACATCGATATGCCGGTCACCAAGTACAGCCCGGAATTTGGTGAGATCGTCGACCAGTTCATCGAGCAGCGCGAGGCGCTCGAGTCTTTTGGAGAACTGGTCGAGGAACCCCAGACACGCTCACAGGTGCGCGACGACCTGTACAAGGACTACATCACCCGGCTGCGTTCGATCGACCCGGGGCAGGCCAAGACCTATATCTTCGGCGGGCTCGAGAAGGCGGCCGAGCAGGACGCCCCGTTGCTGTTGCGATACCGGATCGAGTCTGGCGCCAACCTGCCAAACGAGTTCTACCGGGTCATGTTCGATGCGGGCGGCGTGCAGTACGAGCGTGAGGTCGGCTTGGCCCAGACGCTCATCATCGACGACATTCCGCCCACGGCGATCAATGAGAACGGCCAGCTCGAGCTGACCGTCCTCAACGGCTCGTTCGTGCAGAACAGCCAGGGTCAGGTCGGCATCATGGGCAATCCCAAGGCGATTACCTTCCCCCCCGGCGGGCTCGAGCTGAGCTACAGCGTGGGCACGTTCCGCATGAACTTCCTGCGGGTTGTGGTGGTGCTGTGGATCAAGCTGGCGTTCCTCTCGCTGCTTGCCATCGCGGCCTCGACAGCGCTGAGCTTCCCGGTCGCGTGCCTCGTGGCGTTCGGCGCGTTCTTCGCGGCCGAGAGCGCCACGTTCCTGGAAGATTCGTTGGAGGTATACAACCCCTTCTACGGCGAGGGGATCGGGCCGGCCATCCTGGCAGTGGTCGAGACGATCTCGAACGCGGTGATCTGGATCTTCAGCGTGTATGCGGAACTGAATCCGATCGAGAAGCTTGTGCAGGGCGAGTACGTGTCGTGGGGCAGCCTGGCCCAGGGCATGGCGGTTCTTGGGTTCTGGTGCGTGGTGCTGTTCGGCGTGGGCTGGCTCGTGTTCCGATCACGGGAACTGGCGATGTACTCAGGGCAATGACCCATGTTGCGGGACGCGCGACCCGGAGCCCGCCCGCGGGCGTAGCAATGGTGGGGCCGCCTTGCGAGGGCCCCTTTTGGAGGCGATAGCCATGCCGCAGGGCAGGATGACACAGTTGATCGCCGTGGTGGTATGCATCGTCCTGCTGGGGCTCTCGGGACTCGTGTCGGCCGACCTGACGTCGTCGGCTGGTCGGCACAAGCTGACGTACACCGAAAGAGCCGAAGAGGGCGACCCACCTCAGGTTGCCTTGGGCATCGCGATGGGCGCGTTCCGCGGGTTGTTCGTGAACATCCTGTGGATCCGCGCGAACGAGCTGAAGGAAGAGGGCAAGTACTACGAGGCCGTCGACCTGGCCCGCGCGATCACGCGCTTGCAGCCGCGCTTCCCGCAGGTGTGGGCCTTCCACGCGTGGAACATGGCGTACAACATCTCGGTGACGACCAACACGCCCCAGGAGCGATGGAACTGGGTGAGCCAGGGCATCGACCTGCTGCGCATGGAGGGCGTGAAGCACAATCCGACGGATATGGTGGTGCACAAGGAGCTGGCGTGGCTCTTCCTGCACAAGGTGCAGGCGTTCGCCGACGACGCACACTGGTACTACAAGCTGCAACTGGCCGCCGAGTGGCACGAGATCCTTGGCCCGCCGCCCATGCCAGAGCCGGGCGAGAACTCGCGCGAGGCGCGAATCGCGCTGTTCGAAGCATGGCTCAAGCCCATCGTCGAGGCGCCCGAGACGCTCGAAGAGGTGGTCGAGGCGAATCCGAAGGTGAACGAACTGCTCGATCGCCTGACCGCGATCGACGTCGACTTTAACAGCCAGAAGATGCTCAAGAGCGTCACGCGGGTGCGCATGGCCAAGGCTTCGGCCGTCTGGCCCGAGCTCGAACGGGTGGCCGACCCGAAGTTTCTTGGCATGACCGAGCTCGTGCACGACCCCGAGTTTGCCGAGGCGTGGGAGGACCTGCTGGCCTTCACCCGCCGGAAAGTGTTGATCCGCGACTTCAACATGGAGCCGCGGCGGATGCTGCGGTACACCAGCACATACGGGCCGCTCGACTGGCGCCATCCCGCGGCTCACGCGTTGTACTGGGGCCAGAAGGGCGTCGAGGGCGGCATGACCCGCATCGAGGACGAGGTCATCAAGGACTACGATTTCATCAACACCGATCGGTTGGTGGTCCAGGCCGTCCAGGAACTCTGGCGCACCGGCAATCTGTGGTTCGACTACAACGGCATGATGCTCAACAGCGGCGACCGCGAGCCGTTCTATGTCGGCATTCCCGACACGGCGTACATCTCCGTCTATGGAGAAATTCTGGGCGACGTGGTGAAGCGCAGCTACTACGACAACGACAGGGCGTACGGCTCGTATGCGGCCGGCTACGAGAACATGATGAAGGACGCCATCCGGTATGTCTATCGCCGTGGCGACCGCGCGAAGGCGAACCAGATGAAGAACGATCTGGCGAATTTCTATCTCATGAACCTGAACGACAATAGCCGGTCGACCTATCTGGCCCAGGATATCGACCGGTTCGTGCGGGCAGAGTTGATCGATCGCCTTGGTTCGCCTTCGGTAGCCCAGCAAGAGATCTACGGGTCGCTGCAAGAGGCGATTCTGGTTGGGCTGGTTGGCGGCGATGCGGAGGTGTTCGAGTCGGCCATCGAATACGCCAAGCAGTACCACGCGATGTACATGGAACAGCAACTCCGTGACAACCCTCAGGGGCAAATTGGCCGCACGGAGTACATGGACCGCCGCTTCGATTTCGTGGCCGGCCAGGCATTCGCCAGCATATTGCCGATGCTGGCGGTCGATTATGCCCAGCAGGCGTATTACAACGCCCCGCCCGAGATGCGCAAGTGGGCCTACGACCAGGTCGTCATGCGCTTCAAGCCGTATTTCGACGACGAGGACGGCAACCCCATCGTCGAGGGTCGTAGCTTCGATTCGGTCTTCCCAGAGCCCGAGGGCATGCCGGCATTCCGCGCGATGATCGACCGGGAGTTCGCCCAGCGTGGCAGAGACCTTCAGCGCGAGATGAAGTAACGCCTCGCTATTCGGTCAGCAGCCGCAGTGCGGTCTCGTACCGCTCGGCGGTCTGGGCGACGACGCTCTGGGGCAAATCGGGCCCCGGGGTGCTCTTGTCCCATGTGCCCGCGTTGACGAGTTGCATGAGGTACTCGCGAACGAACTGTTTGTCGAAGCTGGGCTGGGCGTGGCCCGGTTCGTATTGATCGGCCGGCCAGAAGCGGGAACTGTCGGGCGTGAGCGCCTCGTCGGCCAGCATCGGCTCGCGCGAGCCCTTGTCGCCGTCGAGCGGGAAGGCGAACTCGAACTTGGTGTCGGCCAGGATGATGCCGCGCCCGGCCGCGTGCTCGGCGGCAGCGGCGTAGATCGCCAGCGAACGCTCCTGCAACTCGCCGACTAGATCAGCGCCGAGCAGTTTCGATGCCTCAGCGACAGAAATAGGCTCGTCGTGCTCGGGCGGCTCGGCCTTGGTGCTGGGGGTAAAGATCGGCTCGGGCAGACGTTCGCACTGCTTGAGGCCCCTGGGCAACTCGACGCCGCTGACGATGCCGGTGCGTTGGTAGTCCTTCCAGCCCGAGCCCTCGAGGTAGCCGCGCACGACGCACTCAAGCTTGATGATGTCGCCGCGTTTGGCGATGGTCGTTCGGCCGGCCAGCTGGGCGGGGTCGGTGGCGCCATCCATGTCGAAGGCCGAGGCGGGTAGGTCGGCTTGATCGCTCAGGAAGTGGGTGGGGCCCAAGCCCATGCCTTCGAGCCAGCGGAACCACCAGGAGGACAAGGCAGTCAGCACGCGTCCCTTGCCGGAGATGGGTGTGGGCAGGACGACGTCGAAGGCCGAAAGGCGATCGGTGGCGACGATCGCAACCCGGTTCTCACCAAGGTCGTACACCTCTCGGACCTTGCCGCGGTGCAGCAGTGGGAGGGCGATGCGGGTTAGGGCTATGGTGGCCCCCTGGGTCGGCTCGGCGCTTGGCATGGCCATATGGTAGAGAGCGCGGCCCAAGGCGAGGCCCGGATGGGCAACCAAGGCCCCTTGGAGAGACGCAGGCGGATGCTGAAGTTCTTTGTGCATCGCGATGGGGGCCCGGCCGAGGGCTGGCCGCTGGCCCACGCGGGCATCATCGCCGCCGACGGGGCCACGGCGCCGGGCGAGGTCCGCGTCGAGCACGGCGTGCTGACGGTGGTGCCCAAGAACGCCGGCCCGGTCTCGCTCGAGGTGCTGTTCCCGCTCGGGCCGGGCGGCAACGGCTCGGGGCCCGCGCGAGAGGTGCTGCTGACCACGACGCTCTTGCCACAGCGCGCGATGCCCTATCTGCTCTCGCTCGAACTGGCCCGCAAACAACTCATGCGGTTCCTCAACGCGCTCGAAGAGTGGAACCTGGCGATGCTGCCGGCCGATCACCCGGCGCTGGTGACCTTCGAGCGGGCGCGGGAAGACTTCTCGGTCGCGTTGGTCTCCTGGCGCAGCGTGCAGCAGGAGGGGATGAACGCCGACGATCCGGCGATCGCCGCTGCCGACGAGAAGTCTCGCCGGGCCCTGCGCGATGCCGCGGAGGCGAGCGAGTTGTTGCTGGCCGAGGCGGTGGCCGAAGGCCTGGCCGCTCGGGCGGACGGCTCGTGGTTCAGCGACGCGATGGAGCGAGCCGAGCGGTCGCTCGGTCGGCCCGCCAAGCAGCCCGTCGCGGTGGTGAAGGCGCCCGAGGCCCACGGCGTGACGCTGGCGGGCGTGGCACGCGTCGGTTGCGCTGTCGACCCGTCGAGCTTCGAGCCGCCCGCGCAGGCGGCGCTCGCCAAGGCGGCCGACTTCATCACCGTGCCGATGCCCTGGTCGGCCATCGAGCCGGCCGAGGGCAAGTACCAGTTCGCGGCCACGGATCGGTGGATCGAGTGGGCCGTGCGAAAGGGCAAGCTGCCGGTAGTGGCGGGGCCCGTGCTCGATCTCGCCCCCGGCAAGCTTCCCGAGTGGCTGTTCATCTGGGAGAACGACTACGACACGCTGCGCGAGCTTGTGTACGAGCACGTTCGGCAGGTCGTCACGCGATATCGCAGGACCGTGCAGTGGTGGACGCTCGCGTCGTCGCTGGGTGTGGAAGGCGCGCTCTCGCTGCGCTTCGAGCAGATCGCCGATCTGCTGCGTGTGGCATCGACCGTGACACGCAAGCTGCAGCCGCAGAGCCGGGTGCAGGTCGAGGTTGTCGATCCGTTCGCGCTCTATGCCGCGCGTTCGCAGCGATCGGTGCCGCCGCTGCTCTTGGCCGAGCTCATCGCCCAGACCGGCGCGCCCGTGGATGCCATCGGCCTGCGCGTCGACCTCACCGATGCGACGACCGCGGCGGCCGTACGCGACGCCATGGCGTTCTCGGAGGTGCTCGACCGCTACGCGGACCTCGATCGGCCGATCTCGGTGACGTTCGCGGCGTGCCCCTCGAAGCCGACTGGAACCGAGGGCGAGAGCGGGTCGTGGGATGGCGCGTGGTCGCCCCAAGTGCAGGCCGACTGGATCACCCGGGTGATGGCGGTGGCGGCGGCCAAGCCGTACGTGCATTCGGTGTGCTGGGGTGTCGCGCAAGATACCGCTCGGACTCCGGTCGGGGCGGGCCTCGTCGATGCGAGCGGTTCGCCCAGGCCGTCGTTGGCCGCGCTTGCTTCCTTACGGCAGTCCGTGCGCGCCGGCTCGCAGAGCGGCGGCCAAGCATGAACGCCGGGCGGCCATCGTCGCGCCCGTCCCCGCATAGCGCGCGATGGGTGGCGGCGTTGCTCGTTTCGGGTGTCGGCCTGGTCGGTGTCGGTTACAGCCTGGCGACAAGGCCCACGCCGGCACCGCAGCC
>JAUHYE010000061.1 GCA_030426395.1 Phycisphaerae bacterium
AAAGCCGTAGGTGGATGGACGTGTAAGTGATTGAACGAAGTCAACGGGATTGTCTCTCCGGCTATAACGCCTAGACGTGTCATCATCTCCCCATGTGTTCGCAACAATTGCACCGCCCGCGACACCCAAGCCGACTCCAATGATGAAGATGATGATTCGGGCTCTCGGGCTGTACTTGTTCGTCATGCGGATTCCGATCGACTAGTACGCCAGCACCTGCTCGATGGCTTCCTTGATGCGGGGCGACTCGGGCAGGTAATGGTTCTCGAGCTTGTAATACGGCATGACGGTGTCGAAGCCGGTGACGCGCTGGACGGGGGCTTCCAGGTGCAGGAAGCACTTCTCCTGGAGGATCGTCGCGATCTCGGCGCCCATGCCGGCGGTGCGGGCGGCCTCGTGCACCACGACGCAGCGTCCGGTCTTCATGACGCTCTCGACGATCGTGGCCTCGTCCATCGGGTAGATGGTCCGCATGTCGATCAGCTCGACGCTGATGTCCTCGGGCAGTTCATCGAGCGCGGCCAGCGCCTGGAACACCGTGGCGCCCCAGGTGATGACGGTGACGTCGTCGCCCTCGCTCAGGATCTTGGCCTTGCCTATCTCGACGGTGTAATCGTCCTCGGGCACTTCTTCCTTGTAGCTGCGATAGACCCGCTTGGGCTCGAAGAACATCACCGGGTCGGGGTCGCGGATGGCGGCCAGCAGCAGGCCCTTGGCGTCGTAGGGCGTGCTTGGCATGACGACCTTGATGCCGACGTGGTGGCTGTAGATCGCCTCGGGGCTGTCGCTGTGGAGCTCGGGCGCGTGGATGCCGCCGCCGACGGGCACGCGGACGGTCAGCGGCACGGTGACCGCGCCGCGTGTACGCGTGCGCATGCGCCCGGCGTGGTGCACGATCTGGTCGTAGGCCGGCCCGAGGAAGCCCTCGAACTGGATCTCGGGCACGGGCCGCATGCCGTTGATGGCCAGGCCGATCGAGGTGCCGAGGATGCCCGACTCCGCCAGCGGAGTATCGACGACGCGGTCCTCGCCGAAACGCTTCTGCAGGCCATCGGTCACACGGAAGACGCCGCCGTTGAGGCCGACGTCTTCGCCCAGGACCATGACGCGATCGTCGCGCTCCATTTCCTGGGCGAGGGCGAGGTTGATGGCTTGGACGAGATTGAGTTCGGCCATGGTTCAGTAGTCCTCTCGGAGTCCGTGTTAGTGCGCCGCCCGAGCGCCAAGCCCGGCTTGCTCGGGATCCTGCCCCAGCGACGTTGTCCGCATCGTGTCGCGCTGCACGCGCAGGCTCTCTGGGAGTTCGGCGAACGTGTAGTCGAAGATGTCGTCCACGTCGGGCTTGGGCATCTCCTCGGCGGTCTTGACGACCTCCTGCACGATCGCCTTGGCCTTGGCCTCGAGGGCCTCCTGCTGCTCGTCGCTCCACAGGTCCTTGTTCTCGAGGTACTTCCGCAGGCGGATCAAGGGGTCGCGGGCCTTCCACGCGTCCAGGTCCTTTGGGTCGCGATAGCGGCTGGCGTCGTCGGCGGTGGTGTGGTCGGCCAGGCGATAGGTCACCGCCTCGATGAACGAGGGGCCCTCGCCCTTGCGGGCGCGCTCGTGGGCGTCCTTGGTCGCCGCGTACATCGCGAAGAGGTCGTTGCCGTCGACCTGGGTCGTGGGGATGCCGTATGCGAGCGCCTTCTGGGCGAACGTCTCCGACGCGGTCTGCTTCTCGCGGGGCACGCTGATGGCCCAGGAGTTGTTCTGGCAGATGAAGATGCAGGGGACCTTCAGGACGCCCGCGAAGTTGGCCGCCTCGTGGAAGTCGCCCTCGCTGGTGGCGCCATCGCCGAAGTAGGTCAGCGCGACGCTGTCCTCCTTGCGGATCTTGGCGGCCCAGGCGATGCCCACGGCGTGCAGCATGTGCGTGCCGATGGGCACGCTCAGCGGCGTGATCTTGACGCCCTCTGGGATCTTGCTGCCCCGCTCGTCGCCCATCCAGTAGTTGAGCACGTAGTGCATGGGCAAGCCGTGCATGAAGAGCGCGGCATTCTCGCGATAGGCCGAGACGAGCCAATCCTGGCCCTTTCGGGCGGCGAGAGCCGAACCGATGGCGGCGGCCTCCTGGCCCTTGTTCTGCGGGAACGTGCCCATGCGGCCCGAGCGTTGGAGTTTGAAGGCCACCTCGTCGTACTGGCGGCAGATGGTCATGTGCTCGTAGGACTGCTGGACCTGCTCGTCGCTGAGCAGGTTCTTGCCGAACTCTTTGGCCAGCTTGGCGTCGAGCTTGCCGTTCTCGTCGAGGATCTGCAAGTGCTCGATCTGGGTCTTGTAGGCGACCTTGCGTGGCATGGGGCCTCCCTTAAGGGGGTTGGGCGGTCAAAACGGTCGTCGGGCCGGGCGCACCATAGCCGTCGGCCCGCGAACGGGTCGGCCGCATGGTGCGCTCGGCCGAATGCACCGGGGAGACACCCCGTGCGGAGCACTTTAGGTCGCTGCGCCGGCGTGGGCGTCCAGGCCGATCTTCTGGGCCGCGTTGTCGCCGGGGAACTGCTTGATGGCGTCCTGATTGGGACGCCGCCTCTCGCCGCGTTGGTCGGTCGGGGTGCGTTCGGGGATGACGAACAGGTCGGCCGGCAGCGTCGAGTTGTACGCCATCGCCGCGTCGGCCGCCGCGAACAGCGTGTCGTCCGCGTTCTCGTACAGCTCGCGCCAGTTGGCGTGGATCCACTGCTCGGCCAGATCGAAGAAGTGCATCGCCGCGGCCTTGTTGCGCTCCATCTCGGGTCCGGTCTTGCCGTCCCTGATGTCTTTGTCCAGCCGGCTCAGCGTGCAGCCGAAGGCGTGCAGGTAGATGGCGTTGAGCGCCAGCCGGCTCTGGGGCACCTGGCGGCTGACCAGCTCGGCGTCGTACCGCTTGCTGGTGATCTTGAACTGGTGGCTGTGCTCGCGAATGAGCTTGGCCAGCCGGTCGGATTGCGGCTTCAGGCTGGCGTGCACCTTGGTGATGCTCGGGGCCTTGGGACGGATCCCCAGGAAGACCTGCGCGCCAAGCGGCACGGCGGCCCTGAGCGTCCTGGGCTGCATCAGGTTGGGGATAATGCGGCTGAGGTTCTGCCCGAAGCCCTCGTCCTTGTCCCAGTCGACCTTCAGCTTGATGCCCAGCATGGCCTCGCCAAGCTGCTTGCCGCCGTAGCCGAAGATGAACGACCACATGAGGTCGTTGGAACCTTCGACGATGATGTTGATGCGGCTGTCGCGGAAGATGCGCTCGACCTCGTTCTCGGTCATGTAGCTCTCGCCGCCCATGATCTGGACGGCGCTGTTGACCGTGCGCCAGCCCATCTCCGAGCAGAAGACCTTGCACATGGCCGTCTCGACCATGATGTCCTCGTCGTGGCGGTCGAGCATGCCGGTGGTCATGTAGAGCATCGAGTCCATGGCGTACGTCAGCGCGCTCATCATGGCGATGTGCTGCTTGACCAGATCCTTGTCGGCCAGCGGCGCGTTGAACTGGTAGCGCGTCTGGCCCCAGCGGATGGCCTGGTCCATGGCGCGCTTCGCGCCGCCCAGCATGCCGGCGCTCAGCGTGCAGCGGCCGTAGTTCAGGCACGTCAGGGCGACGTTCAGCCCGCGGCCTTCCTTGTGGAGCAGGTTCTCCTTGGGGACCTTGACGTCCTTGAAGCGGATGCGGGCCTGCCACGTGCCGCGGATGCCGCACTTGCTGCGGTTCTTCTGGTAGATGTCGATGCCCGGCATGTCCGGGTGGCACACCAGAGCGGTCACCTTGTCCTTGCCGTCGATGTTCTGCTTGCTCATGACGGTGAAGAGGCCGCTGATGGCGCCGCTGGTCGCCCACTTCTTCTCGCCGTTGAGGATGTAATACTCGCCGTCCTCGGAGACCTCGCAGCGGGTCTCCTGGCCGCCGGCGTCGCAACCAACATTGGGCTCGCTGAGGCAGAACGCGCTCAGCCACTCCCTGGCCAGCTTCGGCAGCCATCGCGTTTTCTGCTCGTCGGTGCCGAAGAGCATGACGGCCTTGCACCCGATACTCTGGTGCGCGCTCACGAGCACGGCGGTGCTGCCGCAGTACTTGCCGATGGTCTCGAGGATGCGGTTGTAGCTGGTGATGCCCATGCCCAGACCGCCGTACTCCTTGGGGATGGTCATGCCCAGCACGCCCAGGCCGAACAGCTTGTCGATGACCCAGCGGGGGATCTCCTGCTCCTGGTCGATCTGGATGCTGGGGTGCTCGTTCTTCAGGTAGTCCTCAACCTTGGCCACCAGCGCGTCGCACTCGGCCTTTTCATCGGCCGGCTGCTGGGGGTAGGGCAGCATCAGGTCCTGGCGGAAGCGGCCCCAGAAGAGGTTTTTGGCCACGCCCATCGACTCGGGCTCGGCGCCCAGCAACTCCTCGGCCTCCTCGAGCATCTTGCGGTCGGCTTCGGAGACGCCCTTCATCTTCTTCAGGTCGGCCATGGGAATCGCTCCTTCGTCGGGGATCGTGGGCTGGCTATCCGGGTTCGAGGCGGCAACCGCACCAGCAAAGCCGGCGGCGAGGGCCGCAACCGGCCGCCGCCTCCGTACTGGCACCCATTGCCCGTTCCAACCGCATTATTGAAGCCAAACACCCCCCGGGCGAGCGTCCGGGGTTTGGTTTCGGAAGGTCGCCGTGCGGTGGGGGGAAGCCCGGAGGTGCTCGGCTATGGAGCCTTCTTGAGACGCGCCATCGCCCGCATGCAGCGCCAGGCGACGGCGATCGCCGATGCGAACGGAGCGAGAAAGACCACGCTCCCCCAGCCCAGAGGCAGCACCTCGGTGGCCTCCAACACCATGCCGGCCAGGCCGAGCAGGGGCGCGGCTGTCCAGAGCCAATCGTGCCAATGCGGCGGTGGCGGACGCCCGGTTCGAACGAGCACGAGGCGGGGGTATCGCAGGGCGGCTACGTACACCGCGCCACAGCCAAGCACGACGATAATCGCGCCCATGATCCAGACGACGGTCGCGAAGAACATCGAGTACAGGCTGAGCACCGCCGCCGGGAAGATCAGGAAGCACAGGCCCGCGGCGACCAGGCACAGCCCCATGAGGTAGCACCGACGCGGCCCGGCGCTCATCGCCTTGCCGGGCTGCGGATGGCGTCGCCAGCGCCGCTCGAACATCGCCAGCGGGAACGTGAAACCAAGCCCCATGAGCGCCGCAATTGCGAGCACTTTGACGTGTGCGTCATCCGACCAACTCGCGGACGGAGCGAGGAGTGCGATGCAACCCGAGACGGCGAACCCGAGCACCACGATGCCGGCGAGCACCGCGCTCCAGCCGATCCACCACAACTCGGCACGCACCTGGTCGCGGTACGCCCGGTGGCAGCGCGTCAGGTCCCACACGGGCCACGACGCGGCGACCTCCAGCCCGCACTCTGGGCACACGCCCTCGGGCCGCAAGCCCGCCAGGTTGTACCCGCAGCGGTAGCACCAGGTGGGCGAGGGCAGTGGTCGAGCGTCCGAATCCTCGCGAGCGGTCATCGGCGGATCGTTGGCCCGTGCACGCTCGCGGGTCCGCATCCCTGCACTATTCGCATCATCCAGCCGTCTTCTCGACCATCTGCCCGAGTACCGACGCCACGCGGGCGCACCGCATCGCGAGCGACGTGGTCGGCCCCAGCATCGCGCCGGCCATCGCCGCCAGGGCCGTGGGAGGGTCGATGCCGACGATCATCCAGCCGAGCGCGACCACGGCGAGCACGGCCAGCGCGAAGCCCCAGCCGGGCAGGAGCCCGCTGCCGACACCCTCGAGACCCGCCCGTTCGAGCGTGAGCCGGCCGTAGGCCATCGCCTCGATCGACGCCAGGCCGAGGCCGCTACCTGCCAGGGCGGCAAAGGCCAGCAGGAACATGGCTCCCAAATCCCCGCCGATCAGGAAGGCGATCGCGAACCAGAAGAGCAAGAAGAGCAGGCCAACCTCGGCCGTGATCATCGCCGCACCCAACCTACGGCGGCGCCAAGCGCCCGGGGCACGTTGCGTGTTGGGATGCTTGTCGATCGCCCGCAGGGCGTAGAACACCACCAGCGGCAGCACCACGGCCGCGCAGGCCGCCGTGATCGCCGCGCCAATGCCGAGCACCCCCGCGCCACGATCGAACATCGACGCGATCGCCGCCACGAACGTGGAGGCCAGCAGCACCCAGCACGCCTGGGCCGCCCACCCGAGCATCGCGAACTCGTCGCGCACGTGGTCGATGTACCCGCCATCGCACTCGGCCAGCGTCCACACCGGATTCGAGGCGAGCGTCTTCAGCCCGCACTCGGGGCACACCCCGCCCCGCGGCAGGCCGGCCAGGTCGTAGCCGCAGCCGGCGCAGGCCAAGCCGTCGGGCAGGGGCTGGGTATCGACTTGATCACCCGCGTCCATCGGAGCATCGTTGGCCATCATGCCGCTGTGGGCCTCTAGCATCATGCCTTGCCCGTCGACGCCGGCCAGCCCGTCCCGCCCCCGCGCTTGTACGCCATCGTCGCGACCGCGGCCCCGATCGCCCTGGTGTTCCGCCGCGGGCCGAGCGGCTGGTTCCACCTGCTCCGCTGGCATCTCGACACGGGCGTGCTCGAGCCTGGGGTGTGGGTGAAGAAGAATCTTTACCCCCGTCGCTGCGATCTGTCGGACGACGGGCAACTGATGCTGTACTTCCTCAGCGGTGGGTTCGAGGGCGGCTACGAGGTGTTCGCTGGCCTCTCGCGCGCTCCGTGGCTGCGCCCGTTCGTCTCATGGGAGGAGGCCGGCACGTGGGGACGGGGCCGGTGCTTCGACACGTGGAAACCCAAGCACACGCGCGACGAGCCGAAGGTCATCGGCGCCACGTTCGGGCGGGTGGTGACCCACGAGAACGACCGCGTGGCCTATGTCCACGAACGGCGGCGCGGGTGGACCGAGGCCCCCGACTGCCCGCCGCGCGATCCGCGGGATATGTGGGACGAGAAGCGCGACATCATCCTGAACAAGGCCGGCAACGGCGGCGTGCTCCGCTTGAAGGGCGGCCGGTTGTCGACGGGCGGTTGGAGCGAGAGCGGCGTGCCGCTGTACGAGCTCGACCTTCCAACGGGCGAGCGGATCGAGTTGCCCGAGGCCGCATGGGCCGACTGGGACCACGCCGGACGCCTGCTGGTGGCGACGACCGACGGCCGCCTGCGCGCTCTGGACGCCGCCAACCGCCTGGCCGAGTTGGAAGCGCACGATCTGGCCGGCCTGGAGCCCGATCCCGCTCCGGCCCCAGCCTGGGCGAGCGAGCCCCCGCCCGGCTGGCCCAGGTAGATGCTGCCCAGGTGGATCCTGCTACGGGCACCCCTGGTCGAACGCGTTCTGGAACGCCAGGAAGTCGAAGATCGTCAGCGCGCCGTCGCCGTCGAAGTCGGCCGCGGGCGAGCCGGCGCCGAAGTCGTTCTGGAACAGCAGGAAGTCGAAGATGGTCAATGCGCCATCGCCGTCGTAGTCGGCCGGGCACGGCGGCAGCAGACGGAACCGCATCGCGTCGTTGCGTGCGCCTTGCAGGAAGCCGATGCCCGGGTTGCCATCGGTGCGCACCTCGACGCGCGCGAAGCTCGTGCTCTGGTCGGCCTCGATGGCGATGATCGAGTCGAAGACGTCCCGCGTGGGCTCGAACACGGCCGACGCGACCTCGCGTCCGTCGGCGTCCAGCCCCACGAGCGTGACGCGCTCGCCGAGTTCCTCGAAGAGCGGGGCGGTCTGGAAGCGCGTGGCGAACGCCGGCTCGTCGGTGCCGGGCCGCACGAACGTGAAGACGTGCGTGGCCATGGGCACCTCGGGGCGGTGGAAGAGTCCGCGATCTTCGACGGGGCCCACGATCACAAGATCGATCGGGTCGCCGCTCGGCCGCGTGCCCGAAAAGAGCACGCCCGCGTCGCGATACTGGTCAGTGATGACCGCGCCGTCGGCGGGGACGCTGCCATCGGGCAGGGCGCGCACGTCGACCACCGCGTCGCTGGCGCCGCTCTCGATCGTCTGGATGGCGACGAACATGGGGCCAACGGCCGGGGCCCACAAGCCGCCGTCCCCGGTCGCCACGTCGAAGCGGTAGACGCCCGAGCCATCGGGGCCCTCCCAGGCGCACGCCAGCAGGTCGCCGCTGGGGTGCCAGCCCAGCCCGCGCACGCCGGGCATGCCGGTGGCGAACACCAGATCGAGCTGCCCATCGGCGTCGAAGCGCAGAATGTTCCCGCTGTTGGTGTCGGAAACGTACAGCTCCCCACTCGTCGCTTCGAGCACGTCGTAGACGCCCGCCAGCCCGGCCGTGCCGGCGGGGATGAGCACGCCCAGGCTCTCGCCGGTCGTGCGGTCGAAGCGCGTGACCGACCCGTTCATCGCGCTTGGCACCAGCACGTCGTCGTCGCGGACGGCCAGGCCGTAGCACTCGCGCACGCCGGCCGTGCCCGGAGGAAAGAGGTTCCCAAGGCTCGCGCCGGTGCGCGCATCGAACATGGCGATGCGATGGCTCAGCCCGCCGCCCACGTAGATGACCCCGTCGCGCTCGACGACCTCGCGACCCTGGAACGCCCCGCCCTCGCCCTCGGGGATGAGTTCGCCAAGTGCGCGGTAGCTGGCCGGGTCGTG
This sequence comes from Phycisphaerae bacterium, assembly GCA_030426395.1. Taxonomy (GTDB): domain Bacteria; phylum Planctomycetota; class Phycisphaerae; order Phycisphaerales; family UBA1924; genus JAHCJI01. The sequence goes on from JAUHYE010000061.1 coordinate 8,608, forward strand.
GCGCAGCAGCGGCCCGTCGCCCTGGAGCCACACCATCACGCCGCCGTCGTCCTTCACGTACACGCCCGCGGGTGGCCGCCCGCCCAGCCCCATCGGCCCGCCGCTCAGGCGCTCGCCGCTCTGGCCGTCGAGGACGAAGAACGAGGCCCTGGTGGTGCTGGCCTGGGTGACGATGACGCGGGCCTCGGTGTCGCTCTGGCCATACGCGAGCGGCGCTGAGGCGAACAGGCAAAGCGCGGCGGCGAGAACGGGGAATCTGCGGCTGCCTGGCATGGTGCGGCCCTCCAGCGGCCAGCATACCCGAAGCGGCGGCTCGGTGCAACGGTTTCTGGCTTGGTGGGGGGCGGGGCCGGGAGCGGGGCCGGCGGGTGTGGATGGGGCCCCGGGCGTCCCGACTTCAGCCCTCCCAATGACGTTTTCAGCCCTGAGATCGTCGTTCTCAGCCCTGAGATTCCCGTTTTCAGCCCTGAGATCGTCGTTCTTTGCCCTGAGTTTCCCGTTCTCAGCCCTGCGATCGTCGTTCTTTGCCCTGAGTTTTCCGTTCTCAGCCGTGAGAATGTCGTTCTTTGCCCTGAGATTGGAGCCGTTCGCCGTGTTCCGCGGACCTTCACCCCATCTGCCAGGGCGTGAGGGGCATAAACCCAGCCAGAAGGCGATCAGGGCGGCGGCCCGTGATCCGTTCGGGACCGAGTCGGGCCACTCCGTGGGGGCTTGGGTCGCCGCGGCGGCGGGCGATCTGTTCAGGACCGAATCGGGGTGTCGCCCGGCCTAATTCGGCTCGACGCCGAGGTCGCGCAGGATCTCGATCGCTCTCGCGTTGTCCAGGTCGGCGGCCCGCTGGTACCACTCGATGGCCCTTGGGGTCGATCGCTCGACACCCTCGCCGTACTCGTGCATGATGCCCAGGTTGATCATCGCGTCGGACGAGCCCAGGTCGGCCGCACGGCCGTACCACTCGATGGCCCGGGCGGCGTCCTCGGGAACGCCCTCGCCCAGCTCGTAGCAATACCCCAGGTTGAACGCGGCGTCGGCGTGGCCGAGCTCGGCCGCCTTGCGGTACCAGTCGGCCGCCGCGGTCGGGTCATGCTCCACACCCTCGCCAAGGTCGTAGCACGAGCCCAGTGCGAACATGGCGCGAGCATGGCCCTGGTTCGCGGCGTGGCGGTACCACTCGGCGGCCTGGGCGTGGTCCTGCTCGACACCGTCGCCCCAATCGTACAGAACGGCGAGGTTGTACATGGCGCGCGCGTCGCCCCCGGCCGAACCGATGAGGTACCAGCGCTCGGCCTCGGTCTTGTCCACCTCGACGCCCTCGCCGATGTCGTAGCAGACGCCAAGGTTGTTCGCGGCCCCGGCGTGGCCGAGCTCGGCGGCCTTGCGGTACCACGCCGCCCCGGCCGCGTAGTCCTGCTCGACGCCCTCGCCCATGTCGCTCATGACGCCCAGGCAGTACATGGCGTGGGCGTCGCCCAAGTCAGCGGCCTTCCGATACCACCACGCGGCGGCCTCGTCGTCGAGGGGCACGCCCAGCCCGTCGTCGTACGAGATGGCCAGGTTGACCATCTGCTCCACGTCGCCGGCGAGCGCGGCAGCGTGCTCCTGGCGGGCGATGTCGCGATTCTCGCCCTGCTTGGCGATCGCCTCGGGCGTGGTCATCGCGGCGAGTGCTTTGGAAGGGTCCCCCGGCGGCCCCGCCGGCGGGGCGGTCCGCTGGATCATCGCGGCCACGAGCGGGGCGAGCTCCCGGTTGCCGGCGTGCACCACCGCCCAGCCGGCGGCGTGCCAGAGGTCGGTCGCCGAGGCGTCGGGCCACGAGAGGTCGCCCAGGTGCGGGCGGAGCCGCGCGAGGATGGCCGAGGCGCGTCGCGTGCGCTCGGCGCGGTCTTCCAGTTCGCCGATCTCGTCGAGGGCCGCCGCGGCGTTGCGGACCATCTCGGCGACCTCGGGGGGCGGCGCCGTGCGGGCCTGCTCTTTCGCGGGCGGAGCTTCCTGGAGCGCGGCCGGCTGCTCGGATTGCGCAACCGCGAGCGAGGCGGACGCGGCGACGGCGAGCGCCGCCGCGCGATGGATGATCGTGGTCCGCATGCTCCGCCCCTCCGTGTGTGCCGGTGAATCCTACTTGGACTTGCTGAAGAACGCGTCGATCGCGGCCCGGCCCGCGTCCTCGTGACGCAGCCGGACCAGGTGATCCCGCTCGCACTGGAGGGCGGCTTGCCAGCCCTTCTGCAATCCCACGCCCACAGCGTCCGCGACGGCCTTGGCCGGGCCGGTGTCGGCCAGCTCGGAAGACACGGTTTCAAGAGCCTCGCGCACGGGCTCGGGGTTGCGGCCGATCCACTTGAGGGGGGCGCCGTCGCGCGTGGGGGCGGGGCCCTGGCCGCGGATCCAGTCGGCGGCGAGCTGCCTCAATCCACCGGCCTCCTGGGCGATCAGGTCGAAGAGGCCCGCGTCGGCGGCCTCGGGGTAGGGCAGGGGCGTGCCGGCGGCGGTCTTCTCGATGGCGACCCCGGGAGTGATGCACGCGGGCAGCAGGTTGGTGCCGCCCCAGCCGGGGCAGATGCCAAGGCCGGCCTCGGGAAGACCAACCGGGTAGGGCTTGGCGCCGGGCGCGCCGATGAGCGCGTCGCAGTGCATGGCCAGTTCGAGCCCGCCCCCAAGGGCGGCCCCGTTGATCGCGGCGGCCGTCCACACGGGCATCTGGTGCAGGCGGGCGAAGACGCCGGCCCCGAACTCGAGGTACGCGTGCAGGTCGGCGTCGGAGAGGTCGCGCACGGCCTTGAGGTCGGCCCCGGCCACGAAGACCTTCTCCGAAGCGCTGGCCAGCACGACGCCGGCGACGCCGTCGAGGCTCAGCCCCGCCAGCGTGGCGTCCAGGGCCTCGAGCAGCGGCTTGTCGAGGACGACGACTGGGGAGTCTTGCTTGAGCTCGACGATGAGGACTGGGGTGCCTCGGTCGTCGGTGTGGACGGGGAGTGGTGTGGTCATGGGTAGGGCCTCCGCGAGGGATTCGGTGTGGGGCGAGTCTAAGCGCCGCCGTAGGGAATCGCCCGCTTCCGCTCGCGGAAGGGATCGTGGACCCAGCAGGCACCCTTGGAAGAAGCACTGTGAGCTCGACCAAGATTGTTCACCAGCGTGGCGCGGCACTCGAAGACATCGCCCCAAGGGCTGTCGCCCTTCTGGCCGGTGAAGTGCACGGTGATCTCGGCGGCAGACACACGATCGACAGGTATGCCACGAGCGATGAGTTGGTGCGCGAACTTGCCACGGAGCCATCGGAGCATCCCATCGAATTCCGAATCGGGAGGTGACAGAGTTGATTGCACGAGGTCAACTGTGACAGTGCTTACTCCGGTCCGCCGTGCGTGCGCGTAGAGCTTCCCTAGTGCCCAATAGCCACCAACATCGTTGTTGCGGCCGATGAATGCGCCGAGCAGGCCGCGTGCGGCATCGGGGTAGATCGCGGATCGTGTCACAGCGCGGCTCCACTCGCAGTCTACGAAAAAGCCCGGGCTCGCGCCCGGGCCTCGTGAGGCTCAACACAGAGTCAGCTTACTTGTCGATGATCGGGCCGCGCGAGCCGCGGGCATCGTCGATCTGGGCGTCGATGCCACTGCTGGGGACGCCGGTGTACGCGGCGCCGCTCTGGCCCGAACTCGGGCGGATGAAGATCTCCACGCGGCGGTTCTGGGGAGTGTTGCCGTTGCTGGTGTTGGGCACCAGCGGGCGGTGCTCGCCCCAGCCGCTGGCCATGATGTGGTTGGCCGGCAGGCCCATGGTCACCAGCTCGCGACGCACCGAGATGGCGCGGTGGGCGCTCAGGTGCATGTTGGTGGCGTGGAACTGGCGGGTGCGGTCGCTGATGGGCTGGCTGTCGGTATGGCCGACGATCTCCAGCTCGTAGTTGCTCGCCTCGGGGGCCTTGAGGATCTCGGCCAGGTCGGTCAGGCTCTGGCGGCCCTCGGTGGTCACGGCGTCGCTGCCGCTGCCGAAGGTCAGGTCGCTGTTGAAGCGGAGCATGCCGCGGTCGGGGTCGTAGATGATGCGGCCAGCGTACTTGCGAGCCAGCTCGCGCAATGCCTGGTCGGTGCGGCGGTCAAGACCCATCAGCGAGACCTGGGTCAGGTCGTTGCCCATCCGCTGCATGGCGGCCTCGAGGTTGGCCAGGTCTTCCTGGGCGCCGGCCAGGGCGGCGTTGGCCTGCTGGGCGGCGGCCTCGGCCTGCTGGCGCAGGCGGCGCTCGTTGTCGAGTTGGCCGGTGTAGCTGCCCTGCTCGCCCTGGAGCTGGGCGAGCTGCTCGCGGAGCATGCGGTTGTCACGCTCTGCGGCGTCGAACTGGCTCTGGCTGACGCAGCCGCCCAGGGTGGTGGTGAACAGGCCGCCCAAGGCGAGAAGCGTGAGCGGGCGTGCGGTCTTCAAAAAGCTGCGGGTCATCTGGATCCTCCGTGCTGGCCCGGTCTCTGGAGAGTGGGGCCCGGTCCTTCCTGGGCGAACAAGTTCGTTGGGCGCCAATAGCCCACCGTACTATCGGAGTGCATGGACGCACCCCATCACACAAGCCGAGAGCCGGAATCCTCCGCCGGCCCCGTCGAGACTGCGGGCTCACAATATGCCCAGCAAGAGGCTTCCAGCCGGGTTTTCTCGGTGCGATGCGCAGGAATTGCCGATGCCCGCGGCTCTTTGCCCGCAAGCGACAGCTTGCTTGTGCAAACGACAGGGCCGCGTTCGCGACGAGTCCTTGCCATCGGTTCGGCGGACGAAGTGCGAACGCACCCCGCGTGGGCCAACGCCACGCGCCTGGATTTGCCCGGCAGGGTCGTCGCCCCAGCCCTGGTCAACGCCCACACCCACCTCGACCTGACGCACATCGGCCCGCGGCCCTTCGGCGATGGCGGCTTCTCGGCGTGGATCGACATGGTGCGGTCGGGCCGGCTGGTGGAGGATGATGCCATCGCCGAAAGCACGCGGCAGGGCGTGGCCATGTTGCACAAGGGCGGCACCGTGGCGGTGGGGGACATCGTGGGCACGGTCAACGGCGCGCCCTCTCTGGCCCCCGTGCGCGTGCTCGACGGGGCTGGCGTGCTCGGCACGGCCTTCCTCGAGTTCTTCGCTTTGTCAGAAGACGGCTCGCCAGGCGTGGACCTGGCGCTCGAGCGGGCGGGGGACATCCAGCCCCAGACCATCGGCCTCGGACTCCAGCCACACGCGCCGTACTCGGCCTCGCCCCGGGCGTACCGCCGGGCTCGCGAGCGTGGCCTGCCCATGTGTACGCATCTGGCCGAGAGCATGGCCGAGCGGCAGGTCGTGGCCGAGGGGGCCGGCCCGATGCGTGACATGCTGGCGGGCTGGGGGCTGTGGACCGACGGCGTCGCGGCGTTGTTCGGGCAGGGGCGCTCGCCCGTTCGGCATCTGGCCGACTATCTGGAATGCTTGCTGGTCGTCCACCTGAACGACCTGAGCGATGCGGATATCGAATTGCTCGCCAATGCGGGCTCGCGCGTGGCGTATTGCCCAAGGTCCTCGGCCTATTTCGGGGCCGACGCCGTCTTCGGCCCGCATCGATACCGAGACCTGCTGGCCGCTGGCGTGCCGGTCGCGCTGGGGACCGATTCGGTAATCAACCTGCCCCAGAACAGCGTGGACACCCGCGGCATCTGTGTGCTCGATGAAGCCCGACTGCTGCTTGAGCGCGATGGTACAGAGCCTGGCGTGCTGCTGGAGATGCTTTACGCCCATGGCCCAGCGGCGGTGGGGCTGCCATCCGGGGCGTTCCGAATGGACGCTGGGGCCGAACTCGCAGGACTGATCGCTGTCGAGGCCGGGGACGCCGACCAGGCACGGGGGCTGGTGGCATCGGTGGGCCCGATTTCGTTCCTGTAATGGTGGATATTTTCCGGTTGTGCAAGAACCGATCCGGCGGCGGATCGCTACACTTGCCAAACCGCCGGAGACGCGATGAGCCGAAAGTGGCAGCAGGCCAAGCAATGGGATCACGAGCACCTGACCGGGCCGCTGCTGCCCCTCAAGTGGGCGCTCGGCCTGCTCAGCAGCGTGCTGTTCGGCGTCGGGTTGCTCGTGCTCGTGGCGCTCTATGGCGCACTTGCGAGTCTACCTGTTGGGTTGCTCGTCAATGGGCTGACGTGGGGCGTGTATGGGCTCACGCTCATCGCCTCGATCGCGATCATCGCGGGGCCAGCGATGGCAATCGTGGGCAGGCTCACGCGAGGTGGCGAGCGTGGATGGCGGTTCTTCTTCATGTTCGCCGCTCTGCTTGTGGGTGCGGCGGTTGCGACGTTCGGTTGGTACGAGTTGGCCTGGCCCGCGCTGCGGTATGAGCCCGCGACTGGCGACGGCTTCCGCGTGCTGGGCGCCTTCGCCGACGAGTACGCCAACGTCACCGTGCGCCGGCTGCCGGCGTTCGAGATGACCGAACTCGAGTTCTACTCGTGGTGGCCGCTGCGCGTGGTGCTCGTGCTGTTCGTGCTCACGATGATCGTCAGCACGGTCCGCCGCATCGCGTTCAACGTGCCCAACATCGGCGTGCTCACGGTCCACACGGGCATCATCCTGCTGGGCCTGGGCAGCATCTATTACGGCTCGATGAAACTCGAGGGCGACGTGCTGCTGCTGGCCGGCCCGACGGGCGCGAATGGCATGCCCGGCGAGGGCCCGCCCCAAGCCGGTTTCTACGATCGGGGCCAGGTCGCGCTGTGGGTCAGCCATGGCCGCGGCTGGGACCAGCGCTTGCTCGATGGCGTGCCCCGCTACAACGCGTACAACCTGCGTGCTGGTCTGGACGAGAGCGCACTCGAGACGGCCGAGATCATCCGGCCCGTCGAAGATGTCGAGCGCACGCTCGACATTGCCATTCCGCCCGCGATGTCGACCATCGGCGACGTTGATATCGCTTACCGCATCGTTGGCTACGCGCCCTACGCCGAGTCGCGCACCGATTGGACGCCCGCGACGCCCCCGACCGTCGCGCCGCCCACACCGCTGCACTTCGTCGAGTTCTTCAGCGACGTGACGCCCGAGGGCGAGTTGTCACGCAGCGACCGCCCGATGCTGCGGTTCTACTTCGTGCCGGGTCGCCCGAGGCTGCGAGTGTCGAATCTACCGTTCATGGCCATCGAGTATCGCGCGAATCTTGACGAAGCGAGTTGGCGTGAGGTCACGGCTCCTGCGCCCAGCGACGCCCGCCACGCGCTGGCGATCACGCTGCCGGGCGAGGCGACGCCGACTGTCGTGCCCGTTATCGAGGGCCAAAGCTTCGAGTGGGGCGGGCTGGCGTTCGAGGTCGAGCAGCTCTTGCCCGAGCCGCCGTTCCCGATCATCACCGAGGGCTACGAGGACGCGACCAGCAGCGTGGCGATCGTGAAGATCACCAGCGGCGACGATGCTATCACGCGATGGGTCTACAGCAGCTTCCCGGAGATCAGCCAGGATCTGCGAGATGGTGAGCAACAGGACGGCCGGCCGAATCGCGAGGCCGCCGACGATTCGCTCGTGCGCGTGCGCTACCTCGACCTCACGCGCATGCACGTGGTGTTCGACGACCGCGGCGACCGCACGCGCGTCGCCATCCGCCAGCCTGGCAATGTCGTGCGCACCGTCGATGACGCCACCATCGGCGATCGCTTCGAGATCGTGCAGGGCCTGGACCTCAAACGTAGCGGATCGTGGGCGCACGCCGTCGAGACCGAGCGCCCCGTGCCCGTGCCCGAGGCCGACCGCGAGGGCGAGTTCATCGGCACGCACGACCGGGCGATGCTCGCTGTCGAGGTCACCCAAGGCGACTGGTCGCGCACGGTCTGGCTGCCCTTCATGAAGTACCTGAACATCGGCCAGAGCGAGGCGACGCGCGTCGAGCTGCCCGACGGCCGCAGCGTGCGGCTCGCGTTCGCGCGGGCGCGTCGGGCGCTGCCGGGCTTCCAGATCCGCATGACCGATTTCGAGATGGTCGCCTACGACCACCGCGGAGCCCCGCGTGACTACCGCTCGACCATCCGAGTCGAGCCGAGCGGCCAGGAGCAGTGGTTCGAGCCCTACACACGCAAGACGCAGCTCAACGCGCCGCTCCGCGCGCCGTTCGTGTGGAGCGACGAGCGGTCGCTTCCGGCTAACGTCATCGGGTTCGTCGGTTCACGGCTCGACCCCGCCCAGTTCAAGTTCGCCCAGGCCGGCTGGGACGCCCAGGGCTGGGAGCGCACGCAGGCGATGGCCGACCAGGGGCTCATCCCCAAGCCATACGCCCAGTTCACGATCCTGCACGTGGGCAACAACCCGGGCATCCACGTCATCGCGCTCGGCGGCGTGCTCATGGGCGTCGGCACGCCGTGGGCGTTCTACGTCAAGCCATGGATGCTCAAGCGCCGCAAGGCGAAGCTCGCGGCCCAACACGGCTCGGGCTCAAAGAAACTGGAGGCGGCATGATGCGTTCATGGCTCGCGATCGTGGCCGTCCTGATTCTCGGTGCGACCGCGCTGGCTCAGCTCGAGCCCGCGGGCAACCAGCACCCAGAGGCCCAGGTCGCCGTCGACGACCACGACCACGGCGCGCCCTTCGGCCCGCCCCAGCACGTGCGCGAGCGCGTCGAGCGCACGCCCGAAGAGAAGGCCGCCTTCGCCGCTTCGCTCGACCTCTCCCCGCTCCGCGCCACCGCCGTCTTCCATAATGGCCGCGTGAAGATCCTCGACACGCTCTCGCGCGAGTTGCTGCGCACGATCACCGGCCGCGAGCGATTCGAGGATCTCATTCTGGCCGACGGCTCAACTTTGTCCAGTGAGGCCGACCGCTACGCCGCCGCCGATCCCGAGCGCTTCGACAAGGTCCGGTTCGATCCGCTCTTCGTCCTGCTCGACCTGGCCATCGATCCCGTCCACTACGCCGACCGCCCGCTCATCGCCGTCGACTACCTGCCCGTGCGCGAGTACTACCTCGACGCCGCCTTCCCGGGCGACGAAGCGAGACAGGACCTCTGGCTCCGCATGACCCGCGTCAGCCCCATCATGGTCGAGCTGCACACGCAAACCGTGTTCGATCGCTATGGCTACCTCGAGCCCGTCCGCCGCTCGATCGGCGAGGTCGACAACGCCCTGCGTGTCGCCGCCGGCGCCGGGGCCATGCTGCGCGTCGTCGCGCCCGAGCGCAACGACCTGCCGTGGGTCCACGTCGAGGACTTGCCCGAGACCCACCCCGCGCGCACGGCCGCGCTCGAGCTCGGCCGCGCCTGGCGCGCCCTCGACGCCAGCGCCGCCAACGCCGCGATCCTTGATCTGTCCCGCGGACTCGCCGCGATCAACCCCCAGACCCACCCCGAGGGCCGCGCGCGTCTCGAGCTGGCCTACAACAACGGCCGCTTCTTCGACGTCGGCATGTGGGCCTACGGCCTGAGCTTCCTCGCGCTCATCCTCGCCTTCGGCACCGGCCGCAAGTGGCTGATTGGCGCGGGCGTCGGCCTGCTCGCGGGCGCCTTACTCCTCCACGCGAGCGGCTTCGTCCTGCGGTGCATCATCTCCGAGCGCTTCGCGATCCAGAACCAGTTCGAGTCGATGGTGGGCCTGAGCCTCTTCGCCGCCGTCGTCGCCACGGGCCTGATGCTGCTCAAGCGCCAGTGGCTCTTCGGGGCCGCGGCCGCGGGCGTGGGCTTCCTCGTGCTCATCGCCGCAACACAGACGGCCATCCCTGGCCAGACCATCGGCCGCGAGGCGGCGATCCTGAACACGAGCGTGCTCTTAAAATACCACGTCACGACGGTACTCGTGAGCTACGGCCTCATCACCGTCGGCTTCCTGTGCTCGGTGTTCTATCTCCTGGTCTCGCTCATGAGCAAGCGCCAAGGGGCGCAGCTCGCCGCCAGCGTAGCGGTGCATGGCCAGTCACCCGGCGAAGCCGGAGCGCAGCGCACGCTCGCGCGAACCTTGGACGACCTCGACAAAGCCCAGATGACCGCCCTCCAGCTCGCCTTCTGGACGCTCGGCGTGGGCATCCTGCTAGGCGCGTGGTGGGCCGACCACTCCTGGGGCCGCTGGTGGGCGTGGGACCCCAAGGAGACCTGGGCCCTGATCACCTGGATCGTCTACCTCATCGTCATCCACGTGCGCCTCATCATGGGCCAGGGCAAGGCCCTGCTCACCGCCTGGCTCAGCGTCGCGGGCTTCGCGATCATGCTGTGGACGTACTTCGGGGTGAACCTGCTGCTGGCGGGGTTGCACGCGTACGCATAGGAGCTTCGCTTTCTCGGGCGGAGCCCTCCGTCGGCGAGGTAGAAGGTGATGAAGGGTTGGAAGCTCGGAGCGGGGCTTCCCGGCGTCCCACCAGTAGATCGGATCGATCGGACCCGATTTCCCATCGCTCGGAAATGAGTTCCGATCGATTGAAAACCGTTTCCGACGGCCCGGCTCGGTCTTCGCAGGCCGTGGGGGCCGTTCCTATATCCGGACCACAGTCCGGTGGGCGAATCCGCGGGATCGGCCCCCGTTCTACGTCTCGGACGCGCCGGCCTGGTCGGGCGATGGCGGCTCGGCGCTCTCGAGCTTGGCCTTGAGCTGGTCGATCTGCTGGACCAGCCCGTCCGGGCCGATCTTCGCCGCCATCTCGCGGCTGCGATCGAGCACGGCCAGGGCCAGGGGCTTGTTGCCCGCGGCGAAGGCGAACTGCGCGAAGATGGGGCC
>JAUHYE010000062.1 GCA_030426395.1 Phycisphaerae bacterium
TGGTCGACGATGGCTTGTAGCCGCTGAGCCTCGGCTTTGGTCCAGTCATTCGCACTCCTCGGGCCGCCGGCCTCGATGACTCGCCAGTGGCTGTTCCACCAGCGGCGGTAGTTCGTGGCGGGGTCGGGGATCATCGCCTCGGGCGGGAACGTGGTGTAGGCCTCGTTCCGCTCGGCACCCGAGAGCCCGTCGGTCTCCGGCCCGGGGCTGGGGACAAAGCCGAAGGCGTAGAACGGCTGGCCGACGGGGACTCGGTGGTAAAAGACCTCCTCCATCGGGCCGCAGCCGGTGACGACCATGACCGGGGCGAGGTCCAGCGTTGACACGTTGGCGTCGTTGTCGGTCTTGGTGGCCGTGGTGAGCCAGCCCTCAGCGGCGTAGCGGGACAGGAGATCGTCGATGGCTTCGACGTGCGGCACGACGGCGTCCTTGACGTCGAGTTCGAGGATGAGGAGCGGCCAACTCTCGCGCTCGTTGTCGTCGGTCTTCGCGCGATCGAGGGCGGCTTCGATCATCGGCCGGACGCGCTCGAAGAAGTACGCCTCGAGCGTCGGCTCTTCGCCGGTGAAGGGGCCGTTATGAGCGACGAGGGATCGAGGCTCGCTCTCGCCCGGTAGCGTGACCCAGCAGAGGTCCTGCTCGATGGACATGCGCCCGCCGGTGGCCAAGGCCTTGTCGAGGCGATCGCCGAACTCGCCGTGGTATGGATAGCAGTTGTGGGCCCCCATCATCGGGCCCATCGGCTCGAACGACTGGCCGAGTGCGAGTGCGGTCAGGCCCAGGGTGGCAAGGGCGAGCATGGCGTGGCGCATGGGAGTCCTCGTGGGTTTCTGCTTTGGCGCGGCCAGTCTACCCATGGCTTGCGACCGATCCCGGACTGCTATCTTTAAGAATGCGCGAGACCACCATCTTCGACAAGATCATCGCCGGCGAGATCCCATGCCACAAGGTCTATGAGGATGACCAAGTGCTGGCGTTCCTCGACGTTGCGCCGCTCAGCCGGGGGCACACGCTCGTAATCCCAAAGGAGCGTGCGGCCCAGATGGACCAGTTGAGCGACGAGTCGGCCGCGGCGCTGGGGCGTGTCTTGCCGCGGATCTGCCGAGCCGTCATGAAGGCGACCGGTGCGACGACGTACAACCTGCTCCAGAACAACGGGGCCGAGGCGCACCAGGCGGTGATGCACCTGCATGTGCATGTGATCCCCCGCTATCCGGATAAAGCAGAAGGAGCGTCCGGAAGCGGGCTTGGCATCCGCTGGCCGGCGGGGAAGTTGGAGGACGGAGAGGGCCTCGCCGAACAGATCCGAGGATTGCTTGGCTGAATTTGTGTTGCAACCGGGATCCGTGATGCCGGTTGGATAGGCGAGCCTCGCGCTAGAAGGGGAAGAACGTGTCAATCGATTCGTCATTTGATATCAAGGGCCCTTCCCCATCCGAAGGGCCGCGCAGGCTCTCGCCTATCAAGATCTTCTTGGGGATGTTCATTTGGCCCCGCCAGATCATCCGGGCGTTGCTCGACGCGGGGCCGCTCTGGAGCGTGACGCTGCTTCTGACCGTCGTTTCGGGTGCTCGCTCGGGGGTGCAGAACGGTCTGGAAAAGCACTTCGAGGAGCCCACTATCGCTCTGGGAATGGCCTTGGCCACAGCGGTGGTCGGGCCGATGCTTGGCAGCCTCGTCGGTTTCTTTCTGTTCGGATGGGTGTATTACGGCGTGGGCAAGGCCTTGGGGGGTACCGGCAGCCAGTCGGATGTATATCACGCCTTCGCACGGACGCTCATCCCTTCGTTTGCGGGCTTCGTTCCGCTGGGTGTGATGGTGCTGTTGGTCGCGAGCGGACAGGCACACACAGCAGCCTATCTGGGCATGGTGCTGCTCTACATGGCTATCTTGGTCTGGTCGATGGTCTCGCTGATCCGCGGGCTGGCCGAGGCCCACCGCTTCAGTTCCTGGCGATCGCTGGCGGCGTTCGTCCTGTGTGCCCTGCTCTTTGTGATTGCCATCTTCGCTGTGGTGATGGTCGCTTCGGCGGCGGCCCTTTCGGGTTGAGGACCGCTCGCTTGGTGCCGACTTTTGCCCGGCTCGGGCCTACCCTCCGCGTCCACAGTCTCCCGGCTGGTGGGTTCCCACTGGGCCCCCACCGCCACAGGCTCGTGTTCGGTTGACGTTCAGCATTGCCCGCCGGTGCTCTGGCGGGGTTCACTCGAGGAATAGCACCACATGGCGCAAGGCACCATTACGCAGGTCATCGGCTCCACCTTCGACGCGCAGTTCGCCGAGAGCGAGCTGCCCGAGATCTACAACGCTGTGACCGTCGAGGCCGACACGGCCGCCGGCAAGCTCAAGCTCGTCGGCGAGGTGCAGCAGCACCTCGGCGGCGGCCGAGTCCGCTGCGTGGCCCTGGGCTCGACCGACGGCCTGCGCCGCTCGATGGCCTGCACCGACACGGGCTCGCCCGTGACCGTGCCCGTGGGCGAGGGCGTGCTGGGCCGCGTGTTCAACCTGCTGGGCGAGCCGATCGACAACCGCGGGCCGGCCAACACGACCGACCGCCGCCCGATCCACCGCCACAGCCCCGAGTTCACGGCGCTCAACCCCAACACCGAGATCCTGCCGACCGGCATCAAGGTCGTCGACCTCCTGTGCCCCTTCGTGCGTGGTGGCAAGATCGGCCTGTTCGGCGGTGCGGGCGTGGGCAAGACGGTGCTCATCCAGGAGATGATCGCCCGCGTTGCCCGCGAGTTCGGCGGCTACTCCGTGTTCTGCGGCGTGGGCGAGCGGACCCGCGAGGGCAACGACCTCTGGCGTGAAATGCAGGAGGCCGAGTATACCGACGCCGACGGGCAGACCGCCCACGTCATCGACAAGGTGGCCATGGTGTTCGGCCAGATGAACGAGCCCCCCGGCGCCCGCCTGCGCGTGGCGCTCAGCGGCCTCACCATGGCCGAGGAGTTCCGCGACGCGTCGGGTAAAGAGACCATGATGTTCGTGGACAACATCTTCCGCTTCACCCAGGCGGGCTCGGAAGTGTCCGCGCTGCTCGGCCGCATGCCGTCGGCCGTGGGCTATCAGCCGACGCTGTCCACCGAGATGGGCGAACTGCAAGAGCGCATCACCTCGACGGCCAAGGGTGCTATTACCTCGGTGCAGGCCATCTACGTGCCGGCCGACGACCTGACCGACCCGGCCCCCGCCACCGCGTTCGCCCACCTGGACGCCTTCGTCGTGCTCGAGCGTTCGATCGCCGAGAAGGGCATCTTCCCCGCCGTGGACCCGCTGGCCTCGACGTCGACGATCCTCGACCCCAGCGTGCTGGGCGAGCGTCACTACTCGGTCAGCCTCCAGGTGCAGCGCATCCTGCAGCGCTACAAGGACCTCCAGGACATCATCGCCATCCTCGGCGTCGACGAGCTGAGCGAAGAGGACAAGCTCATCGTGGGCCGGGCCCGCAAGATGGAGCGCTTCCTCAGCCAGCCGTTCTACGTGGCCGAGGTCTTCACCGGCTTCCCGGGCATCTACACGAGCCTGGAGGACACCATCGACAGCTTCGAGCGCCTGGTGGCCGGCGAGGGCGACGACCTGCCCGAGAGCGCCTTCATGTACGTCGGCACCCTCGACGACGCGCGGGCCAAGGCCGAGAAGATGGCGGCGAAGGCATAAGCCCGCCGGCTTCATAAGGTTGCGTGCGTTTGGTAGAGCGGCCCCCGGGCCGCTCTTTTGCATTGGTCTCTGGCCGTTCCTGCCGTGGTCTAGGCTTCTGGCGTCTCGTCGCTTCGCCAGCGGGGCCGCGGTTGGTCTTGACGCTTCGCCAGCAGGGCCGCGCCCTTCGGGCTTTTGGTGATGTGGACCAGTGTGGAGGATTGATGATGAATGCAATGAGATCTGGCGTGCTCGGTCTGGTGTCGTGCCTGGCGATCGCAACGGCGAACGCCCACGCGCAGGACGCCAACCGCGAAACAAGGCAAACACGCATCGGCGAGCTCACGTTCGAGAGCGGGTACCCGTCCGATGAGTCGGTCCAGAAGCTTTATGACGAGATGGACTTCCAGCGCGCCTGCCAGGCGTACCTCTGGGGCATCCCGGCCGTGGGGTTGTACGAGTGGCGCAAGGCCCACTTCGACGTGTTCGGCGCCAAGAGCGGCCAGATGCTGTCCTACCTCGACTTCGAGGAGAAGCTGGGCATCCTGACGCCCAACTACACCACGCCATACATCGCCACGTTCATCGACCTCAAGGAGAGCGGCCCGATGGTCATCGAGCTGCCCGCCGGCCTCATGGCGGGCATGATCCTCGACCACTGGCAGCGCGTCATCGCCGACCTGGGCGTCGTGGGCCCCGACGCGGGCCGCGGCGGCAAGTACCTGATCCTGCCGCCCGGGCACGAGATGGTCGAGGCGGACGGCTACTACGTCTACCAGTCGCCCAGCCGCTTCGTGCTCGGCGGCGTCCGCCTGCTGGGCGACGACAAGGAGAAGGCCATCCGTGAGCTGATCCCTGGGATCAGGACCTACTCGTGGTCGAAGGCCGGGACGGGCGAGCCCGTGCCCGTCCGGCGCGCCGGCGACAAGAAGTGGAGCCAGATGCCCCCGCGCGGCATGGACTACTGGGAGAGCCTGAACGACATCATCCAGACCGAGGCGGTCGAGGATCGCGACCGGTTCGTCATGGCCCAGCTCCGCTTCCTGGGCATCGAGAAGGACAAGCCCTTCGAGCCCGACGCCCGCCAGAAGGAGATCCTCGAACAGGCCGCCATCGTCGGCGAGGCGATGGCCAAGGCCAACACCTCCGACAAGCGCGTCGAGCCGCCATTCTGGGAGGGCACCAACTGGAAGCACGCCCTGGTGGTCTCCGTCGACCAGCGCACGCCCTACTACGACCAGCTCGACGAGCGGGCCGCGTGGTTCTACGAGGCGGTCGTGGTCTCCAAGGCCATGCTTACGCAGACCCCCGGCGTCGGCCAGCGCTACATCGCCGCGTACAAGGACGCCGACGGCCACTGGCTCGACGGCGGCGCGTCGTACCGCCTGCGCGTGCCGGCCGACCCGCCCGTCGAGCAGTTCTGGTCGGTGACGGCCTACGACGAGGGCACGCGTCAGATGGTCGTGACCGAGCAGGGCCGCCCGGACCTCTCCTCGCGCAAGGAGGACATCGTCAAGAACAGCGACGGCTCGATTGACGTCTACTTCGGCCCCGAAGCGCCGCAGGGCCACGAGGCCAACTGGGTGCAGACCGAGCCGGGCAAGGGCTGGTTCACGTACTTCCGGTTCTATGCCCCGACCGAGGCGTTCTTCGATAAATCCTGGGCGCTGCCGGACTTCGAGAAGCTGGACTGATCGCGACGGGCATCCAAGAGAAGGAGAACACCTGTGAGAAGAACACTGACGACCCTCGCCGTGGTGGCGCTCGCCGCCGGCGCGCTCGCACAAGACGACCGCTTCGAGCAGCTGGCCAACCTGCCGATGGACCACAACCGGCCCACCGGCGACACCGCCCGCACGCTGGAGGAGGAGATGCTCTTCCAGCGGGCCTGCCAGACGTACCTGTGGGCCATGCCGCTGCTCAACACGATGGGCATGCGCGACGGCTTCGACGAGTCGTTCGGCAGCGGCTACAACGTGATGGGCATCTGGACCAAGCGGCTGGACGCCCGCACGCGCATCACCACGCCCAACTCCGACCTCATCTACGGCATGGTGTTCGCCGACCTGGGCGACACCGGCCCGCTGGTCTTCGAGGCGCCCGCCGGGCTCCAGGGCATCTTGCTGGACTTCTGGCAGCGGCCGATCCCCGTCGACGGCGGCGAGTACTTCGGCGACCTGGGCCTGCCCGGGCCCGACCAGGGCAAGGGCGGCAAGTTCCTGCTCGTGCCGCCGGGCTACGAGGGCGACATCCCCGAGGACCACTACGTCTACCGCTCGGGCACGAACAACGTCTTCATCTTCCTGCGATCGTTCTACAAATCGCTCGACAACATCGAGCCGGCCACCGACGCCCTCAAGCAATCGGTGTTCTACCCGCTTGGGAAGAAGTCGAGCGCGAAGCCCATGGTCTTCAAGGACGCCTCGACCGGCGGGCACGAGATGCTGCCGCCCAGCGACTTCTCCGCGTTCGAGCGGCTCAAGTGGCTGCTGGACGCCGAGGGCGCCGGGCTCGCCGACCCCGACTGGCTGGGCATGCTCGCGGGCCTTGGCATCGTCGAGGGCGAGCCCTTCGAGCCCACCAGCCGCCAGCGCGCCATCATGGACGCCGCGGCCAGGACCGCGTACAAGACCACGCGGGTGCTAGGCATGAAGCCCGAGATCAGCGGGGTCGACTTTCGCGTCTACGACGACCGCACGTGGCTCAACCCGGTCAACAACCTCGACTCACGCTACCCCGACGCCTTCGTCGGCCTCGACTGGACCGACAGCGAGCGCGGCTACACGAACCTGGACATGCGGGCCTGGTTCTTCACCGACTATTACTCCATCAGCCCGGGCATGGTCTCGATGACCCCGGGCAAGGGCGCCTTCTACATGATCGCCTTCAAGGACTCCAACGATGCCTGGCTCGACGGCGAGCATGAGTACACGCTGCACCTGCCGCCCAACATCCCCGCCGGCCTCTTCTGGTCCGTCACGCTCTACGAGGCCGAGAACGCGTCGGGCCTCGCCAACGGCCAGCCCTTCCCCTCGCTTGGCAAGCTGAACGAGCCCGTGCCCAACGATGATGGCTCGATCGACCTGTATTTCGGGCCGAGCGCGCCCGAGGGCAAAGAGAAGAACTGGATGGCCACCCCCGAGGGCCGCGGCTACTTCGCCGTCCTTCGCCTCTACGGCCCCACCGAGCCCGCGCTGGACGGGAGCTGGAAGCCCGGCGACTTCGAGAAGGCCAACTAGGCTCGGGCACCCGACGACGCGCGGGCCAGGGCGTACGCTCGGATCGACTTCTCGATCGGTCTGGAGGCGGCCTCGGGCCGTCCTTTTTTGTGATGTGTATGGGGGTTCGCTGACATGGAAGAAAAGAAGGCGCTCTGCGGCACGATCAACATCGAAACGATCGGCGCGAGCACGGCCGTGGCACGCTGGCGCGAGGCCCGGGCGGGCACGCCCGGGACCGGGCTGTACCCCATCATCGTCGGCCAACCTTTGGACGTGCTCGGGCAGCCCGAGGACCTCGAGTTCATCGAGGTGGGCGCCGATGCGCCGTGGTCGCTGGCCGAGGTCCTGGCCAAGGCGACGCCCGAGGCCCTCGCGGCGTTCCGCCAGGAGCGGCAGGCCGACGCCGCGGAAGCCGCCAGCGAGATCGGCGAGTATCCCGAGCGCGGCGACTGGCCGGACGAGCCGGGAACGATGGACGACCCCGAAGGCCTGGCCGTGCTGCTCGACCTGGACGACAACCCGGTCGACGAGGTCCTGCTCGCCCACGTCAGGGCCGCGTCGGGCGCCGATGCCCTGGGCGCCCTGGGCTACGGCGCGTGGAACGACTGCCCGCACCCGTGGATCCACGTCGCCCAGGTCCGGGCGTGGCAGGAGCGTTACGGGGCCGAGCTGGTGGTGGGCGCCAACGACACGCTGGAGTTCTTCGTGTCGCGCCCGCCACGGACGCGCGAGGCGGCGATCGAGCTGGCCCTCGAACAGTTCTGGTACTGCGCCGACATCGTCGACCAGGGCGTGGGCACGATCGAAGCGCTCGCCAACGAGCTGCTGGACGCCCCGCGCTGGTTCTTCTGGTGGGATTGATCGCCCGGCGAGCGCGTCGCGCGTGCCGACCACGCACGCAAGAGGCTCGAACGCGAAGGCCGCGAAGGTCTCGAAGAAACCCAACGAGCCCCCGCGCGAGCGGGGGGAATGGACGCCCGAAGAAGATTGAACGCGGAGGTCGCGGAGGGCTCTGAGGGGGTATCTTACGAGCCCCTGTCGTGAGACAGTGGGCCGGGTCGCGTGAAACCGACAGCGCGACAAGACAATGCGCACGCGGCACGCATACCTATAATTATCGCATGAGCACGGAAGCGATATGGTGGAGTATTGCAGGCATCGTCTTACCGATCATTGCAGGAGCTCTAATCGCGATCTTCAGGCCCGAGCTTGAGGGGCTCAATCGATGGCGACAGCGAAAGCGAAAGTCCCACTATGACGTTCTCTGCGGAAGTCCCATGACGCACAAGGAACGCTGTGAAGCCTGGGATCGCGGCGAAGATTCTTTCTCCTAAGTCAGTCAATCGATCGAGGAGACGCAAGTGCAAGTACACCACGCGAATTCCTGACCGTCCGCGTACCGCCGCGTACATTTTGGATTCGGAAGCGGCGGTGCTCTCAAGGCTTCTTCTAGGTTCAATTGCCGATTATGGTTTTCAGCACACGCTTCGCAGCATCGGTCGGCCAGGATTCGCAATCCCGAGACCACCTCGCTCGCTTGCCAGTCTCGCACACGCCACACAAAAGCCTGTCGAAGCGATTCGCCAGGATCCCGGCCACGTTTGACGAGGAAGTCCGCCTGCAAAAGGTGGAGGGCTCGAAACTCGTTTGCCTCGCGTGCCCTACCAATGCTTTCGTTTAACAGCGCCCAGATCACATCATCTGAAGTCCACGTTCCGCCGCTCTGCCGGAACATCCTCCACTGGCGGTCAAAGTCGCCATGCGTGATGCCGAATCCCGAAAGGTTGGCTGCCCAATCCGCTTCTTCGGCCTGGTCGGACGTCAGTAGCTTCGTCGCAAATCGGACCTGGCGAGATCGTACATACACGGTTTCGCCGCAATGAGGACAACCGGCAGCTCGCTTGGGTTCTTTCTTAAGCAAGCCACGGCACGATGGGCAAGTTGGCCGGGCCGCGTCGTTGCAGTCACGGCATACGATCTGAGCCTCGTGCACACATGCTGGCTCTGCTGTCGGAATGTTTCTTGAGCACTGTGTGCACTTTTCCATGTGCAATCTCCATGCAAATTTCTGCCCAGTAGTAAAAGAGGCTAGGCAGTGCACGGACACCGCCTTCCTGATTCGCGTAACCCGCATCATCAAGCCCATCACCGTCCTGGAGATCTCGGGCGACGAGCACGCGAGGCGGATGTGAGGGGCGGGTGCGGCGGCTCCTGACCGGCCTTTGCAAGCTTCGGACCTGCCACGGCGGGCTCCCCGCTTGCCATCGTGGGCTTCCCACTTGCCACGGTCGGCTCGCCATGATGGCACGTCGGCCCCCCATGCTGGCACACGAGTTCTCCATGATGGCAAACGGGCTCCCCATGATGGCACACAGGCTCCCCGCGATGGCACGGCGGCTCCTGATGATGGCACACAGGCTCCCCGCGATGGCACGGCGGCTCCTGATGATGGCACACGGACTCCTCGTGATGGCACATGGGGAGCCTCGAAACCGCTTTGGAAGGCTCTGAGCCCCGTTTTGGGGGGCGAGCGGGCGCTTGGCGGCCGGCTGGACCGGAAAATCACAAAAATCGTGTTTTGGAGTGGAGTCGCCTCCGGATGCGCTCGATGGATGGGTTGTGCCGGGCCGATCGGGTCCGGTTTGGCTCGTTTCGTGGCGCGTTACCGGCGTTGTTCGCTTGGTGGCCCGCCGCATGGAGGCTTGCGCAATGCAGCTTCGTTCTTATGTTGCCGTCGGCGGCTCGGCACGTTCTGCCGCCATACTTATATTCACCATATTGTATGGAGAATTATCATGAGTACGATCCCCCCCAACCCCGACGACGCCATCCTGTGGCTCGCCGACCACCTGGACACCTGGGGCACCGAGCTCGGCTCGGTGGGCCTCAGCGAGCTTGACATCACCGAGATGCAGGCCGCTCTGGACGCGGTCACCGCCGCCAGGGCCCAGACGGTCGCATTGCGCACGGCGAGCAAAGCGGCGACTTCCGATTACCACAACAAGATCAAGGCCATGCGCGAGGCGACGTCGCTGCGCGTGGCCAAGATCCGCACCTACGCCCGCGGCACGGCGAACCCGGAGAGCGTCTACACGCTGGCCGAGATCCCCGCGCCGGCGACGCCCACCGAGACGCCCGCTCCGGCGACGCCCTCGGACTTCCGCGCCGCGCTGGAAGAGGGTGGGGCGCTCACGTTCAGCTTCAAGTGCGCCAACCCGCGGCGCGTGCAGGGCGTGACCTACCGCGTCGAGCGGCAGGACGCGGCCCAGACGCCCTTCGTGTTCCTGCTCAACGCGAAGGAGAAGTCCTTCACGGACAGCTCCTTCCCGAGCACCAGCTCGCTGATCACCTACCGCGTGACGGCCCAGACGTCCACCAAGGACGGCACGGCCACGTACTTCACGGTGCGCTACGGGGCGGGGAATCAGGCTGGTGGGGGGCAGGCGACGATCGTCAGCCAGGGGCCGGCGACCGAGACCAAGGCGAGCTGATCGAGAGGCGGCCGACCGGCCGTCGCCAGCAACGTTGCATACAAACGCGGGCCGCACGGGCGGCCTGCTTTCTATTGGATTCGGGGCGTAGCCTTCGCCATGGCGAACCCATCGCGAGCGTGGCGGGCGTGGCGATCGCCGGTGGCGGCCGTGGCGGCGTTCGCGTTGGGGCAGGAGGGGCCGCCGGGCGAGCGGGCCGATGAGCGGGTCGCCGGCGAAGCGGCCGAGAGCCCAGCCCCCCAAGCCCAAACCCCCATAGACCCGGACCTCGAAAACCCAGCCCCTATAGACCCAGCAGCCGAGGACCACACGCTCGAACGCCTCTTCTTCGACCAGACCGACGGCGCCTTCGACGCCAGCGGCTTCCTGGCCACGCGCACAGGCTTCCTGCCCGTGGCCGTGCCCATCACCGAGCCGGCGGTGGGCCTGGGGCTGGGGCTGGGGCTCACGTTCTTCCACGGCAAGCCGAAGGTCATCGACGGCCGGGGCGGCGACACGCCCCGCGTCATCATGCCCAGCAGCACCGTGCTCTTCGGCGCGGCCACCGAGAACGGGACCTGGGCGGCCGGCGTGGCGCACATGGGCGTGTGGAACGACGGGCGCATCCGCTACAACGGGTCGGTGGGCTACGCGGCCCTGCACCTGAAGTGGTACGGCCAGGGCGGCTCGCTGGGGGGCCGGTCGATCGACTACGAGAACGACATGCTGCTCTTCGACCAGCGCATCCGCTTCCAGCTCGGCCAGAGCGACTTCTTCCTGGGGCCGCGGTACTCGTTTCGCGGCTCCAACGCCCGGCTGGACACCTCGCCGCTGCCCCCCGGCCAGGACCCCGGCTTCGACGAGGGCGACCTGGACAGCCAGACCAGCGGCCTGGGGCTCACGCTCAGCTACGACTCGCTGGACCAGCCCTTCTCGCCCACGCGCGGCTTCCGCGGCGAGGCCACCGGCGCGTGGTTCGACGACGCGCTGGGCGGCGACTTCGACTACGGAGCCGCGTCGTTCACGGGCATCGGTTACATCCCCATCGAAGAGCGCGTGGTGCTGGCCCTGCGCGGCGACTTCGCGTTCAATGGCGACGAGGCGCCCTTCTACCAGCTCTCGGGGCTCGACGTCCGCGGGCTGGAGCGCGGGCGGTACGTCGACGACTTCGCCGCCAGCCTGCAGAGCGAGCTGCGCGTGGACGTGAGCGACCGCTGGACGGTCCTGGGCTTCGCCGGACTGGGCCGCGTGGCCGGCGACTTCGACGACCTGATCGAAGCCACCGATCAGTGGGCCGGTGGCGGCGGCGTGCGCTACCTGATCGCCCGCGAGTACGGCCTGCGGATGGGCGTGGACGTGGCCTACGGCGACGGCGACGCGACGGTGTACATCACGGTGGGCACGGGGTGGATCCGGCCGTAGGCGAATCGCCCGACGCGTCCTCATCGCACGCGTCGGCGAGACAGAAGGTGCTGATCGGACTTGTCGTTTGAAGGGTTCATAGAAAGGGGGAGACGCGCTGCACGCCTCCCCCATTGCCATTGGCCTCCCCCGCCGCCGCCCCGTGGCAAGTCGAACGGCGGCCTAGCCTTCGCTCGGTCGCGGCCGCGGCCCGAAAGGGAGCCCAATATGACGAGACTGGCAACACGAGGGACCGCCGCGCTCCTGCTCGCGGCGATCGTAAGTTCGCACGCGTTCGGGCAGGATGCAGAGCGATGGAGCGCGACCGCGCCGTGGTCGCTCGAATTCGATGGCGTGCAGGTCGGGATGGACAAGTCAGCCAACCCGGCGCCCGCGGCCAGCGGCGGCGGCACGGGCGAGCTGGCCAAGAAGCTGCAGAACCCCGTGGCCGACCTCATCAGCGTGCCCCTGCAACTCAACTACGACAACGGCTACGGCGCGAACGACGCCGAACGCTGGACGCTCAACGTGCAGCCGGTGATCCCCTTCAAGATCAGCGACGACTGGAACCTGATCTCGCGCACGATCATCCCGATCATCTACCAGGAGCGACTCAGCGACACCGACGAGAGCGACGACGCCCTGGGCGACATCGTGCAGAGCCTGTTCTTCTCGCCCAAGGAGCCCGTTGGGGGCGAAGGGGGTTGGATCATCGGCGTCGGTCCCGCGGCCCTGCTGCCCACGGGCACCGATCCGGATTTGCGGGCCGAGCAACTGGCCCTGGGCCCCACCGCCGTCGCGCTGCGTCAGCACGATGGCTGGACGTACGGCGCGCTCGTCAACCACCTCTGGCACATCGCCGGCACCGACGACGTGCCCGACGTCAACGCGACCTTCCTCCAGCCCTTCGTCAGCTACACCTTCCCCACCGCCACGAGCATCGCCTTCAACACCGAGAGCACCTACGACTGGCACGCCGACCAGTGGACGGTGCCACTGAATTTGATGGTCAACCAGGTGTCGACGATCGGCAGCCAGCCGGTGAGCTACCAGTTCGGCCTGCGGTACTACCTCGAGCGGCCGGGGGGCGGGCCGGAGTTCGGGCTGCGGTTCGGGCTGACGTTCCTGTTCCCGGGCTAGTTTGCCTGTTCCCAAGGTAGTTCGATGTCCCGCCGTTGTGGGACCGCACGACATACGCTTTCGAGCCCGAGTCACACGGCACCGAGGATCGAACGAATGGCACGCACAGCGGTTTGGATTGGGTCCGTGGTCTTGATGACGACGCTGGTGACGACCCTCGGCGGCTGCACCAGCGCCGGCCCGAGCGTTCCCGATCGCCTGGCCGAGCGCGCCGAGCGGACGCCGCTGGTGATCGACGACGCCGTGCGGGCCACCGAAGCCAGGGCTGCCTTCGAGGGCATGCGCGACGCGGCGGTGGCCATCGAGGCCAGCGTCGAGCGGGCCCGCGTCGACATTCTGGCGCTCCACCACGACCCCGACGCCACGCCGGAGGACTTCCGAGCGGCCCTCGACGCGATGCGCCGGCGCAATGTCCCGCTGCTCGATGCCATGCTGCGTGGCCGAGTCGAGGCCGCTTCGGCGACCACGCCCGGCGAATGGAACGAGCTGGCCCGCGATTGATCCATCCGCACGACCCATCCGCACGACAAGGTCCCTTCGGAAAGGTTCCTTCGGAGCGCACCCATGCTGATGACCGCCCTGATCTTGTACCTGTCCACGCTCTTTGGCGGGTCGAGCGCCGCGGCCATTGGGCCGGTGCTTGCCGAGCTCGAGGACGCACGCGACCGCGTTGGCCTTGTCGCCCAGACGAGGCACGAGCGTCGCGCCATCGTCGAACGCATCGACGCCGTGCTAGAGGCCTCGCGCTCGCGTGACGGCGAGGTCAGGTCCCGCGTGAGCGCCGTGCAGCGCGTGTTCGCCCGCCACGATGCTCGGGCCGAGGAACTGCGGGCCGCCCTCGACCACGTGCGCGAGTCGCTGAACGCCGAGCTCAACGCCACGATGGAGGCCTACTACGAGCTGCGCGCGTCGCTCACCCGCGAGCAGTGGGCCACGCTCTTTCCCACCCCGACAAGTACCGAGAAGACCGAGGGCGGAGATTCGCCATCCTGAGGAGGACAGACATGCCAGCCCGCTCCATCTCCACACGAGTCACGGCCACGTGCGTCCTTGCCGCCCTCGTCGCGATCGCCTCGGGCCCGGCACACGCCGGGGCGTCCATGACCGATCAGGACACCGCCACGAACCTGGAAGCGATGCCGGTGAACGTCGACACGTTCAAACGCGCCGAGACGGACACCTACATGGTCGCCCTGGTCGCGCAGGGGGGGCTGGGCGCCTTCCGCCACGAGCGCTCGCTCGCGTCCGTCAACGAGCAGACGGTCATCCGCATGAACCGCGACACGCTGTACTCCTTCGCGGTGTTCGACCTGGACGCCGGCGAGGTCACGATCGGCCTGCCCGGTGGCGAGGGTGACGGCCAGCGCTTCCAGTCCGTCCAGGTCATCGACCAGGATCACTACACGCGCGAGGTGTTCTACGAAGGCGAGCGCACGTTCACGCGCGATGGCGTGGGCACGCGCTACCTCATCGCCCTCGTTCGGACGTTCGTGGATCCCAACGATGAATCGGACGTCAAGGCCGCGCACGCGGCCCAGGACGCCATCGGCGTGCAACAGGCCGCCAGGGGATCGTTCGAGATTCCCAAGTGGGACCAGGAAGCGCTGACGAGGCTGCGCCAGGCCCTCAACGCCGTGGCCGACGCCAACGGCGGCATCGACTCGGCCCGCATGTTCGGCGAAAAGGGCGCGGTCGACCCCGTGCAGCACCTGCTGGGCACGGCCGCGGGCTGGGGCGGCAATCCGCCGCGGGCCGCGATGTACATCGGCGGCGCGCCACCCGAGGGTTCCGGCGATGCCGCGTACACGATGACGCTGCGCGACGTGCCGGTCGACGGCTTCTGGTCGATCAGCGTCTACAACACCGATGGCTTCTTTGAACCCAACGACGAGAACGCGTACACCATCAACAATGTCACGGCGACGCCCGAGGCCGATGGCTCAGTGGTCGTGCGTTTTGGTGGCGACGGCGACGAGCCCAACACGATCCCTACGCCCGAGGGTTGGAACTACCTGATCCGCTTGTACCGCCCACGCGCCGAGATTCTCGATGGATCTTGGACGCCGCCCGCGCTCGAGCCGGCGCGGTAGAGCGCGGCCACGCTACGCGGCGGACCTTGGCTCTTCCTCGGTGCGATCAACGATGCCGTCGAAGTTCAGGAAGGCGTGCTCGCCGAAGAGCTCGCGTGCGGCGTTGTCGTAGGCCTCGGCGGCGTCGATCTCGTCGTGGAAGCGGCCGAGATGCTTGTGCACGCCCTCCTTACTGATCTGGGCGAGCCACTTCCCGCGCCGTTCGTCCCAGCAGACACCCTTGTACTTCGAGGTCGTCTCGTACCCGGCCCGCATCTTGATCTTCCTGTTCCCGCGGCTTCGCTCGGCCAGGTCCAGCACGACCAGGTTCTCGCGGCGGCAGTCCAGGAAGTCGCCGTTGGCGTGGCGGACGCACAGCCGCCTGCCGCTGACGCCCGTGATGAACTGTTTGAGCGGCTTCATCCCCCCCTTGATCGTCGAGAGGACGACGACCCCCGCGGTCGGAGAGTCGTCGGATCGCTCGGAAAGGTTCCAGTTCTTGCCCTCGACCAGGTGCAGGTCGCTGGAATCGATGAGCGCCTCCATGCGGCCCTTGCCCGTGCGGATGGGCACGCGGTGAACGCCCGGGCGATCCGGGTCGGCGTAGGGCTTGTGGAGCTTCTCGAGTTCCTCGGCGAACGCTTGGAGTTCTGCGATCGTGTAAAGCTTGCACCTTCCGTTGCCCTTGGGCGTGGGGCCCCAGGCGCCCACCGGCGTGCGTTCCTGGTGCTCCCAGTACGTCCAGGTGGTGAACGGCACGCCGATGAACCGCGCCGCCTGCTGGCGGGTGTAGGTGTGCTCGCTGGTGGCCTTGGCGAAGCATCGGACACCCTGCGCGAGCGCCGCCTTGCGGGCCTCTTCGACCTGCTGCGGCGTGTAGAGCTTTTGCAGCGTGCTGCGCTTGCCCCGCCGGCCCCACGCGCCCCTGGGCAGGAGGCCCCGCTTCTCCCACTTGGGCACCGATCCGGTCTCGATGCCCAGCAGCTTGGCCGCCTCGGCCTGACTCACGGTGTGCGCCTCGGTGGCGTCCTCGGCGTGGCCGAAGCCGATCTCGTCGAGCGCCGCCCGTGCCTGGCACACCTCCTCGAGCGAGTGCATCCGCCGGAACCCGCCGTTGCCCGCACCCTTTCCCGGCGACTTGCGGCATCCGCGCGGGATCACGCCGCGGCGGCACCAGTAGGTCCACGTGGCCTCGGAGATGCCCACGAGCGCAGCGGCGTCGGCGCGCGTCAGCGTGTGCTCGGGCGTCGCGGCGGGCTCGAGGATGCCGCGCTCGGTAGCCTTGGCCCGAACTTCTTCGACCTGGTCGGGCGTCCACACGTGCTTGCTGCCGCCGCTACCCAGCGTGGGCGAGAGCGGCGGCTGCACGCCCTTGGGCACGATCCCCTCCTTCTCCCAGGTCGACCACATCGACACGGTGATGCCCAGCATCTTCGCCGCTTTGGCGCGGGTGATGGTGTGCTCGGCCGTGCCGCGGCCCTTCGTGCCAGGGTGCTCGCCTCGGTCGATGGACGCCTTCAGTTCGTCGATCTGCTCGGGCGTGTACAGGTTGATGCTCTTGCCGCTGGCGTCACGGGCAACCTTGTGGGCCTCAGGCAGCCAGCCCCTGCGACCCCAGTCGTACCACAGCGGGATGGAGATGTTGATGATTCCGGCCGCCTCGCGCACGGTCAGGGCGGGCCTGCCATCGATGGTCGGCCGCCGCTCGTCTTCCAACGCTCGCATGGCAACCTTCAGAGCCGCAACGTCCTCGGGGGTGTACAGCTTGCGCAGGCCGCCCTTTCCAGAGCCCTTGGGGTTTGGCGCCCAGCGTCCCTCGGGGAGCTGCCCGCGTTGGCTCAGCTCGTGCCACGCGTGGCCACAGACGCCCGCCTGCCGCGCGGCCTCCTTCTTGGTGATCGTGTGCCGCGGCGTGGCGATCTGGCTGGCGCCCGGGTGCTCGCCACGCTCGAGCGAGGACTTCAGCTCGTCGATCTGCGCCCGGGTGTACACCTGCTCCTTGCCGTTGGAGCCCGGCCACGCGCGGGGCGTGCCCATGGGCGCCCACCCCTTCTTTTGCCACCCGTACCACTGTGCGCGGCTCAGGCCGATCAGTTCGGCGGCCTGCGTGAGCGTGATGGCCGGCTGGCCATCGATCTCGGGGCCCTTGTTCATGAACTCGGCCAGCGCCGCCCGGGCCTGCTCCACCTCGGCGGGCGTGAACATCCGGCGGCGGCCGCCGGTGCCGGTCGCCTTGTCGGGCAGGGCCCACCGGCCCTGGGGAAAGATCCCGCTCTTGAGCATCTCGTACATGCGCGAGTTGGAGATGCCCAGCATCTCGATGACCTGGGTGTACGAGACCGTGTGCTCGGGCGTGGCCGGCTCGGTGCGCTGCACGGCGGCTCGGGCGGCGTCGACCTCGGCTTGCGTGAATACCCGGATCCTCTGCTTGCCCCTGGTCCCCGGCCCCCTCGAGGCGATCACGATCGTGCCCTTTGGCAGCAGCCCGCGCTTCTGCCAACTCGCCCACGCGTCAGTCGTCAGCCCGACCATGTCGGCGGCCTGCTTGAGCGTGTAGGTCGCCGGCTGGCCACCGGTGCCAGGGCCGGTGTCTGGAGCGGCGTGCGGGTGGGGGACCGTGTCGGGCTGGTGGGCGCGGCGATCCTGGGGTGCGGTGCGGCTGGTCTGGTCTTCGCTCATGCCGGGCTTATCGGCTCATGCGCCGGGCGGCTTTGCCGGGAGCGGCATGGTTTTCGGCCCCGGCAATTCCTGCGCGTGGCGGGGTCGGGCGGGCGATGGATCGCATCGCCACGCCGATAACCGACCGAAGATCTGGCGCGGGCACGCACCCTCGAGCAACGTACGGAGCACCCCCCAGCCCGATACGAAAACCGCCCTCGCCGCCCGTCAGGGCGGTTGGTTGGCCACTCGTGGCCTGCCGTTGGGCGTACGCGGCGCGCCGTTGGGCCAACGGCGCTCTCCGGTAAGCCACCGGGAAGCTCCTGTAGGCTTACCGCAAGCTCCGGTTGGCTTACCGCGGGTTCCTGTAGGCTTACCGCAAGCTCCGTTTCGCTTACCGCAAGCTCCGGTAGGCTTACCGCAAGCTCCGTTTCGCTTACCGCAAGCTCCGGCAGGCTTACCGCAGGCTCCGTTTCATGTGACGGAAGCCCCGTTTCGTGTCCCGGGGGCTCCGTTTGGCGTGCCGGGGTTGGCGTGTGGTCCCTGGGAGCATCCGGGAAGGTCGGCGGGGGTTGGGTGTTCTCGGACGCGGGCGAACCTACCCAACGCGGAGTGTCTGGGACGGCCTCTCGCCGAAGAGCCTCGCGTAGTCGCACGAGAACCGCCCCGCGTGCCCCATGCCGCAACGAGACGCGACGCCGGCGACGGTCTCCTTGAGGGGGTCGGCGTGGCGAAGCAAGCGGCGGGCCTCGTGCAATCGGGCCGTGTGCAGCCAGCGGCTTGGGCTCATCGCGAGCGTGCGCTGGAAGGCGAGCTGGAGCGTTCGCTCGGGCACGCCCAGCGTGGCGCACAGCGCGGCGCTGTCGTAGGGGGCGGAGAGGTCCAGGCGCATCGCGTCCTGCGCCCGACGAACGAGATCCAGGCGCTGGTGGATGCGGATCTGGTGCTCGTCGAACGCGTCGTCGCGCTGGGCCAGGTCGAGCAGCTCGGCGATGACCTCGAGCACGACGTCGGCGAAGAAGGCTTCTTCGGAATCGTGGGGGTCGTCGGGATCCAATACGGCGCAGGCGGGGTGGCAGGCGGCCTTCGTGATCGCCGCCAGCGTGGCCCGGGCGTGGGTGTCGATCGTGAGGTTGGTGACCTGGCGGGCCGAGACTTCGACGCCACGGCCCAGCAGCGTGACGGCGGCGCCCTGGATGTCCTCGCGACGGACCTGGAGTGCCGTCCACCGCGTGCCCGGCTGGGCGTGGTAGAAGAACTCGACGCCCTCGGGATAGATCTGCACGTTGTCGCCGGTGACCGGCCCGTCGACGCAGCTGCCGGTCAGGCCGTCGGGCACGGTGTCGTTGTTCCAGAAGGTGGAGCCGGTCGCGGTGCCGTCGAACAGAGCGCCCGTGTTGTCTGCAAAGCCGGAAG
>JAUHYE010000177.1 GCA_030426395.1 Phycisphaerae bacterium
CATGGCGTATGCCGCGACCATCGTCTTGCCCGAGCCCACGTCGCCCTGGATGAGCCGGTTCGCCGGGGTGTCTTGCCCGAGATCGCCGGCGAGTTCGGCCATCGCCGCGAGCTGGCCCGGTGTGGGCTGGAACGGCAACCGGGAGAGGATGCGGTCGTGCAACTCCTGGTCTGCACGCAACGCGATGGCGCGGCCTTCCTGTCGTAACTCTGCACGGCGGAGCTGCACGCCGAGTTGCAGCATGAGCAGCTCGTCGTATGCCAATCGCCGACGCGAGACCGTGATCTCTTCCTCGTCGGCCGGCGCGTGCTGCATGCGGTAGGCGTCACGCAACTCGGGCAGTGCGCGATGCTTGCGGAAGTCCTCGGGCAGGTGGTCGTCGATCAGTGGCAACGCATCGGGCAGTGCGGCGGCGATCGTGTCGGCGACGGCACGGCTCTTGAGGCCCTCTCCCGCGGGGTACACCGGCACTAGGCGGCGACCCAACACGTCACCTGCCATCGCGCCGTCCTTGTCTTCGGGCAGCACGTCGAAGGTTGGGTTGGCCATCTGCGGATGATGGTTGTACGTCGCGACCTTGCCCTGCACACGCAGGCGGATGCCCGGCTGGATCTGGTTGCGCAGGTACGAGCCATTGAACCACACCAGGTCGAGCGAGCCCGAGTCGTCGGTGAGCTTGGCCTGGAAACGCTGCCTTGGAAATCGACCGGCCATCCGTGTCGAAGTAACCTCCCCAACCGCCGAGCACTGCTCGCCCTCGGTCAGGTCGGCGATGTTGCGCGTGGGCTCGTGCCACTCGTGGCGCGAGGGCAAGTGGGCCACGAGCTTACCGATGTTGGTCAGCCCGAGCGCGGCGAGTTGTTTCGCCCGGCGCGGACCGACTCCGGGCAACTCGATCAGCTGGCTGGTCAGGCTCAGGGTCGACGGGCTCATGTAGTCTCGTTTTCGGGGGCAGTCTTGCCGGGATCGATGGAACGGAGGTAGTCCCAACTGAAGATGCCGGTGCGATGGCCGTCAGAGAAGGTGATGCGGATGGCGTAGTGGCCAACGAGTTGGGCGTCAACGGCGCGGAGGGCCGAAGCGGGGCCTGTGTCGGGCACGACTACCAGCGGGTTGGTCTTCATATCGTCGCGGAGTTGGCGCATATCGGCAGACGGAGACATTCGACGAAGGTACGCGAGCGGGTAGAACGACTCGGCCCCGTCCTGCCAGCGCACGGTCAGCCCCGTTTCGCGGTCGAGGTCGAGCGAACTGGGGGCCGATTCCTGATCCATGGCGTCTACTCCGAATCGTCGCAAGAGCCCCGCGGCGGCGCGCGCTCTACGATGTTCTCCATGCAACACGATAGCGCCGGCACAGACTTCGACCGAACCCTTCGGCAGGCCCACGCCCGCTGTGGCGCACCCCTGTGCGTGGGCATCGATCCCGTGCTTGAGAAGCTGCCTGAGGGAGTAGCCGGCAACGAACCGGGCAAGGCCTTCGAGGCGTTCTCGCGCGGCGTAGTCGAGGCCGTCGCTCCACACGCGGCGGTGGCCAAGTTCCAGTCGGCTTGTTTCGAGCGGTTCGGCGCCCCCGGCATCGTCGCGCTCGAGGCCTCGATGCGAGCCGCACGCGATGCGGGGCTGGCGGTCATCCTTGATGCCAAGCGTGGGGACATCGATTTCTCGGCCCGCCACTACGCGGCCGCAGCGTGCAACCTTGGCGCCCAAGCTATCACCGTAAATGCGTTCCAGGGCATGGAGACCGTTGAGCCGTATCTTGACGCGGGGCTGGCCGTGTTCGTGCTGGTTCGCACGAGCAACCCAGGGTCGGCCGACGTGCAGGACGTGCCGCTCCGCAACGGCGGGACGCTGGCGATGCACCTGGGCCAACTCGTCGCCGACTTGGGCCGCAAACGACCTGGCGTGCACGCCGTGGTCGGCGCCACGCAGCACGATCAGTCTGCGGTATTGCGGGCGGTAATGCCCGACCAGTTGTTCCTGCTGCCGGGGCTGGGTGCGCAGGGCGCGACGGTGGCCGATCTGTGCGCCTTTGCGAAGCACCCGAGCCACTCCGAAGAGGACCCTACCCGCGGCCTGCTGCCTACTGCCAGCCGATCAGTGATCTATGCCGGCAGCGGCAGCGAATGGAGGGACCATGTGGTAAGTGCAGCCGACCGGCTGAACACAGACTTGCGGGAGGCACTGTCGGCCGAAACGACCACCAGTTGAAAACAGCAGCGTGACGCTGAATCGCTCGCAGAAATACCCATTTGTTAAACGAATGAAAAAACCGACACCCCTATACGGAGTATCGGCCGATGGATCTTGTTGTCGGCTGAGGGAGGCAGCCGGAGGCGTTCGCCTTAGCGGCGGCGACGGGTGGCGGCAAGGCCACCGAGGCCGAGCAGAGCCAGGCTGGCCGGGGCGGGAACGATCACGCCGCTGACCTGGGTCGAGACGCCGGTGAAGTCGGCGTCGAAGAAGCCCGAGGTGCCGTCCAGGAAGAGCTGCACGAGAGCGCCGTCGTAGGGAGCCTCGCCGGGCAGGTCGGTGCTGAACGAGCCCGCAGTGGGGCCATCGAACGTGCCGTCACCGCTGACATCGTTGAACTCGACGCCCGAGAGCAGGCCGTTGAAGGCCACGATGCCCGGGGACAATTCGGTGAAGGTGCCGTCAAGGTTGCCAGTGAGAACCTCGCCGTGAACATCGACGATCGTGAAGGTGCCAGAGCCATCGGCAGTACCCGCGCCGGTGATCATCACGTCGATGTCGAAGCTGAAGTCCGAAGCGCCGGTCCCCGCGAATCCGGGATCGAAAACGGCGGTGCCGCCGGGCGCCGACAAGCGGGTGACGTCACCGGAAGTGATCGCGTTCGAGACACCGGTGAACGAGCCATCACTGGCGGTGAACGAGCCATCAACGTCGGTGAAGCCAAAGGTCAGGATGGCCTGAGCGTTGGCGACGGCGGCGGTGGCTGCAACTCCGGCAGCGGCGATAAGCAGTGTGCGACCCATCTCTGCATCTCCTCTTCGGGCATCGTGCCCGATCTCTGGCCCGTAGGCCCCAGTACTCGCCCCAAATCTCCCAATGGGGGCGGAGCATCGTCTCCTCAACATACAGCATAACGGCGTGCAAGCTACGAATCCAGACAATTTATCTGAACCTTGGGCTGAAATTATGGGCCCTTCATATTGGACTTGCCCAGATTGACTGAACCGTGGTTTGGAATCGCATTATAGGACTAAAACGGGCTACTGCTATACTCAAAATCCACGATCAACCTCGACGGACAGTGGGAGGGCAACGTGAAATATTTGCATTTTGTTTGGATGTGCAGAGGCGTGAATCACATCGGCTTCTTGTCGATGGTCACGTCGTAGACGTGCAGGAGCTTCTCTTTGTCGAAGATCAACTCCTGGCGGCTCTGACCGGTGATGTCGTACTCGGGCGTGAGCTCGATGGCGTCCACCGGGCAGGCCTCCTCGCACATGCCGCAGAAGATGCACCGGAGCTCGTCGATCTCGAACT
>JAUHYE010000063.1 GCA_030426395.1 Phycisphaerae bacterium
GCCGAGGATCGCATCCGCCAACTGATCGAGACGCACCCGGACTCACGAACGCTCATCGGCTTTGATTTCGCGATCGGCTATCCGCTTGCTGACAATGGGCAACCCGTCCTACCCATCGGACGCGAGTTGTGTGCGTACTACGCGAAGAGGATCACCGACGATCCATCGGGTGTGAACAACCGATATCAGGTCGCACAAGACCTGAACGGTTTCATTCGGCATACGACCGGCGCTCCATTCGGACCATTCTGGGGCAGGCCCAAAGAAATGAAACATTTGGCAGGTCTGCCGATGGGCCGCCAGAAGCCCACCGGCGTGCCGGAGTTTCGTGCTGTGGAACGTCTCGCCCGACCTGTAGGTGGCGGTCGGGCACAGTCGCCTTGGAAACTCGCGGGAGCCGGTTGCGTCGGCTCGCAGAGCCTCATGGGCCTGCCGACCATCCACCGTCTGCTGACCGACCCCGCGATCGCGCCGCGCACGCACCTGTGGCCCTACGAGCCGGCGCCCGACCGTGCCGACGCGATCACGATCGCCGAGATCTACCCGAGCCTGTTCCCACAGAACGCCCCGAAGCACTGGTACAAGGACGCCCGCCAGGTCGCCGACTCGCGCGACGCGATGTGGGAATTGGTCTCGATCGATCGGCCAACCCATGAGCGTGCGATGCTCGAGGGCTGGATCCTCGGGGTTGACGGTTAACCCATGCCGCGTGTGCTCGTCGGCGAACTCATGGACGACCCGACGCTCGACCCCGTCGAGCACGCCCACGCCCTGCGCGGCCTTGCAAAACTCAACGCGATAAGCCGCGTGCCGGCCTCGCTCTATCCGATCCTTCGGCGTGAGGCGGCCAGACTCGATCGCCCGCTCACCATCGCCGACATCGCCACCGGTAGCGCCGATGTTCCGGTCGCCCTGCTCCAACGCGCGAAGCGGGATGGCGTTCGATTCGACATCACCGCCTGCGACATCAGCGAACGTGCCC
This sequence comes from Phycisphaerae bacterium, assembly GCA_030426395.1. Lineage (GTDB taxonomy): Bacteria > Planctomycetota > Phycisphaerae > Phycisphaerales > UBA1924 > JAHCJI01. The sequence continues at coordinate 983 of JAUHYE010000063.1, forward strand.
TGAAGACCGCCGAGAATCGCGCCGCCGCCGCCAGCGTCGAACTGCGAACCCAGCCACTCGACGTGCCCCACGCAGCCTTCCCCAGCGCCGACGTGCTGCTGTGCTCGCTCTTCCTCCATCACCTGACCGACGAGCATGTTGCGCTCGTGTTGCGCAAGATGGCCGCCGCCGCCGAACGCATGGTGCTCGCCAGCGACCTCCGCCGCGGGCCGTGGGGCACCGCGCTCTCGACCGTCATCCCCAGGCTCGTTACGCATTCCCGCGTCGTGCACGTCGACGCCTCACGCTCCGCCCGGGCCGCGCTGAGCATCGATGAAGCCCGGGCCATCACGCGGGGAATCGCCGAGGGCGGAACCTGGTCCGTCGAGCCGGCCTTCCCCGCGCGTATGCTTATCCGATGGACGCCCCGCGAGAGTTCGACGCGGTCGTGATCGGCGCCGGCCCCGCCGGCTCGATGGCCGCGCTCACCCTCGCACGCCGCGGCGTCCGGACGCTCATGGTCGACAAGGCCGCCAAGGGCCGCTGGAAGGTCTGCGGCTGCTGCCTCGGCTCGACCGGCGTCGCCGCGCTGCGAGAGGCCGGGCTCGGCGGCATGCTCGACCTCGCGAGACCACTCGATTCCATGGCACTGGCGGCCAAGGCGAGGCGCGCGCGCTTCGACCTGCACGGCTTCGTGTCGATCGCGCGTGAAAATCTCGACCGCTCGCTCGCCGAGGCCGCCGAGGCGACGGGCGTCCGGACGCTCTGGAACACCAGCGCGAACGCAGCACCCGATGGCAGGGTCGCGCTCGGCGATGGCCGGGAACTCAACGCCCGCGTGATCATCGACGCCAGCGGCCTGCACGGCCAGCGCGATGCAACGAAGCGTGTCGCCCGCAACGCCCGCATCGGCCTGGGCCTGACGACATCGAACGCGACCTGCACGCCCGGCGAGCTCACCATGGCCGTCGCCCACGGCGGCTACCTGGGCCGCGTCGCGCTGCCCGATGGCCGCACCGACTTCGCCGCGGCCGTCCTGCCTTCTTACGTTCGCAAACACGGCTCGCCCGTCATCGCCCTCCGCGCGATCTGGCGCGGCGCCGGGCTCGACCCAAACGAAGTCCCAGATGGCCACTGGCGCGGCACGCCAGCCCTCACGCGCCGCCGCCGTACCCAGGACGGCCACATCCTCCGCGTCGGCGACGCCGCGGGCTACGTCGAGCCGTTCACTGGCGAGGGCATGGGGTGGTCACTGCTGGCCGCGTCGAATATTGCGAGTGATGCGATCGCCTGCATCGAGCACGGCCCCGATGCCTCGCGATGGGTGCGAACCTTACATCGCCTGCTCGCCCGCCGCCACGCCCGGTGCCGGGCCGTGTCGCTCGCGGTCCGTTCGCCAAGGCTGGTCTCGCTGGCGATCAACGCGGCGAACATGATGCCTGGGCTCGCGCCGCGCGGCAGCACAATACTCAGCGGCGCCGCGCACCGCCCGATATAAGAAAGCACGGGCCGGCGTCGCCGCCGGGCCCGTGGGGAGAACACCACATTCGCGGGCCTTTACGCCGCGGCCTGGCCGCTCGTCCCGCTCTGGGCGCTCTGGTTGTTCGTGCCCGGGGCGAAGCGAACGAGCGCCGGGGCGCTGGGGTCGGTGTACTTGCCGCCCTTTTGCCCCTTGATCTGGTAGATCGCATGGCCGTGCCCGGCGGCACGGTCTTGTCGGTGAAGGTCAGCGCCCCGACGAAGCCGATGGCCTCGAAGGCGGTGGGCGGGCCGTCGACGGGGATGAGCGAACGCTCGACGATGTAGGTCGTCCCGCTCGAGAGGTTGCCCTCCCACTTGAGGTCCAGGTCGCCGCTGGTCAGCAGCGTCCAGCTCAGCGTGCTGGCCGGCACGGCGGGGATGGGCTCGGGGTCCTTGGGCGTGGGCAGCAGGGCCAGGGCGAACAGGGCCGGGTCGCCGTCCATCTCGGCCTTCAGGCGGATGCCCTTGATGAGGTCGCCGCCCAGCGAGCGCATGTCGCCGATGGAAGCGTCCTGGGCGGCGGTCGCGCCGAGTGAATTCTGCTGGGCGATCTGGGCCGCGTTGTACGCGTCGCGGGCCGATCCGGTGAGGGCCAGCAGGTTCACGGCGGTCGTGGGATCGATTCCTAAGGTCGCCGCGTTGGCCACCCACACGGGGGCGCGCTGCTCGAAATGCTGGCGTTCTTGCCCGCAGGCACGATTCCATTGCTCATGATGAGCTCCGATCTTCTGGAGCCCGCCCGCCCCCACGAAGTTGGTCGGGAGCAACGCGAGCCATCTTTGGTCGCGGGCGACACCTTGCCGCCCGTCTGAAAACAAGATCGGGGTGATCGAGGGGCGGCTTTATTCGAAACGTCATAATCGGCGATAGTTTTTTTCGCTGCCTGTTGCGATGCCTCCCTAAACGCTTGCCAATGCATAGTTTACATCGCTGTCGCCAGAGTCGTTTTTTTGTGGACACAGGGCGAACCGGCCCCCAAAGCGGCGTCCTACGCTGCCAACCGTGAGCGACACACCCCGCAAACCACGCCCCAACACGCCCTCCCGGGGCCCCCGCAACCCGAAAGAGGAGGCCGCACGCCTGCTCCGCTCGCCCCCGGTGGGCTCGGCGGTGGGCGACGAGCCGCCCGCGGGCATCGAGCACGTCGATGGCGGACGTGCCGATGGCGAAATGCCCATCGTCGGCCAGCGGCTGGTGCGACAGGTGGGCCCGCTGTTCGACCTCATTCGCCACGCGGACACCCAGATGCCGCTGACTGCGGCGATCTACGGGCCGTGGGGATCGGGTAAGACGACCGCCATGCGGTGGCTCGACCGCATGCTCGAATGCTGGCGCAATGACGGGCCGAAGCTCATCAGCAACAAGCAGATGACCAACGACCAGTTTGTCGACGTGCGCACCGTCTGGTTCTACCCCTGGAAGTACCAGAACCGCGACGACGTGCTGCGGGGCATCATCGCCGAGGTCATCCGGGCCACCATCACCGTGCACGGGGCAGACGCCAAGACGGTGCAGGACGCCATCCGCCGCTTCGGCGGCTTTCTCGGCCGTTCGTTCCTCTCGGTGCTCGACAGCGTGGAACTCAGTGGCAAGGCGGGTGTCGCGGACGCCAAGGTCGATCTTGGGTTCGCTCGCGAGATCGCCGAGGAGTTCGACCGCACCAACCACCCCGAGAAGGCCTTCTTGAACCACTTCGAGGAGACGCTGTGCGCGTGGACGAGGCGGACGATTCCCAGGGGCAAGCGGCTCGTGGTCTTCATCGACGACCTGGACCGCTGCCTGCCGCGCATCGCCTTACAGGTGCTCGAGGCCCTGAAGCTGTACCTGCGCGTGCCCGAGGTGATCTTTGTCGTGGGCGTCGACCGCGACGTGATCGCGCGCCTGGTCGACAAGATCTACAAAGAGGACCAGGTCGAGGGCGTCGACGCGGCCCGCTACCTGGCCAAGATGTTCCAGGTCGAGGTGACGCTCGACGCCGAGGAGGACCTGGCCAAGGGCTTCTTCGAGCACGTCACGCGTGGGCACCATGTCTGGGACATGCTCAAGGCCGCGCCCGAGGAGCGACTGTTCCTGCGCGAGTACATCCTGCATCATGCCGATCGGAATCCACGAGAGATCAAGCGGCTGTTCAATGGCGTGATGATGGCGGCTGTTGGTGAACTGCACGACGAGGGCATGGCCGATGATGGCGACGCCCCACGGATCGCGATGTGCCTGCTCCGCGGCGCCGGGCGATTCCTGCGTCGGAACCGACTCGAGTTCCTGCACCAGGGTGCTAGGCGCGACCTGCGTGAGAACATCGATGAGAAGCAGAAGTTCGTCCTGCACCAAGCCGAGAAGCGTTGTGCCGCGTGTGTCCACGCCATCGGCAAGCCATTCTTCGCCGACTTCTGCAAGCGATTAGCTGCTGGCGAGGACCACGCGGTAATCAGAGAGCAGAAGAACCTAGAGCCGTTTCTGTTTCTGCTTGATGATGAGTGGCTGGACCGAGTGCTAGCGCTCGGGGGCCAGTCCAGCGATGAAATCTGGCCCAAAATTAATATGCCGCTTGTTCTGGGCACGGTTGGCGATTTCAGCGGACAAGTTGAGGTCCGTCAGACTCGCAAGCCGGTTGTAATCGACCAACCCGCTCGCTATCGCCTTTCCATCCTCGAATCTGAAACAGAGGAGCTACGCACCATACGCGACGCCGTGGCCCTATCCGTCAATGAGAAGCCCGAGCACCTGACCGAAGCACACTTGCTAGCGTGTGCAGAAATCGATCTCTACGGGACCGGCATTACCGACCTCACGCCTATCGCCGGGCTCACAGAACTCCGAGTACTCGGCCTCGTCGATACGGGCGTCGTTGACCTCAATCCGGTTGCTGGGCTTGCCAAGCTTCAGCAACTCAAGCTCAATGGAACTGGCGTAGTTGACCTTGCACCGATCGCCGGACTCAAACAGCTGAGCCGTCTCTTTCTTGACGGGACCAGTGTCGCGGACCTTACGCCTGTTGTTGGTTTGACCGAGTTGGAATGGTTATTCCTTATGTCAACGGACATCCAAGATGTCACGCCCGTAGCCAAGCTTCGTAAACTCAAATGTCTCAGTCTTAGCGGAACCCGCGTGGCCGACCTTACACCCATCAATGCGCTCACGCAACTCAAGTGGCTGTTCCTTAGCCAAACCGGAATCACGAATCTCGCGTCAATCGATGCACTCTCAGGACTTGAAATGCTGGTGCTCGACGGAACTAGCATAACTGACCTCACACCCATTGAAGGGCTCACCAAGCTGAACGTGCTTGATCTCAGGTCAACCGGTGTGGTCGACCTGGTGCCCGTAGGCAAACTCACTGCGCTCGAGAGGCTTCATTTGGATGGAACGGGTGTAGTGGACCTCTCACCCATAGCCGGGCTCCTTGAACTCCGGATTCTCGATCTCGTACAGACTCGCGTTAGCAGTCTTTCACCAATTGCCGGGTTCAGGAAACTCCGAAAGCTCGATCTCCGTGGTGTTCATCTGGCGGAGGAGCAAGTAGCTAGCCTACGCGAAGTCTTGCCAAATTGCAGTATCTACACGTAGGGGCAAACCTCCGTTCACCCACGTCCCCATGATTTCGGTCCGGTCATTCCATCCATCGAACGGCTGATCCTGACAATCCTCCCAACCACGACGTACCGCCAGGATCACTACAACCCCGCCCAAACCACAGAAACCGTCCTCACAAACCCCCAAGACTGTTTTGGGAGCATCCCAAGCCCAACAGGATGCGCCCCGACGCCCGGATAACCCCCGGCCGCGCTGTCCGAGGCCGGCCATTCGTCGGGCGAGGCCGGCCGATTGCCGGACCGGGCCGGCCCTTGGCGTGGCGAGGCCGCCCATGCGCCGGGGGCGGCCGGGGCGTGGTGGTGACCGGTGGGCGATGCGGCGAGCGGGGCCGGGCGGCCATCTCGCGATGCCGGTCCCCGATTGGCCGCCGTGACCAGGGGGTCGGGGCGCACCTTGCTGCGGTACGCGGATCGCCTTGGGCAATGATCAAGGTCCGATCGTGCGGCGGGTGGGCGCGGCCGGCCCCGCCGCCCCGGCGTCGTCGCCCGCCCCTGGCGTGGGCGGATCGGTCCCATCGTCATGCTCGATCCGGAGCGTGCCGCCCTGGATCGTTGCTCGCAGTGGGGCCACCGGGGAGGCCATGCGCTGGATGAAGATGCCGTTGACGGCGTTGACCACGAAGAAGACCGCCACCGAGACCAGGCCCAGGGCAAACCACCGCTCGCTGCGGCGCACGCGGTACCACAGGTTCCAGTTCGACGATCGCATCTGCTGGGCCGAGAAGTACGTCGAGATGAGCACGCGCCACCCCACCGGCCGGAGCGTCGAGAGCGCGGGGCTGAGGCGGTCCAGATCGAAGAACGAAAAATCGTTGCGGCCGGTGCCCTCCTCGGCCATCCGCTGGCGACCCAGATAGCGGTGGCAGAACGCCTCGGCGAATTGGAGGTAGTAGCTGCTCGTGCGGGTCAACGGCTCGGCGTAGTGCCCATTGAGCTTGGGCATGGCGTCGATGTGGTCGTGCTCGTAGGGATAGCCCAGCCGCTCAGCCCGGTCTTTTTCGACTTCGTAGATGAATTCCTGGCGGCGCTGCTTGCGCTCGTACACCGAGACGATGTACTCGCGGTACACCTGGTTCATCGCTCGCCGGGCGAGCAGCGATGGCCGCAGCATCGGCACCAGGAAGAAGACGGGCTGACGCAGGATCCAGAACACGTAGACCGCCCGCACCCAGCCCCACCGCAAGACGCGGCCGAGCCACCGCGCCGGTGGTGCGAGCCACCGCGCCGGGCGCCGAGCCATCGTCCACGACGTGCCGCGGGCCAGCCAACTCGCCGGACGGCGAGCCAATACCCATGACACGCCGCGGGCCAGCCGCCCGGGTGGCGCGTGGCGGCGCCGCGCTTCTTCGCGCACCGTCCATCTCCATCGCCACCGCATCCCGAGCCAGTACCCCTTCGAGCAGCACCCGATGCGTTTGATCGCTCGGCTGATAAGACGCATCCGGTCTTCGCGGAGCACCACCTCGAACAGGTAGGGCGCGTACACCGACAGGAGCGTGGGCTGGGTCTCGAAGTGGTGCTTGCCGACGTTCCCGAAGTCGCTGCGAGCTCGCAGGACGCCCGAGTCCTCCTCGGCGTGCCAGACGTACAGCACCACCGAGAGGATGCACACGAGCAGTCCGAAGGCGATGCCAAAGGCCGAGACGATGCCCACCCAGAACAGGAGATCGCCCGCGCCGCCCACGCCGGCCAGGAGGTTCAGCTTCGAGTCGGCACCGGCCACGATCAGGCCGATGGCCACGAAACCGAGCAGGCCCGAGGTGCTGGCCACGACCACCCGGCCGCGAAGGGAGAGCCACTTGTGGTTGTCCTGCTCGGCCTGCCACATGCGTTGGGCGTGTTCGGTGAGCAACTCGAGCTCGGCCAGCTCGACTTCGAGCTGGCCTTCGGGCATGAGTGCCGCATCGGGCAACGGCTCGCCGGCTACTTTCAGGCCGATGACCTTCGGGGCGTCCGCCGCGTCGGCTTTGTCCAGGTCCAGTTGGGTGAGCGAACGAACGGTCATCTTGCGAAGGACGCGGTCGCGGCCCGACGGCTTGAGTTCGACCGTGACGATGTCGCCCTCATGGAGCTCCCGCCCCGAGTGCTCCAGCCGAATGCCGCAGCCACCCGGGCCGATGTCCAGCACGGCGCACGGCTGCCAGTCGTTGTGATTGGGAAGCTTGATGCGCGCCGCCAATCGTGAGGCGTGCGGGCCCTGGAGGCGCGGCCAGAAGGCCTCCTCCCAGACGGGTCGGTTCGTCGTGCTCATCAGTACCCCCAGCGAGCCAGCGCGAGAACGGAATCGGAGAGCCTACGCAACCAAGACTGCGCTGCCACTGTTGTTTGGGCGCAATGTCGTGGTCGGGCCGCTCAGCCCCCTGTTCAGGGGGCTGTGCGATCCCGCGGAGTGGCCTACGGAGTAGCAGCCGTCGGCGCCATGCCGAAGGCCATCAGGGTCGTCGCGCTGCGGCGGGTGGGGGCGAGCAGCACGAAGGGGCGCTCGCCGCTGGCGGTGCGGCGGGGGAGGTAGTCCTCGCTGAGCACGCGCGTCTCGGTGCCCCGTCCCGCTTGCGGGCCGGGGGTCCATAAGACCAATCCGTCGGGTGTCGAGCACAGGGCCCGGCCGTCGCCGGCGTCGACGGCGGCGACGCTCTTGGGGGCGAGCGCCACGAGCGAGCGGCGCGAGGCGTCGATGGCGGCGCAGCGGTCCATGGCGGGGTGGAAGAGGATGGGACCGAGGGCCGACTCCGTCGGGGGGCTTGCCGTTCCGGCGAGGGCGTCGCTTTTCGAGAGCCCCGAGACCGCCGATTGCGACGCCGCGACGATCTGGGCGGCGCCCTCGATGCCGCCGCTGGACGCGAGATCGAAGCGGCGGACGATGGCGCCCAGTTCGTTGCCGGGCGTGGTGCCGCCACCAGTCGTCAAGTCGATGAGCAGCAGCGTGATCGCGCCATCGTCGTCGACGGCCAGGCACGTCGCGTGCCGGCGGTCGGGCGCGACCAGCGGGAACACGAGGTCGGCGTCGGGCAGCACCAGCGCGCGTTCCTGGCCGTCGCGATCTTGGTGCACGAGGCGGAAGCGTGAGCCGGGGCCCACACGCTTGCTGTAGAGGATCGCGCCCGCGTCGGCGAACACGGCGTGCGCGCACACCGCGTCGGAACGCACGAGCCAGCGGATTTGCGCCGCCTCCTGGCTCCAGGTCGCGACCCCGATCCAGCGCGAGCCATCGGGCCGGGGCGACTCGATCAGGACCCCCTCGGCGCTCGCGTCGCGCCCGAGCAGGATGGGGGCGTTGAGGTCGAACACCTCGACGCTGGATTGCAGGCCGCCCATGCCGCCGATGCCGCTCGTCAGGGGCGAGATCGAGACCGTCGCGTAGGCGCTCGGGCGCGTGGGGCGCGGCACGTCGATGGCCAGCCGCTGCTCGCGCGGCGGCGCGGGCGCGTCCTGGGCGGCGATGAAGCGGCCGTCGGGGCTCACCATCGGCACGCTCAGCCCGTCGTACTCGACCGGGCCGAACGCGTCGACCGAGACGGTGACGCGCGAGACCGACGTGCCGCCGGTGACGGGCCTCGCGATCGGGTCGCCCGGCAGGTCGGGCGTTTCACTGGAGGCGCCCGCCGGGCGATCACGCCCATCGCGCAGGTCGCGCGTGCGGTCCTCGTCGACCACGCACCCGGCGACCAGGAGCGGCACGGCCAGAAGCATCGTGGTGTGCTTAACCCTCCGCGTCACCATCGCCCTCCGGCAGCGTCCCGTCCTCTTGCATCTCGGACGGCTCCTCGATGGGAAGCTCGCCCTCGAGGGGCTCCTCGATGCCCATGGCCTCGCGCTGCATCCGCAGCCGCAGGCGGTAGGCCTCGTTGATGGCGTCGGCCTCGGCGCCGTTCTCGACGATCACGGGGGTGATAAAGATCAACTGCTCGGTCGTGCTCACGCCGGTCTCGCGCGAGCGGAACAGCCAGCCCAGCAGCGGGATGTCGCCCAGGAGCGGGATCTTGCGGACGACCTGGCTGTCCTCGTTGCGCATGATGCCCGAGATGACCAGCGTCTGCCCGCTGCGGACGATGAGCTGGGTGGTCGTCTCGCGGCGGTCGACCACGACCTGGCCGCTGGCGTTGGCCTGGCCGGGGGCGACGCTGCTCAGCTCGATGTTGACGCGCAGGTCGACGTCCTTGTTGGGCGTCAATCGCGGACGGACGCGGAGCTGGATGCCCACCGCGCGGTACTCGAAGCCCTGCGTCGTGCCGCCGGTGTTGAAGGGGATGTCCTGGCCGTCGAAGAACTCGGCCTCCTGATTATCGCTGGTGAAGATGATCGGCCGGCTCAGGATGCTCACGTTCGTCCGCTCGTTGAGCAATTGCAACACGGCATTGAGGTCGACGCCCACGTTCAGCACGCTGGTGTCGAAGAGGTTGCCGAAGATGTTGCCCTCGGTCGCGGTCGTCGTGAACGCCGCGCCGATCGAGTTGTCGGTGCGCGTCGGGTTAATCGGCGAGCTGGACCACCGCAGGCCCAGCGCCTCGGCGTCGTCGCGGCTGACCTCGGCGATGACCGCCTGGATCAACACCTGCCGCCCGGGCTGGTCGAGCTGCTCGATCAGGTCGACCACGGCGGCCTTGTACTCCGGCGGGCTGAGCACCATGATGGCGTTCTGCCGCCACACGGGGACGATGCGCAGCTTGCCGATGAGGTTGCTCGGGCCCGCGTTGTCGGTCTGCTCGCGGGCCGTCTGCCACCAGAAGGTGATGCTGCCCGGGTCGTTCTCGGCGTCGGTGGCCGCGCTGTCGGTCGCGTCGTCGGCGAAGGGGCTCTCGCCCGCGCCCGCGCCGGTCGTCAGCCCGCTCTCACTACGAGGAATGCTCGCCAGCGTGCCGTCGAGGGCCAGCAGGGCGTTGAGCTGCTCGGCGACTTCTTCGGCCGAGACGTGCTTGAGCGACACGATCGCCGGCAGCCCCACGCTCTTGGGCTGGTCGAGGTCCTTGATGAGCTTGTCGATGACGGCCAGGTTGTCCGGGCTCTTGGCGACCACGGCGATCTGCCCGCCCGAAGGAATCGCCTCGAAGGCGAACTGGCCCGCCAATCGGCCCACGCCCTGCGACGAGCCGCTGGTGCCCTGGTTGGCCTGGTTGCCTTGGCCACCCTGCCCGCCGCCGCCACCGCCCGTGCCCGCCGACGAGTCGGCCTCGCCGAACAGGCCGACAAGAAGATCCCGCACCGCGATCGGGTCGCTGTTCTGCAGCGTGTAGATGCGCGGGGTGACGGTCTCCTCGGGCAGCGGCTGGTCCCATTCCTGGGCGATCAGGTCGCCGATCTGCTCGAGCACGCCCTGCTCGGCGGCCACGGTGACCGAGTTCTGCTGCGTGTTGGCCGTCACGCGAAGCTCGGCGGTGGACGACCCCGAACTGTCGTCCTCGTTGCCGCGCTGGCCCCAGAAACGACGCGGGTCCTGCTGCTGGCTCTGCGTGTTGGCGCCACTCTGGCCGAACAGTTCGGTGACGTTCTCGGCCACCAGTTCGGCGTCGGCGTACCGCAGGCGGAAGGTCTGCGTGACCAAGGCCCGCGAGCCGGGCTGGTCCATGCCGGCGATGAGCCCCTCGATGCGGCGCAGCAGGCCGATGTTGCCCAGCACCGCGATGTGGTTGCTCGCCTCGTCGACGGTGATCTTGGCGTACTCGGGCACGACCTCGCCGAGCGCCTCGGCCAGTTCGGAGGCCTCCGAGTTGTTGATGCGGTAGATCTTCTCGGCCATCGAGCCCAGGTCGCGGCGGTTCATCACGCTCTCACCGGGGCCGATCACCGGCACGTCCTGCCGCAGCACCTCGAGGATGTCGCGGATGATGATGATGCTGTCGGTCTCGACGACCGACACGCCGTTCTGCTGGAGCGCGAGGATCACCAGGTCCAACGCCTCCTCGCGGGGGATGGGCGTGTCGCTGATGACCGTGATCTTGCCGATCATGTTCACCTGCGGCACGATGACGACCTTGCCTGTCGCCTCGACGATGAAGGGGATCAGGTCCTGGATGTTCGCGTCGCGGAACGACAACGTCGTGGGCGGGCCCTCGATGATCCGCCGGCCGTTGGCGTCACGCTCGCGGGCCTGCGGCTGCTCGGCGTCCTGGGCTAGCGAGGCCGGAGCCGCCATGCCGACGGCGCACAGGAGCGCCAGTACCGCGGAGCGTGCGAAGGGATTGGATCGAACGTCAGACTTCATGAGAACCTCGCTTCAGCCCCCGGCCGGCGAGCCTTGCTCGCCTGCGGGGAGGACAATCCGATCCCTTTGCATCAACGGCACGTCGAACTCGATGCCCTTCCACAGCACACGGATCGACCACGGCGCCGATGACTCGAGCACCTGCAAGTCGTCGTTGCTCGTGTCGCCCACCGCCAGCATCGTCTTGTTGTCGAACAGCACCGTGTCGTTCACGACCGCCACGATCTTCGGCCCGCCATACGTGCTCGGTGGCGGCGGTGGTGGGGGCGGCGGAGGCGGCGGCGGTGGGGGAGGCCCCGGCGGTGGCGGCGGTGGCGGTGGGGGCGGGGGCGCACCGGGCACGAAGAATGGCGAACGACCGTCGAGCTGCGCGCGGTAGTTCGCCGTCACGTCGCCAAGCTCGGTCCGTTCGCGGTCCGCGGTCGTGTCGGTCGGCAGCGAGAGCATCGCCGTCTGTGCCACCCCGCTCAAGCCCAGGATGAGCGCCACGCCCGCTGCGGCCCCTGCCGCGCCAACCAGCACCCATGCCGACGTCGGCGCGTTCATGATGCACCCCCGGAGCGGGCCGAAGTGCCCAGCGCCCACGCCTCGACGGTCAGCGTCGCCGAAACCCGGCGCGATCCGTCGTCGGCCCGCGTCACGATCACCCGGGTCACCGCCGCCACGTCCGGGCTCGCCTCGAGCGTGCCCAGCACCGTGCTGAACGCCTCGGGCGAGGCGTCGAACGTCAGCGTGCTCACCAGCTTCACCAGCGAGCCGCGCCCGCCGTAATACCGCGTCGCCGGCCCGTCGGCCAGGTTCTGCTCGGTCGTCTGCGTGCGTGCGCCCGAGACGCCCGCGTCGCGTAGCGCCTTGTCGACCGCCCGGTTCAGCGCCGTCGCTCTCTCGCTGCGCGGGCCGGGCAGTTCGACCTCGCCGTGCAGCCGCGAGCCGAGCGCGATCGTCTGCTGGTCGCCGCGGGCCCGGTCGCCCATGGCCGCGACCGATCGGATGCGCGCCGCCATCGCGTCGGCGCTGCCGCTCGACTCGACGGTCATGTCGATCACCGGCTCGACGACCAGGAAGTATGCCCCCACGCCAAGCCCCGCCAGGAGCGCCCACCGGCCCGCGCGTGGAAGGCGGTCGAACCAGCCGAGCATGCCCGTTCGTGTGCCCGTCGCCTCGGTCATCCCTCGCTCCCCAACGCGCGGAAGCGCTCGATGAGCTTGGTCGCCTCTTCGGCCAGCCTCGCCCGTGTCGCTTCGTCGTTCTTCGTGTCGCGCGACGCGCTCAGCCTCACGCGCCATTCGCTCATCAGCGTCGCGCGATCCATCGCGGCGATCTGATCGTCGGTGATCGCCGTGGGCACGCCGTCAACCGACGCCGGCCCGCTCTCGCCAGAAGGCCTCCGATCGGCCGAAGCGCTGCGCCCCGACTCGATCGCGTCGTCACGCTCGGCTCGATCCTCGGATTCTTCCCGCCGTGTGCCACCAGAAGGACGGGGTCGGCTACTGGACGGGCTCGCCGACGCGACCACTGGCGTCGTGTCGTTGCTCGCGCCCTCGCCGTACAGCACCTCGGCCAGCGGAATCGCGGCGTAATCCATCGGCACGCTGCCGGGCGACGTCGCGCTCCGTACGCGGGCACTGATCTGGAACTCCACCGAGTCGCCCACGACCTCGCGACGAACGACGGTGACGGCGCCGAGCGTGCCGAGCTTGTTCAGGGCTGCCTCGAACTGTGTCAGCAGCGTCTCGGGCGGCCCCTCCAGCGTCGGACCCGCCGAGGTGACTTGCACGAAGCCCTCGATGTCGATCTGGGCCGTGCTGTCCATCCGCACGCTCTGCACCACGACATGCACCGGCGCGGCGGCACTCACCTCGGCCAGCATCTTGGTCATGGGCCACACACGCTCGTTGAGCTGCTCGTAGATCGCGGCCTTGCGTGCGTCGGCCTGGTACTTCTCGCTCAGTTCCTCGGCCCGCCGCACCTTGCCCGACAGCATGGTTTCGCGCGCCTTTGCGGCCAGCAACGGGGCGAAGAGCAAGACCAAAAGGAACACCGCGCACGCGATGGTCACATGCCGACGCGATACGAGCCAGTTGTCCACGCGCTGGCCCACGCTCTCCTGCGTCGCCGGCTGGCTCGCGCGCATGCCCGCGAGCCGCCGCACGGCGGCATCGTCCGACATCGCCAGCATTGCCGCGCACGCCGGCAGCAGCACGCTCGCCGCCTCGCTCGCGTCCTTGGGCCACCCCTCCACGCGCCGCTCGATCGCCTCGCTGATAGCCGGCGACCAGCCCACATGCCGACCGTCCCAGGGCGATGCCGACGCCGCCAGCGCCGACCTCACCGCGTCGTCGTGCAGCCCCACGGCCCCGGCGGCCTCACGCAACCGCTTCTCGACGTGCTCGTCACTCCCGACCACGCCGGGCGTCTCGCGAAGCGCCCGCACCAGCAGCCCCTCGGGTCCGCTGGCCGCCACGATCAGCACGCCCTGCGCATCATCGCTCGCGAACACGCACCCGTCGGCCAGCGATACCGCCAGCGCGAGCGCCGCTGGCGCCGTCGCGTAGGTCGTGTTCGTTTCATCCGAAGCCGGATCGCCCTCGCCCGGCATCCACGCCGTCAGCAGGGCGGTGCGCCCCTCGCCGGCTGTCGGCAAGGCGCCGCACGCACGCCGCCACGCCGGCACCCTTTCGGGCAACTCGCCATCGCCAAGGATGTCCAGCACCCGCACCAACTCGTCGGCGGGCAGCGATTTGATGCCCCGGCAGCGCACCAGAGTCCGAGACCACGACGCCACGCCAACCCGCGGCATCTCACTCGAGCTCGCCACCGAACCGGCGCGCGCCGTCAAGCGAAGACGATCGCCCGAGCCCTGGAGCACGACCTCCGTCACGCGCCCACCGGAGCGGTCGAACGCGACCACACCGGACGGTGGGCCCTGGTTGCGCTTCCTGTCGCGTCGATTGTCGGATGCTCTAGCCAAGTGCTCCCCTTGCCGTTCTCGCCTACCGGAGGACCATGTCCCGGATCACCACCGGAAGCCGCGAGCGGTCGACCGTGGCGATCAGTTCTACGCGCATGCCCGACGCGTCGTCCACACCCACGCTGCGAATCACGAACACCGAACTGCGAAAACCGAACGTCTGGACCAGCTCCTGCACCCGCCCACGCGTCAGCCCGGGAACCTCGAGCAGATCGGCCACGGTCCGGAACCCGAGCGCCCGCCCCGCCCGCTCGCGGATGAGCAGTTCGGCGATCGAGCTCGTCACCCCCGGCGCGTACGCCAGCGAGTCCTCGGAGATCGTGTTGATGTTGATCCGCCCGGGCAAAATCGGCCCGGTATCGTCCAGCCACGGCGAATCGATCGCCGCCTCTTCGAGCAACTTCCCAATCTGCTCGTCGGTCAACGGCTGGGCCCGTGGATCGATTGGCTGGCCCGTCAGCCCCGCCAGCGACCGCAGCGGCGTTGTGATCAGGGTCTCGAGCACGGCGTCGCTGTTGCCCGCCCACTGCGCGATCACGTCGGCCTGCTCGGCCGTGATGCCCACGCGCCCGACCAACTCACCGCCGCCAAGCCCCAGCCCCAGCCGAACGCGCGGCTGCCCCGACAGCCCGTATGTGCTCTCGCTGCTCACCACCGTCAGGATGCCCGACCAGCCCGCGTCCAGCACGCCGTCGGCGTTGTCGGGCGGCCAAACGTCGTCTCCATCGTTCTCGTTGGGGTCCAGCACGCCGTTGAGGTTCCAGTCCTCCTCGCGCACGTCCAGGGGCAGGATGCCCAGGATCAGCTCCAACTCTTCGATGGATTGCATCGGCCCGTTGCGCGGCTCGTACGAGTACGCCTGCGACAGGTACGACCCGAGCTCGGCCCCAAGCGGGCTCACCTCGTCGTCCTCGTCGGTCCAGTCGGTGATCCGAGAGATCAGATCCTCGGTCATGTTGGGCAGCCAGAACAGGTCCTCGCCCGTCATGCGGGCGATGTTGATCCGTGCGGCGGCGTCTGCCGGCCCGTCGAAACGCTCGCCGCCTTCCCAGTGCTCGATCGAGTACGACCCGCCGCCGATCGTGCCCCGCGCCGCCTCCGACAGCCGGTCGTACACGTCGTACGCATCGGTCGGGTGCGGGTCCTCGGTGTCGTCGGCCAGGATGGCGATCATCCGCTCCATGCCCGAAATCGCCGCCCACCGCGCGCGGACCTCGGCCAGACTATCACGCGAGCCGAATGCCTGCCCCAGCCCGGCCGACTGCACGCCCAGCACCAGCACCGCCGTGAGCCCGATGACCCACAACGCCAGCACCGTCGCGAAGCTCCGCCGGGTGTGCGTCACTGGCCACCTCCCGCGGCTTCGACTTCCGCGAGCGTCGGCTGGGCGAGCACCCGCGGGATCGACGCCACCCGCCGAGCCACCGCCGACCCGCGACCATCGGGCGTTCGCGTGCGGACCTCGATCACCACCATGTGCGGCAGGCCCGTTTGGTCCGAATCCCACGACGCCCACATGCCGTCGGCATCGCCGGCCGTGATCGACAGCGACACCACGTCGCGGGCGACCTCCGTCGCGACACCACCGGCGTCCTGGTACTCGTCGAAGCCCATGTCCACGCGCCGCCACAGAGCGAGGCCTTCTTCCGAGCCGCTCAGCTTGAAGCCAATCTCGAACTCACCGCCGTTGCTCTCGAGCGCGGGGCTGTCGAGCGGTCGCACGGGCTCGAGCCCACGCGCGAGCATGTAGATCGAATCGCGCGACCCTTCGCCCCGCCCGCCGTCACGGATCACCAGCCGGGTCTGCGACAGATCCTGCCGCCGAACGGTCTGCAACACGGCCCGCTGCACCAACTGGGCCGCCCGGTCGGCGCTGGTCCACGCCCGCGCCTGCGCGCGCGAGGCTTCCCGGGCCGACGCCAGCCGCGCCACCGACGAGGCCACCAACGCCGAGATCAGCACGATCACGCCCGCTGCCGCCAGCGTCTCGATCAGCGTGAACCCACTTTGTCGGCAGGCAGCGGTCATCGGTCGATCGCCTCCGGCGGCTGGCGGTTGGGGTCGGGGTCGTCGCCCAGCCTGGGGGCGATCAGGGCGTCCAGCACGAACGAACGCGGCTGGCCCGTCGCCGATTGCCACGTCACGCGAATATTCACCTCGTCCGCCTCGCCCGAGCGGCCGGTGTCGATGTCCACCTCATACGCGAACCGCTCGAACGGCTCACTGGCCCGCCCGCGAGACCGCAGCACCTGCGTGTATTCCTCGGTGCCGTACGCGTGGATCGTCGACATCACCTCGTCGGCCACCATGCCCGCCTGCCGCAGGTCGGCCGCCTCGCGTTGCATAGAGAGCGCCCGCGTCGACACCGCCAGAATCGCCCCGAGCGCAATACCCAGCAGCACCGTGCCGACGATCACGTCGACCAGCAGGAACCCGCGATGGTGCACCCGGGCGGCTACCACGGCGAACTCTCCATGCCCGAGGCGTCAAGGTCCACGCGCCCCGGCGGCTCGATCAATCGCTCGCCCTGCACAACCACGGCGCGCAACGCCCCGGCCATGAGCGACACACTCAACACGTCATCCGCCCCCGCGAACGACAGCTCGACGCCCGTGCCACTCCCAAGTTCGGCAACCCACGGCGCGCCGCGAACCGGCTGCCCGTTCGCGTACACCCCCGACACCGTCGCCCGATTCAGCCGCACCGCCGGTATGAACGGATCACGCCGCCACACCCAATACTCGCTGCGGCCCGTCGACTCGAGCACCCGCCGCTCGACCTCGACAGTCTTTGCATCGGCCCGCACGCGCAACGGCTGCGACGCGATCGCCGCCCGTCCGGCCGCGTTGGACAGCAGCCCCGCGACGGCGTCGGCCTCGGCGACCACCCCGCGCCCGGTCAACGTCGCCACGCGCGGCACCGTCAGGCCCAGGATGAGCCCGACGATCACCAGCGTCACCAGCAACTCGACCAGCGTGAAGGCCCGGCCCATCATCACTCCAGACATGGATTGGAAGCCACGCCCATCACGGCGCTATGATGTCCGCGTCCTCGCCCTCGCCGCCCGGCTGCCCGTCGGCGCCATAGCTCACGATGTCGAAGTCCGAGTTCTTCTCGCCCGGAGCGCGGATGATGTACAGGTTGCCCCACGGATCGGTCAGCGCCTCGTCGTTGCTCAGGTAGGGGCCCTGCCACGTGCCGGTCATGCCGCTGGGCTCCTCGCGCAGGAATCGCAGGTCGCCCGTGTCGGGCAGTTTGCCCATGTCGATCAGGAAGGTCTGCACCGTCGTCGCGATGCTCGACGCGTCGCTCTTGGCCTTGGCCTGCCGGCTCTGCCCGATACGGCTGAAAAGACGCGGCACGACCACCGCCGCGATGATGCCCATGATCGTGATGATCACCAGCACCTCGATAATCGTGAATGCTCGCCTCGCCCGCCGACCCTGCCGACGCTTGCCCTTGCTCATGCTGTGCGCT
>JAUHYE010000064.1 GCA_030426395.1 Phycisphaerae bacterium
GCGTCCCAGTCGACGCCGTGCATGTTCTCGACGTAGAAGAAGTCACGATGGCGGCGCCACGCGTCTTGCACGAGCTGGCGCCACTCCTCACGCGGCTCGACGCGCTTGCGCAGGCCGCTGGGCTGGAGGGCCCCGGACATCGACTGGCCGGCCTTCGCATCGGCGATCTTCCAGCGATTGCCCTGGCCGGCGAGCAGGATCTTCTTGCCGTCGCCGGAGATGTCGATCATCTGGGCGCCGGCCACCACGGTCTTCTCCTCGATCTCGTCGCCCGAGAGGTCGACGAGCTTCACCGAGGGCACGCCGCTGCCGAAACTGTTGTAGAGCAGGTCTCCGCCGTCGTTGCTGAGCAGGTTGTTGAAGTTGCCGGCGCTGACGGGCAGCATGAAGCCGCGGGCCTCGAAGCCGTCGAAATCGATCTCGACGGGCTCGGCCTTGCCATCCTTGCCCTTGCCGCCGCCGCCCTCGGCCCCGTCGATCTTGCCGTCGGGAACTTCGGTGCCCTGGCGCGTCGCGGTGAAGGGGCCGCTGCCCTCAAGCGGACCCGAGATGCTCCAGGTGCCCGTGAGGGTGTCGCCGCTGAGCGTGGCCTCGGTCTTGGAGCTCATCGGGCCTTCGCTGCTGGTTGTGGTCAGCTTTCCGGTGGCCTCGTCGAAGGTGACGCTGTCGTAGTCGGACACCTCGCCCTGGCTCTCGCTCGCGCCCACGAACGAGCCGTCCTCGAGCTTCATGAAGTACATGGTGACCTCGAGCTCGTCCATCGGCAGGCCCAGAGCGGCCAGGCCGGTCGCCTTGCCCTCCCAGGTGCCCTGGATGGGGCTCAGGTCGGCGGCGGCATCGTTGCCGTCATCGCCCTGGTCACCCTCGCCCTCATTGGCCGCCTCGTCGGCGGTGTCCTCTTCGGACTCGTCGGCCTTGTCTTCGTCCTCGGGCTTGTCCTCTTCCCAGGTTTCCTCGTCGACCTCGATGAGGCGCGGGTTCTCGACCTCTTCGGTCAGCGGCACGGCGATGAGCCGACCGGCGTTGGCGTAGACGAAGGTCGATCCCACGGACTCGTACTGCGGGCTGGTGAACTCGCGGTTGGACGTGTAGAAGAGGTACTCGCCGTCGCCCGAGAACACGGGCCAGCCGTCGCCGAAGTAGCCGCTGGTGACCTGGTGGGCTGTGCCGTCCTGGGTGTCGTAGATGTAGATCGCGGCGGTGAGCATGTTGTCGCCGCCCTTGGCGTAGGTGATCCACCGGCTGTCGGGGCTCCACCGCACGCTGGGCACGTTGGCGTAGGGCTCGGTGTCGAAGAGGTTGGCATCGCCGCTCTCGATGTCGATGAGGTACATCTCGCCCGACTTGTCGACCGCCAGCAGCGTCTTGCTGTCGGGCGACCATGCCATCGACATCCAGTACTTGCCGTCCATGTCGGTGAGCTGGCGGGGCTCGGTGCCGCCGTCGCTCTGGACGACGTGGATGTTGTACTCGCCGCTCTCGTCGCTGGCGTAGGCGATCCACCGGCCGCTGGGGCTCCACGACGGGTTGCGCTCGGCCCACCGGCTGGTGTCGGTGAGCTGGCGGGGCGGGCCGTTCTCGGCGGGGATGGTCCAGATGTCGCCGCGGGCCTCGACCACGACGCGCTTGCCGGTCGAGCTGATGCCCCCGGCCTGGAGGAAGCTCGCGGCATCGATCGTCTTGGTGCGCACGGCGGGCGTGGCGCCGGGGATGGTGACCTGCACCTCGCTCACCTCGTTGGCATCAAGGTCCAGCAGGTGGAGCTTGGAGCCGAGGCTGAAGACGATCGTGGCGTCGTCGCCGGCGCTGATGGAGGGGAACTTGACGTCGTCGTCGGTGAAGTTGGTGACCTGGGTGCGGTTGCCGCTGCCGACGTCGTAGCGCCAGATGTTCAGGCGGTGGTCGTCGCCGGCATCGGAAACGTAATACACCGAGTCGCCGTGCCACATGGGCAGGCTGTCTGTGCCCTCCCAGTCGGTGATCTGGCGGCTCTCGTTGGTGTTGATGTTGAACAGCCAGATGTCGCTGGCCATGCCGCCGCGGTAGCGTTTCCAGGTTCGCGCGTCGCGTTGGATGGGAGTGTAGGCGAGCCAGGTGCCGTCTTCGTTCAGCACGCCGTTGGCGCCGTAGGGCATGGGCATGCGCTCGGGCAGGCCACCGTCAGGCGAGACGCGGAAGACCTCCTGCTGGCGGCCCAGGCCGGCTGTGCCGCTCATGAAGAACATGATGCCCGAGTCGTGCCACTGGGTGGGCATCTCGTTGCTTGGGTGGTGGGTCACGCGAGTGGGCACGCCGCCGTCGATCGACAGCGTGTACAGGTCACGGTCGCCGTCGTAGTTGCCCTGGAAGACCACGCTCTGGCCGTCGGGGCTGAAGCGTGGGAAGAGCTCCTGGCCGGCCGGGCTGGCCAGCGGCTCCGCCCGACCGCCGTCGCGCGAGACCAGCCACAGGTCGTTGCCGTACGAGAACACGATGTGCTCATCGCTGACGGCGGGGAAGCGGAGCATGCCGGCGTAGTCGCCGCCTGCCTGCTGGTTGCCGCCCTGGCGGGCCGAGTGGGGCTGGCCCGAGGCGGCCACGATGCGGGCTGGCTCGCTGGTGCTCACCTCGGCCGACCCGGCACACGAGACGAGCAGGGCCTGGGCGGCCAGGACGGGAACGACGGTCAGACGCTTGTTCATGTAGAAACACCTCCAGATCGGGCAGTGTACGGCACCGGCCCACCTGATAGGAGGGCTCGGTACGGTCACGTGGGGACGCGCCAGGAGCGACGGTCCGGCAGGGTCTTTCCGAAGGTGGGGCCGCGGATTCCGCCTCTCGGCCGCCAAATGGCGGTTGATGGGTGTGAGTGGTCGCCTTTTATTCGCCCGCTACCGTTGGCCATGAAGTCCATCGCGGCCCAACTCCTCATCCTGACGCGCCAGCGGCGCACCCAGCGGAACCTGAAGGTGCTGGCGTGGTTCATGGTGGTGCTGGTAGCGATGGTGGGCCTGCACACGGTGCTGTTCCACTACATCATGGCCTACGAGGGCCGCGACTTCAGTTGGATGACCGGGCTGTACTGGGTGCTCGTCACGATGAGCACGCTGGGCTTCGGCGACATCGTGTTCCACTCGGACCTGGGCAAGCTCTTCTCGATCGTCGTGGTCATCAGCGGCACGATCTTCCTGCTCGCGCTGCTGCCGTTCATGTTCATCCAATTCTTTTACGCGCCGTGGATCGAGGCGCAGACCGCCGCCCGCACACCGCGCGAGTTGCACGTGCAGACCAGCGGGCACGTGCTCATTACCCACCTGGACGCCGTCACAGAGTCACTCATCGCCAAGCTTGGGCAGGTCGACCAGCCCTACGTGGTCATCGTGCCCGACATCGATCAGGCGCGCCGGCTGCACGACCAGGACTTCCGCGTCATGGTGGGCGAGCTCGACGATCCGGAGACTTTCCGGGCCGCCCGCGTCGCCAATGCCGCGATGGTGGTCACGACCCGCAACGACGCGCAGGACACCGCCGTCGCCTTCGCCGTGCGTGCGGTGAGCGAGTCGGTGCCGGTGTTCGCCACTGCCGACCTCGGGGCGTCGGTGCCCATCATGGAGATGGCCGGGGCGACGGGCGTGATCCGCCTGGACCGGGTCATGGGCCAGGCGCTGGCGCGGTGCATCTCGGGCGGGGACGCCGTGACGCACGAGGTGGCGCGCTTCGACAACCTGATCATCGCCGAAGCGAGTGCGGCCCGCACGCCGCTGATCGGCAAGAGCCTCCGCGAGAACCGGCTGACGGATCTGGGCGTCAACGTCGTGGGGCTGTGGGATCGCGGCGTGTTCCGGCCCGCCCGGCCCGACACCGTGGTCAACGAGCGTACGGTGCTGCTGGTGGCGGGCTCGGCCGAGCAGCTCGAGGCGTACGACGAGCACTTTGCGATCTACAACGTCAGCGGCGAGCCGGTGATCGTCATCGGCAACGGCCGCATCGGCCGCGCCACCGCCGACGCGCTCGAGGCCCGCGGCGTGGACTACCGCGTCATCGAGCGGGCCGAGCGACGCGTGACCAACCGCGACAAGACGATCGTGGGCGACGCCGCCGAGCCGCGCGTGCTCGAGGCGGCGGGGCTGGCCAAGGCCCCCACCGTCGTCATCACCAGCAACAACGACGATGTGAACCTCTATCTCACGCTGCTGTGCCGCAAGCTGCGGCCCGACATCGAGGTCATCGCACGGTGTACGCTGGACAAGCACGTGGCGGCCCTGCACCGGGCGGGGGCCGACTTCGTGCAGAGCTACGCGAGCACGGGCGCCAGCGCGTTCTACAACCTGCTGCACCAGGGGCGCATGGTGACGGTGGCCCAGGGTCTGGAAGTGTTCGACGTCAAGGTGCCCAGGTCGCTCATCGGCAAGCGGATCATCGACAGCGGCCTGCGCGAGGCCACCGGCTGCACCATCGTCGGCTACCGCGACGAGGCGGGGCTGACGGCCAACCCGCCGGCGACCACCGTGCTCGAGGCGGGCCACGAGCTGGTGCTCATCGGCGACGTCGAGGCGCACGAGGCCTTCCGCCAGAAGTACGCCGAGGGCTAGCCGAACTGCCCGGCGATCGCCTGGACCGCCGCGACCACGCACACGAGCAGGGCGATGCCCAGCGCGATGTTGGACGCCCAGCGGTTAGAAAGCGCGCTCCCGATCCAGGCGCGGCGGTTCATCAGGGGCACCAGCGCGATCGCCAGCAATGGGATGAACGCCGCGCCGATGACGCCGTAGAGCTTTTGCGCGGTCTCGAACTTGAGGTAGAGCAACGCGATGGGCCCGATGGCGAGCGCGACGAGGTAGCCGCGGTACGTCCGGCTCCTTGTCGAGACCTCCGCGCGCTCTCGCCGGGTGTTCGGCGCACCGCGCATGGCCCACCAGTCGGCGAACACATACGGCACTGCCTGCCACACGCCCAGCACGCTCGAGAAGACGGCCCCCAGCGCGCCGACCAGGAACGCCCAGCGCATCGACGCGTGCGTGCGCTCGCCCACGCGGTCGGCGATGGCCACGACCAGGGCCGAGCCGCCGCCCCCGAGCGCCCCGTCGCGCGCGAGGCCGGCCGCCAGCACGACCATGCCCAGCCCGAAGATGGCGGTCATGGTGTAGCCGACGGCCAGGTCGAGGCGGCAGGTGCGCAGCTCGGCGGGGCCGGCCCGCCCGACTTCCCGCATCCAGTAGCCGTAGCAGATGATCGTCAGCGTGCCGCCCACGCCACCGATGAGGGCGATCGTCCAGCCCAGGGCGTCGGCGCTGGCGGGCGGGCGCGGGACCAGGCCGGACGCCAGCGCGAGCGGCGCGGGCGCGGCGGCGACGGCGCTGACGACCACGACGGCGAACATCACCGCGATGCACGCCGCCATGACGCGCTGGAAGAGCGCAAAGCCGCCGAACCAGACCAGCGCGAGCCCGGCCAGCGAGCAGCCTATGGCCCCCATATTCGTGGGGATGGCCGGCGCCATCGCGTGCAGCACCGCGCCGCAGGCCTTCATGAGCGCGACGGCCACGAACGGGCTCCAGAAGACCAGGTACGCCCCGAAGACGAGCCACACGATCGGGCCGAGCTTCGCCACCGCGCCCTCGAGGATCGTCGAGCCCGTCGCGAGTTGCCACCGCGCGAGCTGCTCGTTCAAGACGAACTTCACCAGCGCGCCCACCACCACCGCCCAGAGCACGGCCAAACCCAGCTTGCTGCCGGCGACCGCCGCGCCGGCCAGGTCGCCCGCGCCCACGCCGGTGGCGGCCACGAGAACGCCCGGGCCGACCAGCAGCAGGATGTTGCGGTGGGCCCGGGCCATCGTTGATGGTACGCGTCGGTTCGGAGGGCTCTTACTCGCAGCCCGCGTCGAACTCGTTCTGGAACGTCAGGAAGTCGAACAGCGTCAGCGCACCGTCGCCGTCGAAGTCGGCCTCGAGATCCCCGGCGTCGAAGAGGTTCTGGAACATCAGGAAGTCGAACAGCGTGAGCGAGCCATCGCCATCCAGGTCGGCCCGGCAGCCCTCGTCGCACGCCCACGCCCAGGTGTCGGCCAAGACGCCCGTGCCGCCGCCGCCGAGCGCCCCGCCGTAGCCGCCATGCAGCACGAGCTGCTCCGCGTCGGGGTAGTACTCCACGCAGTGCTGGTCGCGCGCGCCGAAGTCGCTGGCCAGCAGCGGCGTCCAGCTCGTACCGTCGTACGCCCAGGTATCGCTCACGCGGTCGAGCGTTCCCGGCCCGGTCTGCCCGCCCGCCAGGATGATCGCCTGGCGGCTGGGATCCCAGTCCATGTTGGTGTACTGGCGGCCGCTGGGCCCGGCGATGGCGACCTCGACCCAGTCGCTGCCGTCCCACTCCCAGGTGTCGTTGCGGCGGGGCCCGCTGAAACCGCCGAAGATCACGATGCGCTCGCGAACGGGGTCGTAGGCCATCGCGTGGCCGTTGCGCCCGGGCGGGCTGGTGGCGGGGAACTTCTGCTCCCACTGCTCGCCGTCGAAGACCCACGTGTCGTTGTAGCGGATGGCGCCGAAGCCGCCGAAGAGGACGACCTCCCCGCGCGCCGCGTCGTAGGCCATGGCGTGGTTGAAGCGCGGGTCGGGCGCGAAGGTCGGGCTCAGCTCGGTCCAGTTCTGCGCGAAGCCGTCCCAGGCCCAGGTGTCTCCCAGGGCGCCGCCGTTGGAGCCGCCGAAGAGGATGACGCGATCGGTCGCGGCGTGGTAGGCCATCTTGTGGACGTTGCGCGGGCCGGGCGTGCGGGCGTCGGTCAGCGACCAACGCACGCCGTCCCACACCCAGCAGTCGTCGTAGTTGACGCCTCCCGATTGGCCGGCGTACATGACGATGTTCTGGCCGTCGTAGGCCATGTCGTGGTTCTGCCGCTGGCCGGGCCCGCCGGTCTCGACCTGGGCCCAGTCGTCGCAGGTGGACTGGGCCAGGGCGCTCGCGCCGCACAGCATCGGGACGACCAGCAGCGTGGCCATCCGGTTCGTGTTCGCTCGCTCCATGGTTCTTCGCTCCTCTGGTTGGCGGCGCCCGGCCACACGCGGGCCGCGCGGCCGCCACGGGTGGCTAGCGGGCGGGCGCGGCCGATCGTTACCGGGCGTGGACTCGGGCGCGCCCGTTCGGCCTTCGCTCGGCGGCGACTCGGCGCGAGCGCGGAACGATCCGGGGCCGTACCGAAGGGATTCGTCGTCGCGCCGGAACGGCACGGCGGCGTTCCGCGGGGGCATGGCGTTGCGCCGGAGATGGGCGTCGTCGTGCCAGAGAGGCATGGCGTTGCGAGGCAGATGTACGACGACGTACCGAAAAGGTACGACGTTGCGCCAGAAATGTATGACGATGCGCCGAAGATGTACGACGTTGCGCAGGAACCGAACGTCGTCGTTCGATCGATGAATCGAGTTACACCGCCGCCGCGCCGGCACGCCCGCGGCCAAAAAACGCCGATGTGTGGCCGGTTTCTCGCGGTTTCGTCCGAGAAACGCCAACGTCCGCCCGAAATCGGCGTCGCGGCACGCCCGAACGCTCAAGCGCCGCCCGGCAACGCCCGATACGAGCAACAGACCCGCCCCACGCGGCGCACGATCACCCCGCGCGCCCCGGGACATGGCATCGCGCACGCGCCCCCGCGTCGGACGCAACGCGTCCGCGCAAGGCCCCGCTGGCGAAGCGACAAGACAAATCTCCGCTGGCGAAGCGACCCATTAACACCCCGCGTCGAACGCGTTCTGGAACGCCAGGAAGTCGAAGATGGTCAGCGCGCCGTCGAAGTCGAAGTCGGCGGTCGTGCTGCCGCCGTCGAAGAGGTTCTGGAACGCGAGGAAGTCGAAGATGGTGAGCGAGCCGTCCAGGTCGAGGTCGGCCCGGCAGAACGCTTCACCCTCGACGACCTCGCTGGGCAGCACGTTGATGTCGTTCATCTCGGGGTCGTGGTTCGTGCGGCCGCGGCCGATGAGGAACATGGGCCCGCTGGGCAGGCCGTCCATCGGGTTGCTCGCGTCGGCTTCCCACTCGCCCACGCGGAAGGGCTTGAAGGCCCGGATGGCGCCGCCCTCGGCCGCGTACAGCGAGCCGTTGTCGCCGAACTGGAGCGAGGCGGGCGCGGCGACGCCCGGCAGGGTGGGCTGGCCGAGGACCTCGAACTCGCCGGTGACGCGGTCGAGCTCGAGGTGGGCGACCTGGGGCGAGCCGGTGGAGGCGACGGAGATGCTGAGGTCCAGCGGGTTGGTCGTGATCGAGCCGTCGCCCAGCAGCGTGACGGCGGCGGGCAGGTCGTGGGTGCCGGCGATGGCCATGTCGCTGCCGATGCGCACGATGCGGCGCGCGGCCATCGAGAGGATGAGCACCTCGTCGGTGCGGTCGTCGTAGTGCATCGCGTCGGCGGCGGTGAGCAGCCGGGCCGAGCCGGTCTGCGCATAGCCGCCGTCGGCCTGGAGATCGAAGCGCAGCAGGTTGCCGCCGGTGCTGACGTAGGCCTCGCCGTTGCGGCCGACGACCATGCCGCGGGCGCCCGCGATCTCGGCGACGGCGGTCAGCTCGTCATTCAGGTAGTGCACGGTGTGCAGCGTGGCGACGGTGCCGGTCATGGGCTTGGTGAGGACAAAGCCCTCGGTGGGCAGCGTGCCCACGCCCATGGCCAGGATCTCGACGCCCGGCGTCGTCTGGGTGATCTGGAAGGCCTTGGGGCCCGGGTCGTCGCTGGGCGGGTCGGGCACGACGACCGAGACGTCGCCGGTGGAGGGGTCGGTGGTCAGGCCGTGGACGGGCCAGATGGTGCCGAAGCCGTCCAGGAAGCCGTCGTTGGAGTTCAGGCGCATGACCCGGCGCGGCCAGAACATGTCCTCGCTGGTGTTGCGGAATCGCCAGGAGGGGTCGTAGTCGAAGCCGCTGAGCGTGAACCGGAACGCGCCCTGCGAGGTGGTCGCGTCGCTCGAGTCGGGGTCGGTGTAGGCCAGGACCATGTTCTCGGGGTCGTCGCAGGTGTTCAGCCCGGCCCACATGGTCAGCATGTGGCCGCCGTCGCGCAGCCAGCGGACGCCGTCGGGCGTGGCGTACCAGCCGACGACCGGCAGCACGATGGCCCCGAGGCGCATCTGGTCGGCGAGCTGGTGGGGGCTGATGCCCTGGAAGCCCTTGGCCGAGTGGTAGCCCACGATGCTGAAGCCCGCGGCGGCGGCCTGGGCCTTGGCGGCCGGCAGCCAATCGTCGAAGGACGTGCCGGTGGAGGGGTCGGTGTCCATCAGGAAGCCCAGGATCGTGATCCGGCCGGTGACGTAGTCGTAGCTGGCCGCGCTCTGCCAGTCGCGCGGGCCACCGAAGGCGTCGGGCGCGCCGTGGTTGGACATGTAGGCCAGGGCGTTGGCGGTGGCCGCGGGGATGCAGTACATGCGGCCGACGTTGGGCAGCGTGTGCCGCCGCTGGTCGAAGTCGGGCATGCCCACGCGGCTGACGTCGCACTGGGCGTGCGCGCCGGCGGCCAGGCCGGCAGCAGCGAGGAACGCGGTGGCAGGAACACGCATCGATTGGGTCTTCATCGCGATCGGGTCCTCAGGAGCGCCGCCCGATCGGGGCGGCTGGGTGTCTTGTGTGTCTTACGGGCATCCGGCCGCGAACGCGTTCTGGAACGCCAGGAAGTCGAAGATGGTCAGCGAGCCGTCGTGGTCGAAGTCGGCCCACGTGCTGCCCGCGCTGAACAGGTTCTGGAACTCGAGGAAGTCGAAGATCGTCAGCACGCCGTCCAGGTCGAGGTCGGCCCGGCAATCTTCCTCGCCGGCGATGGGCACGGGCGGCAGGATGTTGATGTCGTCGATGTCGGGCGTGTGGTTCGTGCGGCCGCGGCCGATGCGGAAGATCGGGCCGCTGGGCTCGCCCGCCAGCGGCGTGTCGGCGACGACCCACGCGCCGCGCACGCCGGGCTCGAAGGCGCGGACCACGCCGTCGTCGATGACGTGCAGGAAGCCGAAGTCGTCGAACTGCGGGGCCACCGGGCTATCGACGCCGGGCAGCGTGGGCTGGGCGTCCACGAGCAGGCGGCCGGTCACGTCGCGGCCGAGCCTGGTGAGCATGGGCGAGCCGGTCGAGGCGATCCACTCGCTGCCGTCGATCGGGTTGACGATGACCGAGCCGTCGCCCAGCAGCGGCGCGGCGGTGGGGATGCTGTCGTTGCGGCGGATGGCGAGGTCTTGCCCGAGGCGGAAGAGCCGCCGATCGGCGACGCTGAGCACGAGCAGCTCGTCGGTGGCGTCGTCGTAGAACATCGATTCGGGCGCGGCGGGCAGCACCACCGAGTCGGTGATCGCGATGGCGCCGTCGTCGGTGAGCTCGTAGCGCAGGACGCCCGAGCTTGTTGCGACGTACGCGCTGCCGTCGCGGCCGACGGCCAGGTCGACCGCGGAGGCGATGGTGTCGACGACCTCGAAGTCGCCGTCGAGGAAGTGGGCCTTCGACAGGGTCGCGAAGCCGCGGTCGGGCTCGGAGAGCACGAAGCCCTCGGTGGGCAGCACGCCCTGGGCCATCGCGATCAGGCGGTCGCCGCCGGGCCACGGGCGCTTGCGGAAGCGCTTGGTCTCGGGGGCGTCGGTCAGGGCTGGAGGGACGTAGAAGCTGATGTCCTGCGTGACGGCGTCGGTGGTGAGCCCGTGCATCGGGAGGATGGCCCCGAAGCCGTCGAGAAAGCCGAGCCTCGACGCGAACTGCGCGACCTGGTACTGCGGGCGGGGGAAGAAGAAGTCCTCCGACCCGCGGCGGAAGCGCCACGAGGCCGAGTAGGTGAAGTCGCTGAAGGTGGAGGTGAAGGCGCTCTGCTGGGTGAGCGAGTCCTCGGTGGTGGGGTTGCGGAAGCCCATGAGCATGTCCGCCGGGTTGCCGCAGGTGCCGAAGGCCGACCACATGGTGACCATGTGGCCGCCGTCGCGGTCGTACCAATCGCCGCCGAAGTCGTTGTTGTACCACCCGATCAGCGGCATGACGATGGCGCCCATGCGCATCTGGTCGGCCAACTGGATCGGGCTGAGGCCCTGGAAGCCCTTGGCCTGGAAACTGCCGACGAGGAAGAACCCCTCGCCGTTCAGCGCCGACTTCGCGCCCAGGAACCACGGGCCCATGGTGGTGCCATCGTCGGGATCGGTCAGCATGATGACGCCCAGCACCTCGAGCAGGTCGCTGATGTCGTCGTAGTGCGTCTGGCTCTGCCAGTCGCGCGGGCCGTCGAGCACGCCGGGGTAGCCGTGGTTGGTGATGTACGCGAGGGCGTTGGCCGTGGCCGTGGGCACGCAGTACATGCGGCCATCGTTGGGCAACACCGAGCGGCGCTGGTCGAAGTCGGGCATGCCCAGGCGATAGACGGTGCACTGGGCCGGGGCGGTGGCGGCGACCCCGGCGGACGCCGCCAGCACGGCGGCAACGGTGAGCTTCGGGCACGACGGCATGGTGGCGAGTCTCCTGCGGGCGCAGCACGATCGCCACCCCCGACCCAATCAAAGCGAGAGCGGCGGGCACGAGTCACGCGCCCGCCGCAGTATTCTTTTGGGGCAAGCCCCCAAGTTTCCTGCGATGTTCTCCAGACTACCTCAGCACCCAGCCGCGAACGCGTTCTGGTAGGCCAGGAAGTCGAAGATCGTCAGGTCGCCGTCGTGATCGAAGTCGGCGATGGTGCTGCCGGCGCCGAAGAGGTTCTGGAACTCGAGGAAGTCGAAGATGGTCAACTCGCCGTCGAAGTCCAGGTCGGCCAAGCAATCGCCCCGGCCGGGACCGATGTCCGGCGGCAGGATGTTCACGTCTTCCATAGTGTCCGGGTCGAAGTTCGACCGGCCGCGGCCGACGGCGAAGACGTTGCCAGTGGGCATGCCGTCGAGCGGGCTGTTGGCACGGCCCCAGGTTGTATCGTCGATCTTCTCGAAGGACCGCACGGCGCGATCCTGCACGACGTAGAGCACGCCGTCGTCACCGAACTGGGCGGCGTACGGGGCGGTGACGCCCTCGAGCCGCAGATCCCGAGCGACCAGCAGGCGGCCCGAGAATGGATCACGCGAGAATTCGACGATCGAGGGCGAGCCCGAGCAGGCGATCCACTCGCTGCCGTCTTCGGGATTCACCAGCACCGAGCCATCGCCGTCGAGCGCGACAGCCGATGGAATAGCGTCGTTGCGCAGCAGGCGCAGGTGGCGATCGACCCGCAGCAGCCGCCGCGTGGCCTGGCACAGGATGACCATCTCGTCGGTCTCGTCGTCGTACACCATCGCGTCGGCGGGGGCTGGCAGGGTGAGCTTACCCTCGACGCTGTAACCGCCACCCTCGAGCGGGAGGTAGCACATCAGATCCGAACCCGCAGCGACATACACCGCGCCGTGTCGGCCGGTGACCAGACACCGTGGCGCGGTCAAGGTGTCGATCGGCACCATCGTGCCCTCCAGCGCGTCGACGAAGTGCAGCGTGCCCTGGCGCGTGCGATCGGGCTGGGTGATGACGAAGCTCTCCGTCGGCAGCAATCCCGGGGCCATCGAGATTACGCTGGTGAATGCGGGCAGCCGATCGAAGGGGAAGACCTTGGGCTCGGGATCATCGGTGAGCGGCAGGGGGATGTGCATCTCGATGTCCTGCGTGATGGGATCCGTCGTCAGGCCGAAGGCGGGCAGGATGTAGCCGAAGCCGTCGAGAAAGCCGCCGTTGGCGTCGAGTTGGTACATGAGGCGGGGGTAATAGAACGTGCCGTTCTTGTACTTGAAACGGTCGAGCGGGTCGACGCTGAAGGTTGTCGTGGTGGTTGAGAAGTCGCTCTGGCTGAAAAGCGAGTTGTCGTTGGCGGGATCGCGGTAGATCAGACGCATGTTCTGCGGCGCGCTGCACAGGTTGGTGCCCCCCCACATGGTGACCATGTGCCCGCCGTTGCGTTCCCACCGGTGTGTGTCGCGCTCGACGTACCAGCCCATGATGGGCATCACGATCGAGCCGATGCGCATGTGGTTGGCCATCGCCAATGGGTTGACGCCCACGAACTCAGACGCGTGGATGCTGCCCACGATGAAGCCCGGCTCGTCGTTGACATACGCCCGGGTGACCGATCGCCAGCCGCTGATGCCCGTGCCCTCGTCCGGATCGGTGCCCATGAAGGCGCCCATCACGGACAGTTGCGTGTTGACGTAGCCGTACTGGCTCTGGCTCTGCCAGTCGCGAGGGCCGCCGAAGACGCCGGGATAGCCGTGGTTGGAGACGTACGCCAGGGCGTTCGCGGTGGCCGTGGGCACGCAGTACATGCTGCCGTTGTTCGGCAGGGCGCTGCGGCGCTGATCGAAGTCGGGCATGAAGACCCGGAACACGCTGCACTGGGCCAGGGCGGGCGAGGCGACGCCGGCGGCGAGGCACAGGGCGGCGGCGGTCAGGGCTGTGGTCGGGGCGTGGGGCATCGAACTCTCTCCTTTGTCATAACGGGCGGCATGCCGACAGTCAGCGCCGGCATGGAGCGCAGCGCGTCCGTCGGGTTCTACTCACGCTCGGTGGCAGTAAAAAGCGAGAACTCGCCCGCTACTCGCAGCCCGCGTCGAACTCGTTCTGGAAGGTCAGGAAGTCGAAGATCGTCAGCGACCCGTCCCCATCGAAGTCGGCGGCCAGATCACCGGCGTCGAAGAGGTTCTGGAACATCAGGAAGTCAAAGATCGTCAGGCTGCCGTCGCCGTCGAGGTCGGCCCGGCATCCGCCTCCGCAGGCCCAGATGGCGATGTTGCGTGCCTCGTCGAAGCCGGCGAACGAGAAGCCGCCCGTGACCACGAGGCTGTTCCCCACGCCGGGCAGGTCATACTCCACCACCGCCGCAAGGCCCGGCACCGAGCCGCCCGAGACACCGTCGCCGACGGTCTCCCAGCCCTCGTCGCCGAACGACGCGAAGCCGTTGATCGGCGTGCCACCCGATAGGATAAAACTGCCACCAGCGTAAAGCTGGGTGCCGTCGCCCACGTCGGTGGTGTTCAGGGCCGTCACGGTGTTGTCAAAGCCATCGCCCACGGATGAGAACGTGTCGCCGTTCCACCGGGCGATGCACGATGCGTCGACGCCGCCGGCCTGAAAGAAGTTGCCCCCGACGACGAGCTCGTCGCCATCGCCGAAGTCGTGAACGGCCATGATGGTGGCTCGCGGGTTGTCGCCTCCGCTCAGGCCGCCACCGACTTCCTCGAACTCCGAGCCATTCCACCGAGCCAGGTGGCCATTGGCGCCACCCGCCACGCTGAACCGGCCGGCAATGTACAACGCAGGGCCCGAGCCGTCGTCGAAGATCATGAAGTCGTTGACGGCGCCGTCAACGCCACTACCGAAGCCGCGCCAATCGTCACCATCCCACGCGGCCAAACCTTGGCTCGCGGTCATGCCACCCGCGGTAGAAAACGTGCCACCGACGAACAGCAACTCCTCGCCCTCGAACTCGAGCACGCGCATGCCGAGTACCTGGCCGTTCACGCCGCCGTTGAGCGAGTCCCAGAAGTCACCCTCGGGCGAGACCTCGAAGCGGGCGATGCCGCTGACGGGTTCGCCGTCGGCGAACGCGAACCCGCCGCCGGCGATGAAATCACCGCGGTACGTCGCCGCGGCATTACTGCCAAGAAGCAAGCCGCTCGAGCTCGTCAAGCCCGTGGTTCCGAAGGTGCGCCAGCCGTCGGTCGGGTTCCATCGGGCATTGCCGTTGGCGGCAACGCCACCCACGGACGAGAACCGTCCACTGATGAGCACCTCCGGCCCGTCGCCCAGGTCGGCGATCGTCACGCCCTTGCGCAGGCTCGCGACCTCCACACCGGGCTGGCCGATATCACGCAGCCAGTCGGCCGAGCACTGGGCAAGGGCCGGAGCCGCGATCGAAAGAGCACCCACCACGATCCACGCACAATCGGACTTCGCCATGCCTGTTCCCTCCAGTGCGGGGCGGTCAAGTCGGACCCCACGAGGGAATACACTCCATGCCGCACACCTGTTTCCGGTACCTATGGAGCACGCGATGGAACAACCCAAACCCCAGCCGCAGCACGACTGGCTCACGAGGCTCGTCGGCTCGTGGACGTTTTCCGGCAAGGGCGACATGGGCCCCGATCAGCCCCCGCACGAGTTCTCGGGCAAGGAGGTCGTGCGGTCGATGGGCGGGCTGTGGATCGTGTGCGAGGGCACCATGCCCGCACCGGACGGCACCGAGGGCGAGACACTCATGACGCTCGGCTACGACCCGGTTGCCGGCAAGTTCGTCGGCTCATGGGCGGGCTCGATGATGGCCTTCATGTTCCAATACGAAGGGCAACTCGACGAAGCCGGCACCGTGCTCACGCTCGACTCGCACGGCCCGACGTTCGCACCCGACGCCGCCCCGGGCACGATGGCCCACTACCAGGACATCATCGAGCAGGTGAGCGACACGCACCGCATCCTGCGATCACGCATGGTGCATGACGATGGCTCGCACACCCAGTTCATGGAAGCGCACTACCACCGGGAGTGATGGACTAGCGCATGGTCGCGGGCTCGTATGCCGGCTTCGCCTCAACCTGAGAAGACGCGTCGGCCTGATCCTCGGCCGCGCCAGGCTTGGGCTGGGGCGCGCGGGCCGGCTTGCGACCGATGGCAATCACGCTCAGGCCGGGTAGCGAATCGACACGCTCGATCAACTTCGCGGCCGGCAACAGCCGGTTGAACAGCTTCATCTGCCCCGGCGAGAGGTCCTTGCGGCCCATCTTGCCGCTGACGTACCAGCCGAGCACGCCCAGGCGGTTGAACTCGCTGGTCTGCACGACCTCGAAGCCGGCCTCCTTCATGCGTTCGCTCAGCATGGCTCGGGTGTAGCGGCGGAAGTGACCCAGCGTGCGATCGCACTCGCTGAACAGCCACTGGTGGGCGGGCACCAGGATGATCACGTGGCCGCCTGGCTGGAGCACGTCGTGGTAGTTCTTAAGGGTTGACAGGTCGTCTTCGATGTGCTCGACGACATTCAACGAGATCACGGTGTCGGGCTTCTCGTCGACGATGGGCTCGAAGTCCTTGGGGTCGCTCAGGTCCATGCGCGTCGTGCGCACGTTGGACAAGTGCGAGTATCGCCGGCCGATGACCTCGGTGTAGTATGGATCGAGATCGGCGCAGATGAGCCGCTCACGATCGAGCATCTGCTCGGTGAAGTTGCCGATGCCGCAGCCGGCCTCGAGCACGCGATCGCCGATGAATGGCTTGAATTGCGAGAGCATCCACTTGTTGAAACCGCGGGCCCGGCGGACGCTCTCGAGCACGTAGTAGCCGTCGTGGGTCGTGAACCGCCGGTCGAAGAAGCGGTACTTGAAGAGCAGCCACAGCGCCTGCACGCCGTCCTTCCAGCCGATGTTCTTGCCCTCCGCGTAGCTGCGACCGTGGTAGCTGATGGGCACCTCGTAGATGCGTGCGTTCCACTGGGCCAACCGCGTGGTGAGTTCGGGCTCGATACCGAAGCGATTGCTCTTGAGGGGGATCTGCTTGAGGATGTCGGTCCGGACCGCCTTATAGCAGGTCTCCATATCCGTGAGGTTGATGTTGTTCAGCGCGTTCGTGAGGAACGTGAGGAACCGGTTGGCCAGGCTGTGCCAGAACATGAGCACCGCGCGCTGCTCGCTGGCGGCGAAACGCGAGCCGAACACCGCGTCGGCGTGGCCCTCGAGGATCGGCGCCAGCACACGCGGGTAGTCCTTTGGGTCGTATTCCAGATCGCTGTCCTGCACGATGGCGATGTCGCCCGTGCACTCGCCGATGGCGCGGCGGATGGCTGCCCCCTTGCCTCGGTTCTTATCCTGGTGGAAGACACGGATGCGACCATCGCTCTCCGCCAGTTCCTTGAGGATCTCGCGCGACGCATCCTTGCTGCCGTCGTCAACGGCGACAAGCTCGATCTTGAGCCCGAGGTCGGCAATCGGGCTATCCAGCACCTGGGCCACGATCGAACGCAGCGTCCGCGCCTCGTTATAGACGGGCATGAGCACGCTCAGCGTGCGGAAGCGTGGCACTGTTGGCATTGCGGATTCGGCGAGCATGTCGGGACCTCATTGGATTGGTTCGGGGTCATCGGTCCGGCCTCTTGCCGGGCGGAATGGTGTGCCGACCTGTGTCTGGTCGTACCACTTTAGGTGCCCTCGCTTGGGCAACTGGGCCCAAGCGATACTTGCCGCTGTCTTAAGACCCTCGGCCCCGGGGAATCGCAAGCGGAGCGTTTGGCCGGGCCGACGCA
Organism: Phycisphaerae bacterium; assembly: GCA_030426395.1. Lineage (GTDB taxonomy): Bacteria > Planctomycetota > Phycisphaerae > Phycisphaerales > UBA1924 > JAHCJI01. The sequence goes on from JAUHYE010000064.1 coordinate 17,207, forward strand.
GGGTAAAGGCTACCTCGATGTTCGTGTATTGGCATGGTGGCAAGGCCACCCTCTCGAGTTCCTCGTCATCAAGCAGAATGATAATCTCGGCATCCTGCCTTCGTAGGGGGTTCAACGAGATCAACAGGGTCCGCGGTACTCGATCGTCGGGCAATTGAAGATCGACCCCACCGCCGGGCATGGCCAGCCCCGCAGCTGTGTTCATCCCAAATTGGGCCCCCATTCGCTCGGGGGCCGCCCCGGATAGAAACTCGAAGGCTTGGAACTGCTTCGGCCCCATCATCGCCTCGCCATACGATCGCTGGGGGATTGTGTCTGCCGGAACAAACACGTTCAGGCACCCCGGCTCGCCCACACGGTGGAAGAGTTGCTGGCCGCCAAAGGTGTAGATCATCGGCCTCCATTCGGTGACATACGCATCGGGCGCTTCCCAGCGCTCGGGGAGGGAATGGGGCGAATTTCCCAACTCATCGCTCAGGGATGTAAATCCGACATCTGGCACCAGTCGGGCGGCTTCACGCATTACATTGTACTGCATGTTCCAGCACACAATTGCCAGTTTGCGAGGCCGGATCTGTTCCAGTACGGCAAGTTGCTTCTCGGCAAACTCCATCGCCCGAGGGGGGTGCCACCGCAGGCTGGGGTGCCGCGGATGCGACAACGCCGCCCAGACGCCCTGATGCGGCCATGTGGAATGTGGGATGCCCGCCCAAACCACGAATGTGGAGGACGGCACGACGATCAATGCGAATGGCACCCAAGCAACGCTTGGCCGCTTGGACGGCCACAACGCCACGGCAATAGGCGCTGCCCCGAGTGCCAGCGCCGGAGCGTGCAGGCGCGGCTGCCATACCTGCCACTTGATCGTGAACATGTACAACGCCAGCGCCGCGAACGCGCAACCCCACAATGCCAGAATCGGCCACCACCGTGGAGCGGGCGGGCGGTTCGTGAGACGCCTCAGGAGCATCGCGACGGGAAACACGGCGAGTAGGACCAATAGCGCGGGTTCGGGCACGATACCCGTAGTGCCCACGTTTTGCGAGATCGAGAACGACCCGAGCCAGGTCGTCATGGGCTCATCTGGGTTCCAGCCCATCGAGGTGTGCAGGCGACGCACCGCGTCCTCGACCACCGCCGCCTGGTGTGAATCGACGACGGGAACGTGCGAGGCAAGGTGCCGGACAACGTTTGAAGCCAGCGCCGCAGGGTCGTGGCGCTCCATTGAGAGCCCGAATCCGCCATCCGCGCGAGTCAACGGGCCGAGCGGCATACCGAATGTCTCGAAGTTGCGCGCCGTGTGGCCGAGCATCATGGTCGCAGCGATGCCCGCGATCACGGTGCCGCGCCAGATCGCTCCGACCCGATGCCTGCAGAGCAGATACACGCCGATGAGCACACAAAGTGGGAACATGAGAACAATGGCGCTGGTCTTGGTGAGCGCGCCAACGCCCAGCGCCAGCCCGATGAGG
>JAUHYE010000178.1 GCA_030426395.1 Phycisphaerae bacterium
CGCCCTCGTCGCGATCGCCCGTCGGCACTGGGCTCTGCCAGCCAGGCTCGTCGCGCTGTTCCAGGCACATGGTGCAGGTCGAGCCCCGAGGCATCGAGTTCTGCTTGAGCAGCACGACCTCGGTGTACGCGATGGTCAGGGCGTCGCCACAGATCAGGCTGCCCTGGTGGCCCTCGACCAGCGGGAAGCTGCCGTCCCAGGTGCGGCCCGTGTAGTCGCAGATGAAGTCGGACGGCCGCATGTCCATCGGATTGGCGCCAGAGCGGTGCATCGGCCAGTCTACGAACATCGACGTACCATCGTCCATGCCACGCGACACGGCCCCGGCCTCCCCGACCCCCGACGCGCCCTCCCGGACCGCCCTCACCCGCGTCGCCCTGGTGGTCAACACCGGCAAGCCCGAGGCCGTCGACGCCGCGAAGGCGGTCCGCCGGGACATCGAGGCCCACGCGACGCTCGTCGGCGAGTTCGATTGCTCGGGTGACGGCACGTGCCTGGACGCGGGCGTCGACCTGGCCATCGTGCTGGGCGGCGACGGCACCATCCTGGGCCTGGCCCGGCATGCCTTGGAAGCGGGCGTGCCCGTCCTGGGCATCAACTTCGGCAAGCTCGGCTTCCTGGCCGAGTTCGACGCTGGCGCCTTCCACCGCCACGCCGCCGAGGTGCTCGCCGGCAACTCGACCATCCGCGAGGTCTCGGCCCTGGACGCCCGCGTGATCCGTGGCGGCCAGGAGATCGCCCGCCAGCCCGCCATCAACGACGTGGCCATCTGCAACGGCGCGCCCTTCCGCATGATCGAGCTGGGCCTCAAGATCGACGGAAGCCATCCGGACATGTCCCCTGCCGAGAGCGCCCCGCGCGTCGCCGGCGACGGCCTGATCATCGCCACCCCCACCGGCAGCACCGCGTACAACGCCGCAGCGGGCGGGCCGATCCTCGAGCCCACGCTCGCGGCGATGGTCGTGACGCCCATCGCCGCGCACTCCCTGAGCTTCCGCCCCACCGTCGTGCCGGGCACCAGCCGCATCGAGGTCGTCGCGCATCGCGTCAACCGCGCCGAGGGCCACGACCCGACGGCGGGCACCTGCGCCGTCATCGACGGCCAGCACACCGTGCCGCTCGCGAAGGGCGACACCGTCCACGTGACCCTGGGCGAACGCCCTCTGCGCCTGGTGGTCAACCCCGAGCGCAGCTACTGGCAGACGCTGATCCGCAAGCTGCGCTGGGCGAGCTCGCCGGGGGGCTGAGTGGTCTCGGCGCTCCGCCGGCGGGTCGGGGTTGGTCGTATCGCCTCGGCGGCGGGGACGGGCGTGCCGCCGAGGCCTCCCGGGACGCCCCCGCGGGCTCCCGGGACCGTCCCGAAGCCTCCCAGAACCGATCCGGGCTCGCCCAGAACCGCTCCGGGCTTCCACAGAATCATTCTGGGCTTCCGCAGAGCCATTCCGGAGCCTCCCAGAACCATTCCGGGCTCGCCCAGAACCATTCCGCAGCCTCCCGGAACGGCTCCGGGCTTCCACAGAATCATTCTGCGGCCTCCCAGAACCATTCCGGGCTTTCCCAGAACCGTTCCGGAGCCTCCCAGAACCGCTCCGGGCTTCCGCAGAACCATTCCGGAGCCTCCCGGAACCATTCTGTGGAAGCCCGGAATGAGAACGCAGCCTCCCAGAACGACAGATCCATAGAACAAAATGATTCTGTGGATCCCCGGAATCATTCTGCGCTATAGGTCATCCCGTATATTCTGACCAGAATCGGGCCGTGCGGCGTACCAGGGCGGTTTCGCGTATCCGGACGTAGCCTTATTGATACTGAGAACACCAACAAGCCCTATCGGCCCACTCCGTGGGGGGCTGCTCCGCAGGGGGTTCGCTCCGCGGGGCCACTCCGTGGAGGGTTTTGCTCCGTGGAGGGTTTTTGCCCCGCGGGGAGGGCTTGATACAACGAGCCACATCGCCCGTCGCCAACAGCCCTACGCCCCCTCGTGGCCGATCGCGCACCCGGCCTCGACCAGCCCGCGGCCGATGGCGTCCATCAAGGCCCGGTCGCGCTGCGGGTCGAAGGGCACGCTCGCCCTGGTTTCGGGGGCATACATCCACACGGGGCGGCTTCGCATCTCGTCGGGCTCGTGGGCGTAGCGCGGGAAGACGTGGGCGTGCAGGGCGGGCTCGAGGTTGCCCAGGATCGAGTAATTGATGCGGCTGGCCCCGGTGGCGGCGAGCACGGCGTCGCCGAGCGCCGCCATGTCGTCCAGGAACCGGAGGCGCGCCTCGACGGAAATGTCGTTGAGGCTGGGCACGACCGGATCGGGCAAGAGCAACGAATACCCCGGCAGGAACTGCGTATCGCCGAGCACGGCCCAGCCCGATCGCACACGGCAGATCACCATCGGGTTGCGGCCCTGGCGCGCCAGGTCGACGCGCTCGTGGATCAGTGTCGGATAGCCCACGGCGCGAACCTCCTGTGGAGCGGCCCCAGACGCATGCGGCACGCGTTGGATACGCGTGCGTGTCGAATACTTGGCTGCGCCAGGTGCTGCCGCAAACGGGGCATTGGGCAGGCGGCACCGGGCTTGGACTCCGGTCCGCTGCCCCGCTCCCCAGCTCCCAGCGGGGGAGCTGTCGAGGTCTTCCGAGACTGAGGGGGTCTTGTTCTGACGAGCCCACATGGTAACACGTGGGTTTCTTCGCTTCATGCTCAACTACACGAACGCCCCCGGCCTCTCCTCCCGAAACTCAACGCCCTCCAGCGACACCGGCCCACGAAACACCACTTCCACAACCTTGCCCGGCGTGCCGTCGAAGTCGCGGGCGAGGCGGAACGTGTCGGGCCCGCGCGGGCCGGGGACGCCCTTGCCATCGACCGGCTTGTGGCGCGGCGAGCCCGAGTTGCACGCGCTGAAGCGCGGCTGTGGATTCACTGCGAGTAGCTGCTCGGTCGGCAGCACGAGCACGGCGGCATCCTCATTCGCGTAGCGACCAAAACGATGTAGTCCCTGCTGGATGGGATTGTCGCCGCCCGCCAGATGAAGACTTGCTCGTTGAGGTGCTGGTGACCTGCCCCCAACTGTTGTACCAGTGACTATATTACTCCGAGGGCTTGTTCCTGTGCCACCGGCGAGTTGTGGAGCCTGCCCGCCGCATCTGGGTGGACGCCAAGATTGGCCTCGACGCCGCCTGCCGGGCCGCCAACGCCAATCAGAATGCATAAGCCACCAGCGTGGGTAGGGGAGGTCGGCGGGAATATATCGGGATTATACTCGGGAGGTATCGCGATGGGTTGGAGGCGGGGCCGTTGGCGGTCGCAGCCGGCGAGAACCAGTGGGAAAAAACATGGACATCCAGAGTGTGGCGGGTGCATCGAAGGTAGCGGGCGGTATGCACTCAGCGCTGACCGAGTGGATCGCCCGCGAGATTGGCAAGCAGGTGAAGAGGCTCCAGGCC
>JAUHYE010000065.1 GCA_030426395.1 Phycisphaerae bacterium
ACCAGCGAGGGGCTGGCCGCCGTGGGAAGCGAAGCGCCACCGACAAGGCGGGGCGTGGTGTAGCCCAGCGCCGGGTTTCCGGATGCGGGTTCGCCGACCGTGTGCAAGGCGGTGTTCTGACCGACCGCGGCCTGGGCCGGCATGGCAACGGGCAATGAGGTCTGTTCGGCAACAGCCTCGGCCGGGGCCTGGGAGGCCTGGGCTGCGACCGGAGGGGCCATGTGGGCAGGAAGGTCCAGATCGTCAGCCGCCGTGTCGAGACCGGCAAAGATGTCGACCGGCTTTTGCTGCGGTTGGTGTGGCTGCGGCGCGGCGTGCGGGTGCATGGCCGGGGCGGGCTGCACCGCGGCAGGCTGCGGCTGTGCGGCAGGCTGAGCGGCGGGCATCGGCTGCATGGGCAGCTCGGCCTCGGTCACCTTGCCGCCACGGCCGAAAAGGCCTTTCTTGACGGTGCCGGTTTCCGGCTCGAGCGTCTCGACCTTGTCCTCGCGATTGCGCCGGAAGATCCGCATCAAGGGATGATCGCCCGAAGGTAGAAAGATCAGACCGAACCCGGTTGCGCCAAGGCTGGCCGTCAACACGGTCAGATTGTATTCGAGGCCACCCCAGACGATGCCGCCCAGGCCGGCCAGGGCAACCAATGGAAGATCGCCGACGCCAAGCCCGGGCAGTCCATGTCCGGCTCCATCCGCCCCAGCGGCCTGCGCAAGCGCGTCGAGCCCCGTGAGGAATGGCGCCAACTCGTCCAGGACGCCTGGCGCCGCCACCGCGACTTCTTCTACGTCGAGAACATGCATGGTGTCGACTGGGACGCCGTCTACGACCACTACTCGCAGATGGTCGACCACGCCGCCAGCCGCGAGGACGTGAGCTTCATCATCGGCGAGATGATCTCCGAGCTGAACGTCGGCCACGCCTACTACTGGGGCGGCGACGTCGAGGGCCAGCCTAGCGAGAACGTCGGCCTGCTCGGTGTCGACTTCGAGGTCGTCTCCGAGGACGGCGAAGACGGCGAGGCCTCGGGCTTCCGCATCGCCAAGATGTACGGCGGCGCGCCGTGGGATACCGATGCCCGCAACCCGCTCGACGTGCTGGGCGTCGACGTGGAAGAAGGGGACATCATCACCCACGTGAATGGCAAGCCCGTCGACACCGAGAGCGACCCTTGGGCCGCCTTCATCGGCACCGTGGGCAAGCAGACCACCATCACCGTGGTCGACAGCCTCACGGGCGACGAAGAGACCATCAACGAGCGGACCTACACCATCGAGCCAATCGGCAACGACCAGGCCCTGCGATATCGCCACTGGGTCGAGGCCAACCGCCAGTACGTCGACGAAGCCTCGGACGGCACCATCGGCTACATCCACGTGCCCGACACCGGCGTCAACGGCCAGAACGAGCTCTTCCGCCAGTTCTACGCCCAGATCGACAAGGACGCCCTGATCATCGACGACCGCTGGAACGGCGGCGGCCAGATCCCTACCCGCTTCATCGAGTTGCTCAACCGCCCGCGCACCAACTACTGGTACCGCCGCGACGGTAAGGATTGGGCCTGGCCGTATGACAGCCACCAGGGCCCCAAGGCCATGCTGATCAACGGGTCGGCCGGCTCGGGCGGCGACATGTTCCCCTGGCTCTTCAAGCACAACGACCTGGGTCCGCTCATCGGCAAGCGCACATGGGGCGGCCTGGTCGGCATCAGCGGCGTGCCCCCGCTCATCGACGGTGGCTACACCGCCGTGCCCAACTTCGGCTTCTACCGCACCGACGGTACCTGGGGCATCGAGGGCCACGGCGTCGACCCCGACATGGACGTCATGGACAACCCAACCGCGCTCGCCAACGGCGATGATCCGCAGATCGACGCCGCCGTCGAGTACCTGCTCGAGGCCATCGAGCGCGAGGGCTACGAGAGGCCCGAGCGTCCGGCAGAGCCCAACCGCAGCGGCTTTGGCATCGATCCCGCCGATCGCTAATCAAGTCTGAATTTTGTCCCAAGCCCGGCCTCGCGCCGGGCTTTTTCGTGCGCGCGCTACAATGCGCTCCGATGACCCCCAACGAGCACGCGATGCACACCGTGGGCTGGCGAGAACGCGTGGCGCTGCCCGATTGGCGCATCCGCGGCGTGCGTGCCAAGATCGACACCGGCGCGCGCACCAGCGCCATCCACGTTGCCACGTTCGAGCACCTGCCCAACGGTCGCATCCGCTTCGAGGTCGTCACCCGCGAGCGGCCCGATCGACGAACCAGGTGGATCGAGGCCGACATCGTCCGAGAGTCGGTCGTCAAGCCCAGCAGCGGCGAGCCGCAGATTCGCCCCGTCGTGCGCACGACCATGGCCATCGGCCCGCTGGAGTTCGAGGCCGAGCTGGGCCTGGTCTGCCGCCAGGGCATGCTGTGCCGCATGCTCGTCGGCCGCCGCGCCCTGGCCGGGCTGGCCGTGGTCGATCCTTCGGGCCTGTACCTGCTCTCTTCGCCTCCCACCAAGAACGCCAATCGAAAGGCCACTTCGTGAAACTCGCGATCCTGTCCACCGCCCCCAAGTGCTACAGCACCCGCCGCTTCAAGCAGGCTGCCGAGGCGCGCGGTCACACCGTCAAGGTGCTCAACACCCTGCGCTTCTCCATCGACCTCGAGCACGGTGAGCCCAGCCTGTTCTATCGTGGCAAGGAGTTGAGCGACTATGACGCCATCCTCCCCCGCATCGGCGCTTCGATCACGTACTTCGGCACCGCCGTCGTCCGCCAGTTCGAGCAGATGGACGTCTACACGCCCAACACCGCCAACGGCATCCTCAACTCGCGCGACAAGCTCCGCAGCTTGCAGATCCTCAGCCGCCACGACATCGGCATCCCGCACTCGTGCTACATGCGAAACCAACTCGACGTGCTGCCCGCCATCGAGCGCATCGGCGGCGCCCCGGTCATCATCAAGCTCATCGAGGGCACCCAGGGCGTGGGCGTCATCCTCGCCGAGAGCAACAAGGTCGCCGAGGGCATCATTGAGACGCTCCAGAGCGCCAAGCAGAACGTGCTGGTCCAGAAGTTCGTGGCCGAGAGCAAGGGCAAGGACGTGCGTGCATTGGTTGTGGGAGACCGTGTCGTCGCCGCCATGCGCCGCGTTGCCCAAGGCCAGGAATTCCGCAGCAACGTCCACCGCGGCGGACGGACCGAGACCGTCGAGCTCGACGAGACCTACCAGAAGGCAGCCGTCCGCGCCGCCCAGATCATGGGCCTCCGCGTCGCAGGCGTCGACCTGCTCGAGAGCAACGACGGGCCGCAGGTGATGGAGGTCAATTCGTCGCCGGGCATGGAGGGCATCGAGGGTTGCACGGGGCTGGACATCGCCGGCTCGATCATCGACTACATCGCCAACCAGGTCGACTTCCCCGAGATCGACATCCGCCAGCGACTCACCGTCAGCGTGGGCTACGGCGTCGCCGAAATCTTCATCCCCGAGGGCTCGCACTACGCCGGCAAGACCATCGAGCAGTCCGGATTGCGCGAGCGTGACCTCACCGTGCTCACCGTCAACCGAGGCACCGCCGTGTTCTCGAACCCCAAGGGCAGCCGCGTCCTCGAGGGTGGCGATCGCCTTCTGTGCTATGGCAAGCTCGAGACGATGCGAGACCTCGTGCCCGACCGTACCAAGCGAAAGAAGAAACCCCGCATCGGCAAGCTCGATAAGGGCATGGTCGAGGCGCTGGAGATCAACAAGTGAAGCAACGCATCGGCGTGCTGTCCTGGACAGACCTCGACGTCGCGCCCGGCGAGCACAAGGAAGGACGCCTGGTCGTTTCCGAGAGCTACGCCGGCGTCGACATCGCCATCCCCTTCAGCGTGTGGCGCGGCAAGGGCGAGGGGCCCGCCGTCTTCATCACCGCAGCCGTCCACGGAGACGAGATCAACGGCACCGGCGCCATCCGCCACATCCTCATGAACTGGCCCTTCACGCTCTCGGCCGGCACGCTCGTGCTCGTGCCCGTGGTCAACCTCATGGGCTTCGAGCGAAATAGCCGCTACCTGCCCGACCGGCGAGACCTCAACCGCAGCTTCCCCGGCTCGGCGACCGGCAGCCTTGCCGCACGCCTCGCGCACGCGGTGTTCGAGGGCATCGTTAAACCCTGCCAGTTCGGCATCGACCTGCACACGGCCGCCGTGCGTCGCACCAACTTCCCCAACGTCCGCGCCGACCTCAAGACCCCGGCCGTTGCCGAGTTCGCGCGCGCCTTCGGCGCCGAGCTCACCATGCATGGCGCCGGTCCCGACGGCTCGCTGCGTGCCGCCGCCTGCGACGCCGGCATCCCCACGCTCATCCTCGAGGCCGGGGAGGTGTGGAAGGTCGAGCCAACCTACGTCGAGCACGCCGTCCGCGGCATCCGCAACTGCCTTATCCACCTGGGAATGGTCGAAGGCGAGCCCGAAGAGCCTGGCTACCGCATCGAGGCCGACGCCACCAAGTGGGTACGCGCCGAGAACGGCGGTTTTCTCAGCTTCCACGTCTCGCCCGGCGAGTTCATCAATAAAGGCGATCCCATCGCCACCAACACAGACCTTCTCGGTAACGAAAAGAATGTCATCGAAGCGCCGCAGTCGGGCGTCGTCCTGGGTATGACCACCATCCCCAGTGTCGCGCCTGGCGACCCAATCTGCCACATTGCCTACCCAAACTCTCAAGAACTGCGCGAGGCCGAAGCCGCGCAAGACGCGCTCGCCGACCATCACCTGCACGAGCGCACGCGTGAGGACCTCTCGCGAAGTGTGCACGTGAGCGATGCTCCCGAATCGCGTGAGTGATCTGGGTTTCCCTCGCTGGTATTCCTAGTGGCATGTGCCACATGGGATAACAAGAGAGGAGCCAGTCATGGCCGCTACCGCAAAGAGCACCGTCGTTCGCAACGCTCGCACGTTCTCGACAGGAGCGGTCATCGCGGCCATTCTTGCTGGGGCGGGAATGCCGGCTCATGCCGATCCCGCCGTCAACGACTATTGCGTCGAGCACATATTCAACATCACAACTCGCGGCAACCTGCCGCCCCATCTCGCCCTGAAGCACCAGGAGTACGCCTTCGCACGGTGCGGCCGCGCGAAGGATAAGGCCACCAACCAGTCCATCGATGCCGTGGGCATCGGCAAAACAACCTTCACCGTGACCGCAACGGCCGGCACCGTCTCTGTCGCCAACTCCGAGACCAACGTCGCCGCGTTGGTGGTCGGCGCCGCGAACGGCGACATCCGCGTGTTTGGCGATGTCGATCTTTGCCCCGTCGGCCCGGGCACGCGTTCAGCCGCCGGTCGCGCGTGGTCGGCCGCCAAGCTGTACTACCGGGGCCGGGGCATGGACCGCCGAGGCCGCATCGGCTGGGTCGGCTCGTGGCGCGCCGAGCCGGGCATCAAGGGTGGCGTCGGCAAGGTCCGCCGCGTCGATCCGGTCATCGGCCGAGTCATCGACAACACAACCGGCATCACCACCGAGTACCTGCTCATCGACATCGACAACTTCGTGCAAGGCGGCGAGTTCGAGTGGACCGACAACCTCATGGTCAACACCGCGCCCACGATGGACTTCGAGATGATCGTGCCAGGCGATGTCACGCCCCAGAGCGGCAAACTCATCATCCGAGCCCGCGACGGCGTCATCACCGAGTCCGAGGCCAGCGGCATGTTCGCTGGTGCGGCCATGCCCGCCGTTGGCTCGCCAGCGGCGTTCCGCATGGACCTCTCCAACAGTACAGAGATCGAGTTCGACATGCCGGGAGACGACGACCACGACCTGGACGTCGAGATCGAGATGGGCGGCGCGGGCGAGCACGAGGAAGCCGCCGGCTACCTCGACGGCGATCTGACTACGACTACCGACCTCATCGGTGGTCCCGAGGACGGACCGGTGCTCGAGACGCCCCGAGGCGCGCCGCGGGGCGTGCAGATCATCCCGGGTGAGACCACGATCGCCCAGCCCTTCTTCGTGCCCGACGGCGAACTCTGGACGGCCGACGCGATGGCCGTGCGCCTCATCCAGCCCTTTGCCCTGCCCGAACAACCACTCGAAAGCCTGGCCGTCCAGGTCTGGAGCGGCTTCCCGGGCGATCCCACCAGCACCGTCATCGCGGGTGATCTGTTCACCAACCGCCTGGACGACACCATCTTCACCGGCATCTTCGCCGTGCAAGAGGGCGCCGGCGGCGACCCGAGCCATCCGATCGTCGAGGCGCAGGTCGACATGCAGTGGCTCCCACCCCTCCCCCCGGGCCAGTACTTCGTCGAATTTACCGTGCAGGGCACGACCAGCGCCCCCGTGCTGTTGCCGCCCAGCCCGTTCCTGCCCGGCGATGCGGTCCAGCCCGGACTCATCGGCTTCCCCGGCGGGGGCTACGAGCCCATCTTCAGCCCCGTCACCGACCAGCCGTCATACGCGCCGTTGATGCTCTTCGGCGATGACGGCACGGCGGCCCCATGCCGCGCCGACATTGACGGCGATGGTGCGCTCACCATCTTCGACTTCCTGCAGTTCCAGAATCTGTTCGCTTCGGGCGATCCCGCCGCGGACTTCGACGGCGACGGCCGGCTGACGATCTTCGACTTCCTGGCCTTCCAGAACGAGTTCAGCGCGGGCTGCCCCGGCTGATCACAAGCCGAAAACCAACGAACTCAGGCGGCGTCGGTCGATTCGGCCGACGCCGCTTCTCGCCTGCGCATGTCTGCTAGCGATGGGCCGCTCGGCTTGTCGGGCAACGCCGGGAGCGCCGGCAGCCCCGAGCCCGCCTTCACGGGTTCTTCCACTTCCACGCCACCCTCGTTACCGATGCGGATGCCCTCGGCCCCGCCCTTACCCGCGAACGCCATCTCGAGCAACTGGTTGTCAAACCCATCGGGCGACTGCCCCGTCCGCGCGTACACGTACAGCACGGCGTTGGTAATCGAATCGAGCGTCATCGACACCAGCACCATCAAGCACATCCACATCACGCCCAGCAGCATGCCCAGCCCGCCGATCACCGGGTCACCCGTCGCGAAGGCGAGCATCATCACCGCCACACCGCCGAGGATGCCCAGCCCCACGAACAGCCCGTTGGCCCAGTTGGCCACCAGGCCCTCGCCCCAGGTCTGCTTCACGAGCGAGAACGACCGCCCGATCGCCTTGTGCGCCGGTGCCCGCTCCACGATCAGCACGGGCACCACGAAGTATGTCATCGCCGTCCACGCCGATCCAAGGATCAACGCTACGATCTTGCCAGCCAGCTTGGACCGCTGCTCGATCATCTTGAGCGCAAAGCCCACCGACGCTGCGATCACCGCCCACATGAGGATCAGGCTGAACCGATCCCACGCGATCCGCAGCCCATCGCTGAGCTTGTACGGTCGCCCATCCAGGTGCATCATGGTCACGCCCACGAGCGCGGCGTTGAAGAACAGCGTCACGAAATAGCAACAGAAGTAGAGCAGGAACAGCACCACCATCTGCCCCGTCTGGGCGTCGGGATCCTCGGTCAGGAAGATGGTTCTGCCCGTCGTCGTCCCCACGATCGGCGCCACGAAGCTCGCCACGACCAGCAGCGACGCGATCGAACTTAGAAATGGGAAGAGAATGAGCTTCTTGTTCTCCATGAGCAGCCCGAGGCTCGCCATCGAGATCGCCCAGCCGTTGCGCATCCGCGTAAACATGCACCGCCTCCACAGGGCCCACGGCGTCGGGGTCCCTCGGAGCTAAGCATCGAAATACTCGTGGCCGCAGATGGCCCGAAGCCGCCCGCCGAGCGCCGCTCGCGATGGTTTGTCCGACTGGGCAAGAGCCCGAGGTCCGGATTACGACTTGCCCAGCACGAGCGCGGGCCGATAACGCCGGCTCAGGATCGCTTCCGAATCGGCGCCCATCCACGTGTCGAGCACGCCCGCGTACACGTGGCGGAAATCAAGGGTGTGCTTCAGATCGCCGCCGTCCAAATCGTTCATCGAGGGATGCGTGCCGTGCACGCCGGGGCGCACCATCGGGCCGAACAGGAACATCGGCGCCGCCGTTCCGTGGTCGGTGCCGCCGCTGGCGTTCTGCGACACCCGCCGCCCGAACTCGCTGAACGTCAACGTCATCACGCGCCCATCATTTCCCTGCTCTTTGAGGTCCTCGTAGAACGCCTTGATCGACGACGCCATCTGCCCGAGCAACTGAGCGTGCCGGCCGTTCGTGCCGCCCTGGCCCGCGTGCGTGTCGAACCCGCCCAGCGTGGCGTAATAGATCCGCGTCTTGAGCCCGGCCCGGATCATCTGGGCGATCATCGCGAGTTGCCTCGCCAGGTCGTTGCCCGGATACCGCACCAGAGGCTGGGTCGCCACGGCCTTGCGGATCATGTCGCTGCTGACCTGCGCATCGAGCGCCGTCTTGGTCAGGAATGCCTCGTTGCTGGTCGCGGCCCCCTGCGTCTCGCGACGGTTGAGTTGGTCATAGTCGCCCTTGAGCGTTCGGTCGTGGTCCTCGCCAAGCCAGCGGAACACGTCGGCGCTCTCGAACGACACCGGGTTTATCTTGCGACCCTGCATCGCCAGCGGCGTGTCGCGGCCGATCGAGATCGCGGGCGGGCCCCCGTCCGTCGGAGACTCGACCAAGCCCTTCTCGAACCCGCCGCTCTCCCCCTTGCCGAAGCCCACGCACTCGTTGTCCAGGTACCGCCCGATCCAGCCGTCGCCCGTGCCGCTCGTGTCGGCCGTGTGCCAGATGTCCATGCTCTTGAAGTGCGAGCGATTCGGGTTGGGATACCCCACGCCCTGGAACACCGAGCACATCCCCGCGTCGTACATCTCCTTCATCGGCGCGAGCGAAGGGTGCAAGCCGAGCCCTTGCCTGGCATCGAGTTGCAGCACGCGGTCCTTCGAGATGCCAATCGCCCGGCGGGCCCGGTAGTACTCGTCCATGCCGTACGGCACCACGGTGTTCAGCCCGTCGTTACCTCCCGAAAGCTGCACGACCACCAGCGCGCGATCCTCGGGCACGCCGGCAAGGCTCGTGAGCAACGCGCCGGGCGAGGGCAGCCCCCACGCCGCCGACTGGACGAAGCCCGGCGCGGCGATCGACGCCGACGCCAGCATCACACCACGCCCCAGGAACGCGCGCCGCGTGTACGCCTTCGAGTCGTGCAGGTCCATGCTCAATCCCTCCGGTCTCGAAACACTAGCAGAGTTGGTACTCGGGCATCGCCGCCACCAGCAGCAGCATATCACGCAGCGCCTCGCCATCGCGCGCTCCGCCGCGCCGCCTCAGAACATCCAGCAGCGCCTCCATTGCGTGCGGCGGTGTCCGCCCCAACGTGTATCGCAGCACGCTGCGCACGGCGTGCTCGTCGTCGCCCTCGCCAAATACCGCACGGAGTTCGGCCATGATCGGGTCCGGCTCGTATTGCTGCACGTCGGCGAGGGCGTCGGGGCCGCTGGGCCGCCGCCCGGTCAGCAGGAAGGCCAGCGTGTTCTGCCGCACGAACATCGTCGAGGTATTGATCCACGTGCGCCCGCCCGACCACCCGGCCACCGACGGCGGAAAGAACAGGTTCTGGCCCATCAGCGCCATCGCGTCGAGCAAGGCCGCCAATTCACGCACTGGTGTGCGCAACTCGCGCACACCGCCCACCACAAGCTCGGCCGGGCTCTTGATCCGCTGGCCGATAACCCCATCGCTGTAGAAATGCCGGCTCAAGAACAGCTCGCGCAGCAGCGGCTTCATGTCGTACCGCTTGCGCACGAACGTGGTCCTCATGTTGTCGAGCGCGGAGCCCGCCGCGGGAGAATCGTCGCGCGGGTCTTCCGGCAGGTCGCCCACGAAGAACGCGTACAGCTTGCGCGTCATGTACACGCCCGTTGCCCGTTGTGCCAGGATGGCCGTCACGAATCCGTCGCCGTCGAACTCGCCCGAGCGCCCGAAAATGCGTTTGCGCCCGTCGTCGTGGTTCTCACGATCGAGCACGAATTCGTCGTCGCGGAACGTATAACCCGTCAGCGCCCGGGCGCCTTCCTTGATGTCGCTCTCGCTGTAGTTGCCCACGCCCATCGAGAACAACTCCATGAGCTCGCGAGCCAGGTTCTCGTTGGGCCGGCCCTTGCGGCTGTCGTTGTTGTCTAGGTACGCCAGCATCGCCGGATCCTTGATGATCTCGTGCAGAAGCTCGCCGTAGTTGCCAAGCGCATGCTTGCGGAAGCGCTGGTTTTGCAGGAACATGTGGTAGCTGTCTTCGATGGTCCGGTAGCTGGTGGCGAAGTGGCCGTGCCAGAACAGCGTCATCTTTTCTTCGAGGGGGCGCGGCGTCTCGATCATCCGCTTGAGCCACCACCGCTGGATGTCCCGCATCTGACGGCGGTCCTCGACCTGCGCCTGCTGACGCATCGCGCGCAGCCGGGCGAGCGTGTCCTCGTCGCGAGCGCTGCGGGCCTGCGCCGCCATGCGGCGCTCCTCCTCGTTGTACGGCCGCATGATGTTGCGGTCGAACAGGTTCGCTTCGGGCGTGGCGTCGGGCGCGTCAGGAGATTCCAGCAAGTAGTCAACGGCCCGCTCCGGCCCCATCGACGCGATGGCCGAGATCTGCGCCGGCGTCGCACCGAAGCCCGCACGCCAGAGCAGGTGCCGAGCCTGGTCGAAGCCGAACTCGGCCGCCTCGATCGGCTCCCACACCCGCCGGAACTCCACGCGGTCCTGCCGGCGTTGCTCCTCGAGTTCCGCCAGCCGCTCGCCCCGTGCTGTGCCTTCCTGAGCCGCCATCGCTTCGCTCCATCGCGGGGCCGACGAGAGCACCCCACGCCCCCTCATCGGCCGTCCGCCCGAGGCCAACGCAACATCGACCCCGAACATTGCACCCGGCGTCGATCGCGTTGGTTCTCGTATGAAGTTGATGGGTTCAGGCTGCGGCCGGTTGCACCCGCCGCTGGCGTTGAGACGCCAGCACCAGCCCGCCCCAGACGACCGCGGCGCTGGCCGTGGCCAGCAGCAGGGCCCCGTTGGCCTGGTGCACGAAGGTCACCAGGGCCGTCGCGGCCGGCACGCCGGTCGCGTCCTGTAACTGCTCGGCCGTCGGCACCACCCGCTGCTCGCCGCCGGTGACCAGCGCGAAGGCGACCCAGCCCAACGCGAACTGGAGCAGCACCGCCACGAAGAGCAGCTTGCCCAGACGCCCGCACACGCGCGCGCCGAGGCGGTCTTGCTCGTTCTCCGATTCGGCAGACGGCCCCGAGCCTTGCCCCATCAGCATGAATCCCACGACCGATGCCAGGATCACCACGATCAGCGAGAAGGTCATGTGCCCGTGGAGCGCGGGGCCCGCCCACGCGCGGGGATCGGCGGCCATGCTGCCGTGCCGGTACATCGCGCCCATCACAAGTTGCAGCAATAGCGCGGCAAGTAGCATCCACGCCCCATTGCGCACCCAGGCGCGGGGGCGCTCGATCGCCCGCAAGTTGCGCGCCGTGGGCGACACCCAGGCCGCGAACATCACCATCGACGCGAAGTACGCTTGCCCCAGCACGCCGTGGATGGTGCCCAGCAGCGGGTTGGCCTCGGTCACGCGCGTGCCGCCGAGCACGCCCTGGGCGCTGACCATCAGTATCAATGCCGCCGCCGCCTGGGCCGGGCGCTTGAGCCGGAGTGCCGTCAAGAACCACACCACGCTGCCGATGGCGACCGCCACCGCGATGCCGCCGAACGCCAGCCCGCCCAGCGACTCGGCCATGTGCATCCGCAGGCCCGCGATGAGCACGATGCCGATCAGGATCACGGTGGCGATCGACACGGGCACGTCCGGCTTCTTGCGCAGATCACGCGTCGCCCACACGAAGATTGCCAGCGAGATGGTCGTCACGCCCACGAGCGAGCCGAACAGCCGGTGCGTGTGCTCCAGGAAGATGCGCGGGTCGGCCATCAGCGCGATGGGGTACAGGAACATGTTCGCGCCGTAGGTGCCCGGCCAGTCCGGTACGGCCAGCCCCGAGCCGGTGCTGGTCACCAGCCCGCCCAGCAGCAGCAGGGGGGCAACGGCGAACGCGGCAACGATCGCGAAGCGGCCCGCCCAGGTCGAGGTCGGCTGCCGATCTCGTGTGCGAGCGATGAGCCCGCTTAGCCCGCCGACGATCGCGCCGCCAACAAAGCTCGCACCAAGGAACCCCAGCATGGTCATGCCCGCCGAGGGTGTCAGCCCGGCCGCCCCCTGGGCCGGCGCGGCGCCGTCGATGCTCTTGGCGACGAGCGAGCCCATGATGAGGAGGTTCAGCAGTGCGGCGACCAAAGTGGTGCCGCCGCCGGCGAGCCACCCCAATCGCCGACCGCCATGGATGCCGCCGAAGCAGGCCCCGGCGACGAGCCAGCCGAGCATCACGACGCCGGTGGCAGCAGCGGGGAGGTCGAGCCAGGGCTGATGTCCGATAAGCCATGTCAACCACATGGCGATGGCGGTGCCGAAGCCGCCAACAACGACCGGGCCGGCGATGCTTGGGAGGGTCGGCTGGGGGCTGCCTGAAAGTTCGGGTTGCGAAAGGGTCACTAGGCGATTCCCTGGGTCGAGACGTCAGATTGGCTCTCGTTGAGACTCTGTCTCACTTTCCGTAAAACAGTACTTTTTTCTGTCTGAGTGTACGCGTGAGATGCTTTTCAGGTCGCGCGGTGGGAATATTGGGGCAGCGCGACCCGCCACGGGTCTGCGCGCACGGTTTGGGCCCGGTGCGGCCGCCCTCGGTAGGGCGAGGGGCATCGGGAGCAGACGGGAGGCGTCAGGTGTCCGTTCGATTTCCTGTATGGATGAACGTGCTGCCCACGTTGGGGGCTATAGGTGGGGCGGTTGGCCTCATCGTGGTCATCGGCGTGGTCACGACATACTTCACGCCCAAGTACTGGGAGGTGGGCTACATGCCCACCCAGCCGGGCTCGGGCTTCAGCCACCAGATCCACGCGGGCAAGCTGGGTCTGGACTGCCGCTACTGCCACACCAACGTGGAGAAATCGGCCGAGGCCAACATCCCCCCGGTCTCCACGTGCATGGGCTGCCACACCGACGGCATGCTCAGCCCGACGTATGACCCGGCCGAGAAGGTCGAGTTCATCCGCACGGCGTGGACGGCAGACGAGTCGATCCCGTGGGCTCGCATCCACAAACTGCCCGACTACGTGCGCAACTTCCCGCACCACGCGCACATCAACGCGGGTGTCAGTTGCTACTCGTGCCACGGCCAGATCGAGGCGATGCCCGTGGTGTACCAGGCCGAGGCGCTCAGCATGAGCTGGTGTCTCGATTGCCACCGTGGTGTTGGTCAGGCCATGCACGGCGATGCGGACCCCTCCCAGTACCTCGTTCCAAAGGACAAGGTGACGGAACTGGAGTGGGTCGAAACCGTGTGGCATGGCGAGGGTGAGGGCCAGCGCGCCGCCGCGTCGGCCGTGCTCGCCGGCATCCGCCAGGCCCCGCCCGAGAACTGCGGCGCGTGCCACTACTAAATCGCCCCCGAATCGAATCGCTCGAATCAGGCTCGCCAGCCGGAGAAGACCGCATGGCAGAGAAGACCATCGACCAGTGCCCCTCGACCCGCGGGAAGCGTGAGGTCGATCGCGCGCCGCGGAAGCTCGCCGAAACGGCCGGGCGTCCGGTATGGCGCAGCGTCGACGAGTTCGTCGACAAGCCCGATTTCCGCGAGTGGCTCGGCCGCGAGTTTCCCTCGCGGGCCAGTGAGTTGCTCGAGGGCTCGCGCCGCGACTTCCTGAAGGTCATGGGCGCGTCGCTCGCGCTGGCCGGCGCCGCGACCATCCCCGGTTGCCGCCGCCCCGAGCACACCATCATGCCCTATTCGCGCGAGGTGCCCGAGGACCAGGTGCCCGGCCGTGCGAAGTACTACGCCACCGCCATGCCGCTGCCCGGCGGCGGGGCCGAGGGTTTGCTCGTCGAGACCCACACCGGTCGGCCGACGAAGGTCGAGGGCAACCCGCTGCACCCGATCAACCAGGGGCGCAGCAGCGTGTGGTCGCAGGCGGCCGTGCTTGATCTGTATGATCCATATCGCCTGATGCAGGTGACGTACAACAACCCCGCGCGTGGCCCGCTCGAGGCGACGTGGGACGACTTCGGTGTTTGGGCGCGCGGCAATGACGGCTTCGGGCGCTACGACGCCAACGGCGGCCGCGGGCTGGCGTTCATCGCCGGCAAGCAAACCAGCCCCAGCCGCGACGCGATGCGCGACGCCGTGCTGCGTCGCTGGCCCAACGCCCGCTGGGTGGCCTACGAGCCGCTCGAGAATCCCAACGCCGTCGAAGCGTCGCGACTGGCGTTCGGCCAGCCCATGACCGAAGAACTGCGGCTCGAGAACGCCAAGCGGATGGTGCTCGTCGAGCGTGACCCGGCGTACGGCGAGCGTGACGAGCTGCGCAACGCTCGCGGGCTGGTCTCGCAACGTGCACCGATGAAGGGCACCGACGAGCACGGCGATCCGGTCGAAATGAGCCGCATCTATTCGGTCGAGGGCGCGCTCTCGACCAGCGGCGGCAAGGCCGACCACCGCATGCGTCTGGCGCCATCGCTGCAGCCGGCCTTCGTGGTCGCGCTTGCCAAGGCATTGATGCGTCAGATCGGCGGCGACTCGGCCATCCAGTCGGCGCTGTCGGGCGTGCAGGTGCCCTCGGGCATCACGCTCAACCAGGTGTGGGTCGACCAGTGTGCCGCCGACCTCGCGGCCCATCGTGGCGAGTCGATCGTGCTGGTTGGTGCTTCGCTGCCGTTGGGTGTTCATGCACTCGCGCACGCGATGAACGCGGCGCTTGGCGCCGTGGGACCGGTGGTGCGATTCCACCCGATGGCGGACGACATCGCCGCCAACGGCCACGCGAACCTCGTTGCGCTCAGCGAGGCGATGAACAGCGGCCAGGTGAACACGGTGGTGTGCCTTAACGCCAATCCCGTGTACGACGCGCCGGCCGAGGCGAACTTCGCCGAGCGATTCGAGAAGGTGCCCACGCGTGTAACGCTGAGCGTCCACGACACCGAGACCGCCGCCACTTCGACGTGGCGATTGAACGGCACGCACTTCCTCGAGCAGTGGGGCGACGTGACCGCCGCCGACGGCACACTGAGCGTTGTGCAACCGATGATCGCGCCGCTGTACTACGGCAAGAGCGAGATCGAGCTGCTGGCCTTCCTCGCGGGCGAGACCTTCGAGCAGGAAGCCCACCTGACGCACCTCGAAGAATCGGCACGCAAGCAGGGCGCTGTCGTGGTTGATGGCGAGGACGGCCCGACGCGTGTCGGCAACGCCGACGACGTGTTCCCCGAAGACGCTGCGGGTGCGGCCGCCGAGGGCGGAGACGAGCTTCCCAAGTGGGCCGACGGGCACCACATCGTGCGGGCCGTGTGGCGCAGTGGATTGAGCGAGCGTTTCGGCGTTCGCGACCGCGGCGAGTTCGAGAAACGCTGGCGTCGGGCGCTGCACGATGGGTTGGTCGCCAATTCGGCGCGGCCAGCGCTCTCGCCAAGGGCGAACTTGGCCAGCCTTGCCAACGCAATCTCGACGATCCGTATCGGCAGCGCGCCGGCCGAGAACGCCATGGATGTGCTGTTCACGCTGGGCCGCACGTTCGATGGCCGCTTCGCCGGCAACGCGTGGCTGCAGGAACTGCCCGATATCGGCAGCATGACGACCTGGGACAACCCGGCGCTCGTCAGCCCGGCCACCGCCAAGAAGATGGGCCTGGTGCCCGGCGGCGACAACCCCAAGCACGTGTACCTGCGCGAGCACACCACGGGCAAGATGGTCCGCCTCAACGTCGGCGGTCGCGAGATGGAACTGCCGGTGTGGATCTGCCCGGGTCTGGCCGATGACACGATCGTGCTGCGGCTGGGCTACGGCCGCACGCGCGGTGGGGCGATCGCCGAGGGCGCGGGCTTCGATACCTACAAGGTGCGCACCGCCGGCCAGTACGCCGCGACGGGCGCCCGGATGGAGCGTGTGCCGGGCGATTACTGGATCGCCAGCACGCAGAACCACTGGTCGCTCGAGGGCCGCACCGAGATCGTGCGTCGCGTCGAGTTGCCCGCGTGGCAGAAGTTCGGCGACCATGTCGAAGAGCACTACACCGACGAGTACGGGCTCGCCGAGAGCAGATTGAACTTCGCCGAGCAGCTCGGCACGGTGAGCCACGCGCCACCGAACCGGTCGATCTACACGAATCCCTACAACGACAGCAAGGAAGGCCCGGCTCCGGGCTCGACGTACAGCAAGGGGCCCCAGTGGGGCATGACCATCGACATGGCCTCGTGCACCGGCTGCGGCGTATGCACGATTGCGTGCCAGAGCGAGAACAACATCCCGGTCGTGGGCAAGCAGGAAGTGGCCAAGGGCCGCGAGATGACCTGGATCCGCGTCGACCGCTACTTCGTGGGTGAGCTGAACGACCCCGAGGAAGTGCTGCACCAGCCCGTGGCGTGCGTGCAATGCGAGAACGCGCCCTGCGAGACGGTGTGCCCGGTCAACGCGACCGTGCACGGGCCAGAAGGCCACAACTACATGGTCTACAACCGCTGCATCGGCACGCGGTACTGCGCGAACAACTGCCCCTACAAGGTCCGCCGCTTCAACTTTTTTGATTACGGCACCAAACGCCTCGAGGGCGGGCTGAATGAGGAAACCAGCCGGGCGACCAGCGGCTTCTTCGACGACAAGCTGCCTCCCAACCAGCACTTCATCCCGCCTCGTCTGCGGGCCAAGCTGACCGAGATCGAGAAGATGCAGAAGAACCCCAACGTCACCGTCCGCTCGCGCGGCGTGATGGAGAAGTGCACCTACTGCATCCAGCGCACGAACAACGCCAAGATCGAGACCAAGCTCAAGGGCCTGGAAAGCATCCCCGAGGGCTTCGTGCAGACGGCCTGCCAGCAGGCGTGCCCCACGGGCGCGATCGTCTTCGGCGACATCCTGAACCCCGAGAGTGCGGTCTCGAAGACTCGCGACAGCGGTCGCAACTACGCGGTGCTGGGCTACCTCAACACGCGCCCGCGCACGACGCACATGATGGCGGTGTACAACCCCAACCCCGAGATCCTCAAGAACGGGGACAAGAACGACAAGAAGCGTTACGAGCACCTCGACTGGCACCCCCACGACGTCAAGAACGAGAAGATGGGCCTCCCGCTGCACTACCAGCACGGGGCCGATCACGGGCAGGGCGGCGACGACCACGGTGGTGGCGGCCACGGCGACGAGCACGGCGAGCCGCACGCCCGGGGCACGAGCTTCTTCGACCTGCATCGGCGTGACGAAGACACCGGGTACGCCTTGAGTCTCAAGGTGCTCAAGGGCGCGATGTCGCAGGGAGGCCTGCTGTGAGCCACTTCCCCCCCGATCAACTCACCGCCGATCGCCTGGCCGGCCGGGCCCCCGAGGCCTCGACCTACGCGCCCGAGCCGGGCACGGGCGATGGTTCGCTGACCGACGACCCGTCGTACCGCGCGCCCCTGGTGCTCAACAACCGTTCGGTGCACGAGATCACCGAGATCGTGTGCGGGTATGCCGAGAAGAGCCCGGGCCGCTGGTGGCTGCCGCTCTTCGGCATGACGGCCAGCATCGCGGGCTTGGGCCAGTTGATGATCCTCTACCTGATCATCACCGGCGTTGGCGTGTGGGGGCTGACCAACCAGGTCGACTGGGCCTGGGACATCACCAACTTCGTGTTCTGGATCGGTATCGGCCACGCCGGCACGCTGATCAGCGCCATCCTGTGCTTGTTCAAGCAGCAGTGGCGCACGGCGGTGAACCGGGCGGCCGAGGCGATGACCATCTTCGCCGTGATCTGCGCGGGCATCTTCCCAGGCATCCACGTCGGCCGGGCCTGGATGGCCTGGTTCCTGGCGCCGCTACCCAATAGCAACTGGATCTGGCCCAACTTCCGCAGCCCGCTGCTGTGGGACGTGTTCGCGGTGAGCACCTACGCCACCGTGTCGCTGCTGTTCTGGTTCATGGGCATGATCCCCGATCTGGCGACCCTGCGAGACCGGGCCGATCTTCGCCTGCTCCAGAATCCCCACCAGGCGCGCCTGCCGTTCACGCCGTTCAAGCCCGACGTGCTGCGGTCGTT
>JAUHYE010000066.1 GCA_030426395.1 Phycisphaerae bacterium
GATCATGTTCCCGCTCATCACGACGGTGCAGGAGTTGCGCCAGGCCAAGGCCATCGTCCGCGACGTGATGGAGGACCTGCTCGACGAGGGCATCCCCTTCGACGCCGACATCCCAATGGGCATGATTGTCGAAGTGCCCGCCGCCGCCGTCATCTCATCCAGCTTCGCCCGAGACGCGGCATTTTTCAGCGTGGGCACCAACGACCTGGTCCAGTACACCCTGGCCGTCGATCGCACCAACGAGCGTGTGGCCGACCTGTTTACCGCGATGCACCCGGCCGTCCTGAGGCTCATCCGCGACGTCATGCGGGGGTCTAAGAGTCGCCAGATCCCCGTCTCCTGCTGCGGTGAGTCGGCCGCCGAGCTCGACTTTGCCGTCTTGCTGATCGGGCTGGGCGTGCGTACCCTCTCGGTGGGTTCGTACTCGATCCCACAGGTCAAGCGGCTGGTTCGGAGCGTCTCCGCAGAGGAGTGCGCCCGGATCGCCCGACGGGCCCTCTCGCTGGAATCGCCATCGGACGTCACCGCGTACGTCCGAGAACGCGTCCGCAAGGTCATGCCCGGCGTCTTCGATTCGGGTGAGGATTAGTCCTCGATCGGCCGATAAACCACTGGCCGGACCGTTTCAACGACCATTGGCCAAACCCCCGGCTCTCGTGGGCCGTAGATGTACGTAGGCCGGGGGATCTTCAGGACTCGAGCAACCGCGGCCCTTGCATCCCATCGCGAGCCATCGGCACGCCTTGGCGACTTGATTTGACTCACAGGCTCGACGCGTCGAGCCCCGCAGAAGACACCGACGCCCCGCCAGAGGCCCCGGATTGGCCAGGCCCGGCGAGCGTCCAACAGGCGAGATCGATTCCGATCGCAGCCGCTCACACCTTGTGGAGCACGCCGAAGTGACCCCCCGAACCGTCCTCGCAGGCCCGACCGCCGCCCACGGGTGTGGCGTCGCCGGCCGCGCGATGGTGGCGGGCGGCCCGGCACTCCCCACACGAAAGCGCCCACATCATGGCACGCAGGTCCTCCACCGCTTCCGACAACGGAACCACCAAGGCTGACACCGACAGCACCAGCGACTCGACCAAGAAGACCACCAAGAAGTCATCCCGCTCGCGCTCCTCGTCGCCCGGCAGGGGCCGCTCGAGCCGCCCGCAGAGCAACGCCATCGAGTCCAGCAGCGGCGCGCCCGGCGCGTCGCGAATGATCGTCAACTACATCCCAGGAGACGAGTGCCGCATCGCCTTCGTCGAGGACGGCAAGCTCGAGGAATACCACGCCGAGCCCACCGGCTCCACCAGCCGCGTCAACAACATCTACTTCGGCGTCGTCCGCAACGTCAACACCGCTGTCCAGGCCGCCTTCATCGACTTCGGCCTCGACGAGCACGGCTTCCTGCACACCACCGACGTCCACCCCCGCTACTTCCCCAAGAACGAAGACGCCGCCGAGCGCGTGGGACTGAAAACCCCCCGTCGCGACCGCCCGCCGATCCAGAAGTGCTTCAAGCCCGGCGACCGCATCATGGTCCAGGTGCTCAAGGAAGGCGTGGGCACCAAGGGCCCCACCCTCACCAGCTACATCTCGATCCCGGGCCGGTACCTCGTCATGATGCCCGGCATGGACAACGTGGGCGTCTCCCGCAAGGTCGAGGACGATGAGCAGCGCCGCGCCATGCGCAAGGTGCTCGACCAGCTCGACCTGCCCGAGGGCTTCGGCTTCATCCTCCGCACGGCCGGCATGGAGCGCACCAAGACCGAGCTCAAGCGTGACCTGTCGTACCTCAAGCGCCTCTGGGCCGACATGGACAAGCGTCAGAAAGGCAAGAAGGCCCCGCTGGCCCTCTACGCCGAGAGCGACCTGCTGCTCCGCGCCCTGCGCGATCTGGCCGGCACCGAGATCACCGACATCATCATCGACGACCCCGGCGCCCTCGCCCGGGCCGAGCGGTTCATCAAGATCGCCTCGCCCCGCAGCCGCCCGCGCCTTCGGCAGTACACGGGCAGCGCGCCCATCTTCGCCGCCTTCGGCATCGAGCAGCAGATCCACAACATCCACTCTCGTGAAGTCCCCCTGCCCAGCGGCGGCCGGCTGATCTTCGACGAGACCGAGGCGCTGGTCGCCATCGACGTCAACAGCGGCCGCAGCCGGGGCGCCCGCGACGCCGAGACCAACGCCTTCAACACCAACATGGAAGCGGCCGACGAGATCTGCCGCCAGCTGCGCCTGCGCGACATGGGCGGCCTGGTCATCAATGACCTCATCGACATGCGCCACGCCAGCAACCGCAAGGCGGTGGCCGAGCGTTTCGCCGAGCGTCTCAAGCGTGACCGCGCCAAGAGCACGATCCTTCCCATCAGCGAGTTCGGCCTGCTCGAGATGACCCGCCAGCGCATGCGTTCCAGCCACGAGCGCACCCACTTCGCCGAGTGCAGCCTCTGCAAGGGCCGCGGCGTCATCCGCCGGCCCGACAGCGTGGCCGCCGAGGCCCTGCGCGACCTCTCGCTCATCGCCAGCCACGAGAAGGTCGCCCGCGTCGAGATGGTCGTGTCGGCCCAGGTTGCCAGCCACCTGCTCAGCGGCCGCCGCAAGCAACTCAGCCGCATCGAGCGTGTCAGCGGCGTGATCACCGAAGTCCGCGTCAGCGAGAACATGGCCGCCGAGCGTTTCGTGCTGCACGCCTACGACACCAACAACAACGACATCGAAATCGAGAAGCTGCCCAAGCTGCCCGATCCCGAGCAATTCCTGGTCGAGGTCGAGGGCCTGGCCGAGACCGATGCCACGCTCGCGCAGGTCATCGACACGTCCGACGACGAAGCCGAGGACACCCACACCGTCGAGGCCCACCCGATCGAACTCGACGCCGACTACGACGAGAGCGAAGACGAGTCCGAGGGCACGGGGCGCCGTCGTCGGCGCCGCAGGCGTCGCCGCGGTGGAGGCGGGGGCGGGAGCGAGGCCCAACGCGACGAAGCCATCTCGGTCGAGCACGCCGATGATGATGAGGATCACGACGACCGCGAGGTTCATGACGCGGACACCAACGCGAACACAGACGAGGAATCCGATCGTCCCCGTCGCAGGCGTCGCCGTCGCGGGGGTCGCGGCCGACGCGGCCGCGGCGACAGCCAGCGCGACGAGGTCGAGACGCACGACCAGAGCGAGCACGACGACCAGGCCTCGGAAGAGTACAAGCACGAGTCGCATGACGACGTTGCCGAAGACGAGGGCGACCGCCCCCGCCGCAGGCGTCGCCGCCGTGGTGGCCGCGGCCGCAATCGCCAGGGCGGCCACGCCGAAACCGATGCGCGCCAGCACGACGACGACCACGAGGATGGCAGTGAGCAAGGGGGCGAACCCGACTCCCTCGCCCGCCGCCTGAGCAGCGCCCTCGCGACCCCGCTGCCCGCTCATGACGAAGTTGGCGACGAGGACGACGACGAGATCGAAGACCAGCACGACGACGCCGATGGAGCGTACGACGAGGCGGAGGAAGACGATCGCCCCCGTCGCAAGCGCCGCCGTCGCCGCCGCGGTGGTCGCGGCCGCCAGGAAGAGGTCGCCACGACCGACGACACCGAAGCCGACGAGCACGAGGACGAGCAGGTCGAGGTCCAAGACGCCGAGGAGCCCGACGACTCCGAGGAAGAAGAGTCCGACCGCCCCCGCCGCAGGCGTCGCCGTCGCGGAGGTCGCGGCCGACGTGATCGCGATGAGCGGGTCGAAGCCGTCGAAGAGGCCGAGCCCGTCGCCGTGATCGACGAGGACGACGCAGAGGAAGACGAGGACGAGTCGCCCACCGTCGAGGTCGTCGCATCCGACCCCGCGCCCAGCGGCCTCATCGAGGCACGGCCCAAGCGCGGCAAGAAGGACGACGACGAGCCAAAGGCGGAAAAGAAGCCGCGCCCGCGATTCCTCTACGCTGCCCATCGCAGGACCAAGCCCGGCCCCGACGGGAACTGACCCATGCCCGCCGCAAGCGGACACCCAACCACCCGGCGGCTGATCGTCCTGGGCAGCACCGGCTCCATCGGCCGGCAGACCCTCGACACCGTCGCCCATCTCGCATCGCTCGCCAAAACCCAGGGCCAGCCCCCGCCCATCGAGGTGGTGGGCCTGGCCGCCGGTCGGCGTGCGCGCGAGCTTGGTGAGCAGGCCGCCGCGTTCGGCGTGAAGCACACGGCGCTCTATGAGGGCGACGCCGACTCGGCCACGTTCGTCGGTGATGACGCCGCCGAACGGCTGGTGCGCGAGGTCGAGGCCGACATCGTCATGGCGGCCGTCGTCGGCGCGGCCGGCCTGCCCGCGACGCTGGCCGCCGTCGAACTCGGCCGCGACGTGGCGCTTGCGAACAAAGAAACCCTCGTCGCCGCGGGCGCTCTGGTCGTCCCCACCGCGCAACGTACCGGCGCGAAGCTTCTGCCCGTCGACAGCGAGCACTCGGCGCTCTGGCAATGCCTGCACGCCATCACCGGTCCCGACGCAGCGCCGCCGATGCAACCGCCCGCGCACGTTGCACGCCTCATCCTCACCGCCTCGGGAGGCCCGTTCCGCACCGCGTCGGCCGAGGCTGTCTACAACGCCACGCCGCAGCAAGCCCTGGCCCATCCAACGTGGGACATGGGCCCAAAGGTCACCATCGACTGCGCCTCGCTCACCAACAAGGCGCTCGAGGTCATCGAGGCGCACTGGCTCTTCGGCTTCGACTCATCGCGCCTGGGCGTGCTCGTGCACCCCCAGTCCATCGTGCACTCGCTCATCGAGACCATCGAGGGCTCGGTGCTCGCGCAGCTCGGCATCAGCGACATGCGTCTGCCCATCCAGTTCGCGCTCACCCACCCCGATCGCGCACCGGGAAGCACGCCAAGGCTCGACCTGGCCGCCCTCGCGCGCCTCGACTTCGAAGAGCCCGACGAAGAACGCTTCCCCGCCCTCGCGCTGGCCCGCTGGGTCATCGACACGGGCGGCACCGCGGGCGCCATCTTCAACGCCGCCAACGAGGCCGCCGTCGAGGCGTTCCTCGAAGGCCAGATCCCCTTCGGCCGCATCGGCGAGCTCACCCGGCACGCCTGCGAGCACGTCGAGGTCACGCCCCTGCGAACCCTCGAGGACGCCACGCGGGCCGACGCGTCGGCCCGGGCCTTCGTCCAGCGGCGGATCGTGGCACTCCGCGTGTGAGCCTCGCTCGTATGGCGACGGCCCCGGGCGGGCGTGAAGCCTCGCGGTGGGACGGTGAAGGCGCACGGCGCGGGCGTGGAGCCCGACGGGGCTGGTGTGGAGCCCCACGGGGTGGCCCCGGCCGCGGTAGCGGAGGCCCCGCGATGGGCGTACCGGTTCAGGAGAGCGGCGATGGGTGGAGGCCGATGAGAAGGGGAGATCCGACATGAGAGTGTCTATCGGAACCGTCGCGGTCGCCGCGTTGGCGCTGGCGTCGACGCCATGTCGCGCCCAGGACGACCCACGCATCCTGTTCAGCGGACAGGGCGGCTTCGACAGCTTCCCGATCGGGACGGCGCTGCGCGACTTGGACCTGCTGGGCGGCACCCAGGTCGTCTTCCAGCGCGAGGACCTGCTGCTGCCCGCCCTGCGCGACGGGCCGTGGGACCTGATCATCATCCGCTGGTTCGACACGTTCGAGGGCCCGCTGGCCGGCGCCATCATCGACGAGCTGGCCGCGCACGTCGATGGCGGCGGCAAGCTGATGTTCTCGATGGCCGAGCTCGACGAGCAGCCCGAGCTGTGGCCCATCCTGGGCATCGAGAGTGCGGTGGATGTGGTGGAGCCGTTGCAGGATTTAGTGGCGACGTACGGTGGCATCGATCCCGATCAATGGCATCCGGCTTTCTCGGGCCTTTGGCGTGTGATGGACGATCCGTCCCCGCCTCCGACAAGCGATTATGGCGATTGGCTCGAACCCGGGATTGGCAGCTTCGCCGTCGCCGTGTACGAGTCGGATCGTCACGCCGGCATCGTTCTCTCGAACAATGGCCGCGTGGTAGTCACCGGGGCGCACTGGGATTACTGGGATCTTGGTGGCGCCCGCATCGCCGAGGATCAGATCCAGTGGCTGCTGGAATGCCCCGCCGACCTCGACGGCGATGGCGAACTCACCGTCTTTGACTTCTTCGAATTCCAAAACCGCTTCGACGCGGGCGGGGACGACGGCTTCGCCGACTTCTGCTACGACGGGCGGCTGGACGTCTTCGACTTCCTCGAGTACTCCAACCTGTTCGATGCGGGCTGCTGAGGGGCCCATCGCAACCGTTCGCCCGCCCGCCCATATCCTCTCGAATGCACCCCGCACGCCCGCCCGCACGCCCCCTCACCTCCATCCCCGCTACCACCCCCATCCGCCGCGGCGGCGTCCTCAAGAAGTTCCTGCTCACCCTGGCGATCATCTTCGCGGTGGCCATCGTGCTGGTGGGCTACGAAGCCTTCCTCGCCATCACCTCCAAGCCCGCCATCACGCAGAACTACTCCCAGCAGATCCACGACCAGAGCCTGGAGCGCCAGCGGGCCCACTTCGGCGAGGGGCTGAACCAATACCCGCGCTTCGAGGAGCACATGAGGGAGGTGTACGCGGCGTGGGAGTGGCTCAAGGAGCAGGATGACGCGCTGCCCAAGGACCACGACAACCCGTGGCCGGTGATCGATTTCAGCATCATCCGCGGCGCCTCCGAGGATCCCTACCGCGAAGAGGGCGACGACATCCCGATGTACTACGCGCAGGCCAGGCAACGCGCCATCGACGCCCTCACCCACTGGCGCGACATCGGCATCTTCGATCGCGCGGCCGAGGTCGCCACGCTCCAGCGCGTCGCGATCCCGCCCGAGGATGGCCCGATCCTCGAGATGCTGCTGCCCTACCTGGGCGCTTCGCGCCAGCTCGCCCGGGCCCAGGCCGCCCGCATGCGGCTGGCCGCCGAGGCCGGGGACCGGGCGCAGGTCCAAACCGCCTTCGAGGAGAGCCTCGCGCTCGCGCGGCTGACCGCCGACCAGGGCTTCCTGATCTGCTGGCTGGTGGGCGTGACCATCGGCGACGTCTCGCTGAGCGAGCTGGCCGACGGCCTCGTGCTGCACCCGCCGCAAGACGAGGCCGGCGAGAAATGGCTTCTTGCCGCCGACGCCGCCATCGAGCGCGAGCAGTTCGGGCTCTTCCCACCGCTGCAACACGCCCTCGAGGTCGAGCGGCTCGCCGTCGCCGACCTCGTGCAGCGTGTGCACACCGGCTCGGGCCGCCTCATGCCCCAGAAGATCGCCCGGCACGCGATCTTCGGCGACTCGCCCCTCTCGAACATCACCGCCCGCGCGTACTACGACCGGCAGGAGACCGACGCGTGGCTCGACCGGGCGTACGAGCTCTCCATCGCCGCGGCCAACGCGACGGGCCCGGACGCCGTCGCGGCCGACGAGCGGGCCGAGCGGTTCATCGACGATCTCGAGTGGAACAACGTGATCGGCGAGAACTTCATGATCGCGACCCACCGTTCCACGCGGCTCGAACGCTCCAGACGGATCAAGGCCGCCGGAACGCGGGTCGTCATCGCCGTCGAACGCTACCGCCTCGGCAACGACGGCGCGATCCCCCAAACCCTCGGCGACCTGGGCGACCTGCTGCCCGACGCCCTGCGCACCGATCCCTTCACCGGCCAGCCCTGGGACTACCAGCCCACGCCCATGACCACCCGCGCGGGCGGCGAGCCGCTGGAGCCCAACGACACGGTGTGGCCCTACACGCTGGCCAGCCGCCCGCTGCCGGGCACGACGCCGCCCGAGGGCCCGAGCGAGCACGATCCGTACGAGGGCATCCTGATCACCACGCCCGTCGAGGGGAACAGCCTCGACGAGCCATACACCGAGGCCGACGATGCGAACTGACACACCACGCGCGTACGAGAGCCGCCGCGGCGGCGTGCTCAAGAAGCTCATGGTCGCCATCGCGATCGTGTTCCTGATCTTGATCGTCTTGGTCGCCAGCGAGGTCTTCGCCGCCCTCACGGCGAAGGGGGCCATCACCACCGACTACGGCCAGCGCATCCACGACCGCACGCTGGAGCGTCAACGCGCCGTGATCGGTGAGGGGCCAAACCAGTGGCCGCGCTTCGCCGAGATCCTGGCCAAGGTCGAACAGGGCCAGATCGACCTCGAACGGCGCAACGCGGCGTACCAGCCCGCCGCCAACGATCCGTTCCCCGCCATCGACTTCTGGATCATCCGCGGGCCGTACGACGATCCCTCGGCCTACAACACGCCCAACCTGGCCACGCACTACGCCCGGGCCCGCCGGCGTGGCATCGAGGCGCTCGACCACTGGCGCGACATCGGCGTCTTCGAGGCGTCCGCCGACCTGCCCAGCCTCCACCGCGTCTCGATGCCGCCCGCCGGCGCCCCGGCGGTCGAGTCTCGATCGGCCGAACCGGGCCGGGCGCGGGCCCTCGCGCGTGCGATGGCCGCCCGCGTGCGGCTGGCCGCCGAGTCGGGCGATCCTGCCGAACAGCTCGCCGTGTTCGAGGAAGGCCTCGCGCTCGCACGCATCATGGCCGACAGCGGCTCGATCCTGGGCTGGCTGACGGCCCATGGCATCGACGGCCTGGTCGTCGAGTGCTTCCTCGACGACGCCTTCCTCTACCCCATCGACGACGCCACGCTCGCGGGCGCCGATGCCGCGATCGGGCGTGAGCTGGTCGACCACTACCCAGGCATCGCCGACATCATGATGGACCAGCGCGACGCCGCCCACGACCACATCCAGCACGTCTACGACTCGGACGGCCGCTTCATCCCCCGCAACCACGCCCGGCTCAGCTACACCTACGACATCGACGATGCCCCCGACGAGCTGCTGCCCGTGGGCGACAGCGACTGGAGCAACGTCCACGCCCGGGTCTTCGTCGGTCGCAAGGCCGCCGACGCGTGGATCGATGACGCCTACGACCTTGCCGACGCGTGCGCCAAAGCCACCGGCCCAGCCGCGCTGACCGCCGACGCGGCGCTGGCGGCCCACTACGACGCGGCCGGCTGGCGCAACCCGGCACGCGACATCAACGTCGAGCCCCTGCAACTCATCGAGACCGCGCGTCGTCGAACCATCCAGGTCGCCGGCTGGCGTGTCGTGCTGGCCATCGAACGCCACCGCCTCGCGCACGATGGCGCCCCGCCCCAGCGCCTCTCCGACCTGGGCGACCTGCTGCCCGACCACCTGCGCACCGACCCCTTCACCGAGCAACCCTGGGACTACCAGCCCGCGCCAATTACCACCGGCTGGAACAACCAACCCCTGACCGCCCACCAGATCGCCCGTCCCTATTCCTTGTCCAGCCGACCCATGCCAGGGCTGGCGGGCGTGCAGCCCCCGTTCCCCAGCCACCCCAAGCACGGCGTGCTGATCACGATGCCGGTGGAGAGGCCGATGGAGTGGCAGGCCAAGACGCGATGACGTATTCGATGCCCCGGTGCTCGCAACCCACTCGCCATGCAGTCGAACTCCTATTCTGCCCCATGCGCACACTCCTGACCCTGCTTGTGCTGACCTTGCCGTCCATTGGCCGGCCCGCATTCGCCCAGGACACCCCACCCGCCGGCGAGCAAGCCTTCGCCGCGTTCGCGCGCGCACGGGCGGTTGTGTTCGGCGTGGAACACTCGCAGCGCGAGTCGCCCGAGGCCCGCCCAGAAGTCTGGGGCGTGGCCGTCACGCTGCGGCAGGGGCCGCGGCGGTTCATTGCCGACTCGTTGGCCTTCGACATGCCCCGCGCGGGGCTGGTCGACGCCGTCGCGCGAGAGGTCGAGCGGCCAAGCGAGGAGAACGCGAAGCTGACGGTCGAACTGGCCGGACGCCCTTCGGCCATCGACGGCGCGTGGGGGCTGGCCGACGTGGCGCTCGCGATCCGGCCCGGGCTGGACGCCGTGGCGGTGCGCGCTGGCGAGGCGACGGCGGTGGTGTTCCCCGACGCCGCGCTCGCAGGAGCGATGCTGCCGACGGACATGGTCGTCGCCGCCTTGCGTGAAGCCCTCGGCGGGCGATTGCCGCCGGGCATCGCAAACGAGCCCGGTGCGTGGGCGCGGTACGCCGAGTCGGCCGTGCGCGATGGCGAGGCCACGGTGTACCGGGCCCCGGTCACCGTGCTCGCCCAACCAAAGGACGCTTTCGCCCCCGTGCTCGTCCACCGAGGCGGGCGGGCGGTTGGGTTGAACGAGTTGCTCACCGAAGACCTGGGCGCCTTAACGCAATGGGCGGACGACATGGCCGGGCACCTGCTCCGCCGCCGGCACCAGGGGCTCGAGCCTTACGGCCTGCTCGGCACGCTCGACGCGCTGACCGGCGAATACACCGCGCCGGTCGATCCACCGTTCAATCAGGCATTGGCCGCGCATGCCCTCATGCGTTATGGCACGTCGGTGTGGGCGCCGCAAGAGAGCGCCGAACGGGCGCGCACGGCGGGGGTCGTGCTGCTGCGGCAGCTCGCGCTGGTCACGCCCGTACGCATCGGCGCGATGGCGGACCTTGGCGAGGAAGCCCCGCTCGAGCCCGAGCCGTGGGGCGACGTCGCGTCGGCGTCGATGGTGATCATCGCGATGGGCGCGCTCGAGGATGGGGCGTTCGAGCAGTATCCCGAGTTGTCGGCCATGCGCGAGCGGTGTGCCGAAGTCGTACGCGGGGTGGTGACATTGTCGATCACCGGATCGGCCGTCTTCGAAGAGGACACGCCAGTCACGGCCTACGCCCTGGCCGCGCGCGCGTTGGTGGCGCTGGGTGATTCGGACATCGCCAGCCTCGAGGACGCCGAGATCGGCCAGGCGGCGGCCAAGGCCGTGGTGCAGCGCATCGAGCCCGAGGTGCTGGTGCCGCAGATGCCGTGGCTGCTGGCCGCCCTTGGTGAGGGCGAGCCGCTCACGGGTGCCGACGAGCTTCGGCGGATGCGGGAGCTCGTGTGGGACCACCAACTCGAAGGCCCCGCCGTGGAGGGCGACAATCGCGACCTGGCCGGTGGCATCGTGTTCACGCGGGGCGGGGTGCCGCTGCCCACTTGGCAGACGGCGCGCGCGGCGGTGGCGATGGGCGCGATGATGCTCGACGATCGCCTCACGCCGGCCAACCAGCGAGCGGCCGAGTTCCTCAAGATGCTGAAAACGCTGCGTTTCCTGCGACAACTGACGGTGGACGACAGCCTGGGGCACCTGCTGAACAACCCCGACTTGGCTGCTGGCGGAGTGCGGGCGGCGCCGTGGGATCAGCGGCAGCCGTCGGTGGCCACGAGCCTGACGCTGATGGCCCTGTGCGACACGCTCGACGCGGCGTACAAGCCCCGGTAAAACGACCCGTTCGGGCCCCCGACCGACCTAGAATATGGGAACGTCAAAGGGCTGTTCTGCACGGCCTCTGTCAGGCATTTGGTTTGGCGTTTCGCAGATGGCTTCGGAGGGCTTCGATTGGCCGACGCGCACGATGAGGCAGGGGCGCCCCAGAACGGGGATGGTTCGGACGGCACGGTGATCGGCGGCGGCCGGATCGTCGACCTGGAGATCGATCGCGAACTTCAAGAGAGCTACCTGACGTACGCGATGAGCACGATCATGGACCGGGCGCTGCCCGACGTCCGCGACGGGCTCAAGCCCAGCCAGCGACGCATCCTCGTCGCGATGAACGACAACAACCTGCGCCCCGGCCGCAAGCACCTCAAGTGTGCCAAGATCGCCGGCGACACCAGCGGCAACTACCACCCGCACGGCGAGAGCGTGATCTATCCCACGCTCGTGGGCTTGGCCCAAAAGTGGCGCATGCGCGTGCCGCTGATCGACCCGCAGGGCAACTTCGGCTCCATCGAGGGCGACCCGCCCGCGGCCATGCGATACACCGAGGCCCGCATGCACCACGCTGCAGTCGACATGCTGCAGGACATGGACCTGAGCACCGTCGACATGCAGCCCAACTACGACGAGCGTTTGCTCGAGCCCAAGGTGCTGCCCGGGCGCTTCCCGAACCTGCTCATCAACGGCTCGCTGGGCATCGCGGTGGGCATGGCCACCAGCATGCCGCCGCATAACCCGAGCGAGATCCTCGACGCCATCACGCGCGTGGTCGACAACCCCGACATCGACCTGCTCGAGCTGATGCAGGACGAGGTCGACGCCGAGGGCAACGTGACGCGGCTTGGCGTGAAGGGCCCGGACTTTCCCACCGGCGGCGTGATCGTCGGGCGGCGCGGCATCGGCGAGGCGTACGCGAACGGGCGCGGCAAGGTGTACCTGCGCGGCGTGTGCCACGTAGAGGAACTCGGCAAGGACCGCCAGCAATTGGTCATCGACGAGATCCCCTACAACCTCAGCCAGCGGAACCTGGTCGAGAAGATCGTCGACGCCGTGCAGGACGAGCGGATCAAGGACATCAGCGACATCCGCAACGAGAGCGGCCGCCAGGCGATGACGCGCGTGGTGATCGAGCTCAAGCGCGGGGCCGACCCGGCGGTGATCGAGAACCAGCTCTACCAGTTCACGCCCTTGCAACAGACCTTCAGCATCATCAACATCGCCCTGGTCGGCCGCCGTCCGGTGACGCTGGGGCTCAAGGAGCTCATCGAGCACTACATCGACCACCGCGTGGAGGTCATCCGCCGCCGCACCGAGCACCTGCTGCGCGAGGCGCGGCGCAAGGCCCACCTGCTCGAGGGCCAGATCTACGCGGTGATGGACATCGACGAGGTGATCCGCATCATCCGCGGCAGCTCGACGCGCGAGGAAGCGATTCAGAAGCTGATGGATCGCCGGTACCGCATCCCGCCCGAGCACCCGGCAGCCAAGCAGATTCCTCAACGGCTTCTCGATCACGTCGCGAAGTTCGAGCATCTTGGCGGTGTGGCGCTCACGCGGCACCAGGCCGAGCAGATCGGCTCGATGCGGCTGATCCAGCTTGTCGGCCTCGAGATCGAGCGGTTGGTCGACGAGTACACGAAGCTTGCCGAGGAGATCGCCGACTACGAAGACATCCTGGCGAACCGCTCGCGTGTGATGGGCATCATCCGCGACGACTGCGAGGCGATGAAGGCCCGCTACGGCGACGACCGCCGGACGGCCATCGAGGACGCGGTGGGCGAGATCGACATGGAGTCGCTCATCCGCGAGCACGATGTGGTGGTGACTATTAGCCGCGCGGGCTACGCCAAGCGCGTGCCGGCAGAGACGTACCGCGCCCAGGCGCGCGGGGGCAAGGGCATCCGCGCGGGCACGAGCCGGGACGAGGATTTCGTGCAGCACTTGTTCGTCGCCAGCACGCACGACCACCTGCTGTGCTTCACCAACACGGGCCGCGTCTTCAAGATGAAGGTGTACGAGCTGCCCGAGATGGCGCGGACGGCCAAGGGCCGGGCGATCGTGAATCTGCTGGACCTGAAAGAAGGCGAGAAGGTCTGGGCCTTCCTGACCGTGAAGGACCTGGAAGCCAAGAGCCAATTCCTCACATTTGCGACGCGCGGCGGCATCATCAAGCGCACGCCACTGAAGGCGTACCAGAACGTCAACCGTTCGGGGCTCATCGCCGTGGGCCTCAAGGAGGGCGACGAGCTCTTCGACGTGGCGCTCACCAGCGGCACCGACGACCTGCTGCTCGTCACCAGCAATGGCATGGCAATCCGCTTCCCCGAGCACAACGCGCGGAGTATGGGCCGATCGGCTGCGGGCGTGAAGGGCATCGAGCTTGCCGACGACGCGCGGATTGTCGGGCTGGTTTCGATCCCCATGGAATGGGTGCCCGCCGACGATGGCACCGAAGAGAACGACGAGGGTCAGGCCGGCTATTGGCGGACCGCGCCGGAGGCCGAGGGGCTGAACCTGCTGACCGTGACCGAAACCGGATACGGCAAGCGCACGCCGGTGGACGAGTACCGCGTGCAGCCCGAGACCGGCTACGCCCGCAGCCAGAGCCGAGGCGGCAAGGGCCGTCGAGATATCTCGACGGGCGGGCGCAACGGCCTATCCGTCGCCGCGGTCGGGCTAAGCGAGGGCGACGAGATCATGGTCATCTCGCGCAGCGGCCAGCTCGTGCGGATGGCGGGCGACACCATCCGCGAGGTTGGTCGCGGGTCGAAGGGCGTGCGCGTCGTGAAGCTGAATGACGGCGACGACGTCATCGCCGTGGCGCCTGTGGCCGAGGGCGAAGACGACACCGCGAGCGAGTCCGTGTCATGAGCACCGATTGGGCCGACGACATCGTGCTGGCCAACCTGGCCGACGAGCCGGCGCTCAGCGACGAGCTGGGCACGATCCTCGATCGGCTCGAAGCGATCGAACCGCCAACGCAGCCGCCCCACGTCGTGCTCGATTTCTCGGGTGTGACGTACATCAACAGCTCGAACATCGCCCAGCTCCTGCGTTTGCGGCAGGTACTCGATCCCGCGAACCGGCACCTGCGGCTGGTGGGCGGCGAGGGCGACGTGCTCGCCGTGATGCGCACGACCGGGCTCGACCGCGTGCTCAGCTTCTCGCCCGACACGCTGACGGCGCTCGCGAGCGTGCAGATCGATCAGGCCGAAGAGTCTTAAGAAGCCGCCGGAGGCGGAGGGGGTTCGCCATGAAGTTGCTGCTCAAGATCGCCGCGATCGTGTTACTGCCCCTGCTCGGCCTTATCGTGCTTGGGCTGGTGCTGGCATGGGTGTATGTCGATAGCCTGGCCGAACGCGGGGTGGAGCGTGGCGCGACGTACGCGCTCGACGTGCCCACCGAACTCGATTCTGCGGATGTCGGCGTGCTGTCGGGCCATGTCGAACTCGCGGGGCTTTCGGTCGACAACCCCGAGGGGTTCGAGGCCGATCACTTCCTGACGCTCGACGACGCGACCCTGGACGTCACGCTCGGATCGCTGATGGAGGACGTGGTCGAGGTGCCGAGCCTGGTGCTGAGCGGCATCGACCTGCATCTGGAACGCACGACGAGCGGTGCGAACTACAAGGTCATCATGGACAACCTCTCTCGCTTCGAGAGCGGCGAGAAGAAGGAGCCCGACCCGGACGCCAAGAAGTTCGTCATCCGCACGCTCAGGATCACCGACGTGAAGGTGCACGCCGACATCGTGCCCATCGGCGGGGCGATCGGCGACCTGACGACTGCAAACGTCACCGTCGACGAGGTGGTGCTGCGCGACGTGGGGTCGGGCGGGGAGCCACTTTCGATCGCCGACATCACGACCGTGGTGCTCAAGGCGATCCTCGCGTCGGCCGTTGAGGTGGGCGGCGGCGTCATCCCCGACGACGTGCTGGGCGACATCGGCGATCAGCTTGGATCGCTCCTCGATTTGGGCGAGATGGGCGTGGGAGGCGTTGGCGAGGCTATCGAAGGCGTCGGCGAGCAACTGGGCGGTTTGCTCGGCGGGAAGAAGAAGGATGAGCAGCCCGAACAGGACGTTCCCGAAGACCCGGGTTGAGTCGATTGTCTATCGCGGCTGCGACTTGAACTCGCGCTGGTCGGACAGACGCTCGATGAGCTTCGTGGCGCCGGCGTGGCCGGCTTCCTTCGCCCGGCGGGCGTAGGCCAGCGCGGTCGGGCGGTCGCTGGCGCGGTCGAGCCAAAGGGCGGCCTCGAAGGCTAGATCAGGGTCCTTGGGCTGCGCGTCGGACGCGGCGCGATACAGGCCGGCGGCTTCGATGGGCTGCTTGAGCATGCCGTAACACTCGCCCGCCAGACGCAGCACGGGCTTGGTGCGCATGGCCTCGGGGGAGAGCGTACCGATGACAACCACCGCCTTGCCGGCGTCGCCCATGCGGTTGAGGGCGCGGGCCTGGATGATCTTCCACGCATCGTTCTCGGGGTCGTGGTGGCGGGCCCGGCCGACGTGCTGGAGGGCCATCTCGGCCTTGTTCTCACGCAGAGCGATCTCGGCGAGCATGCCCCAGATGCGCGGGTCGTCGGGAGAGGCGTGGCGGGCACGGGCCAGGGCGGCCGTGGCCGGGGCGTAGTTGCCCGCTTCGAGTTCGGCCTGGCCCAGGAACAGGGCGTACTGCGGATTGCTCGGCTCGGACTCGTGGGCAAGTCGCAGGTGGGCGATGGCCTCAGTCTGGCGGCCCAGGCGAGACGCCAGCGTGCCGGAGGCGAAGTGGAGTTGCGGATCGGTGCCGCCCAGGGTGATGGCCTGGGAGAACTGGTCGTAGGCGGCCTGGTCGTCGTTGGTTGCCAGATAGGCGCTTGCCAGGGCCACACGCAGCTCGCGGTCACGGTCGGCCCTTGCGACCATGGGCTCGAGCACGGCCAGGGCCATCGCGGGCTCGCCGTCGGCCATGTAGGTCTGTGCCTGCTCGAGGGCGGCGGTGATGTCGGCCGACTTGACGGCCACGCCCGCCGAGGCCGCGGCGGCCGAGGAGGGTGGCGGCTTGGCGCCCTGCCAGAACACGGCCAGCGCGGCCACCAGCCCGATGGAGAGCAGGCCCACGGCCGCGGTGCCCAGGCCCAGGCCCTTTCGGGGCGGCTCGGTGGGCTCATAGGCCGGGAATCGGGATGGCAAGCGGTCCAGGGCGAGCCTGGCCTCATCGCGCGTGGTCATTACCGTTTACTATCGGCTTGCTACACTGGTTTTTCACCCCTCGCAGCCCGGATAACTGCCGGCAGACCCTGCCGGCGCCCCTTTCACCATGCCAGAACTACCCAAGCAATACGACCCGAAAGCCGCCGAAGCCCGAGCATGGTCCAGGTGGGAGGACGCCGGCGCCTTCGAGGCCGATCCGCGCAGCGTGCTGCGGGGCGATCGCAAGCCCTACGCGGTGGTGATACCCCCACCCAACGTGACCGCGCGGCTGCACCTGGGCCACGCGCTGAACACGACCGTGCAGGACGCCCTGGTCCGCGCCCATCGCATGAAGGGCTATGAAACCTTGTGGATGCCCGGCACCGATCACGCGGGCATCGCAACCCAGACGGTCGTCGAACGGCGGCTCATGGAGAGCGAGGGCAAGCGGCGGACCGAGTATTCTCGCGAGGACTTCGTCGCCCGCGTGCAGGCCTTCAAGGACGACTTCGAGGCCCAGATCACCGAGCAGTTCAAGGCCATGGGCGCCTCGTGCGACTGGCCGCGCCAGCGATTCACCATGGACGAGGTGTGCGCCCGGGCCGTGCGCGAGGCGTTCTTCATCCTGTTCCGCGACGGGCTGATCTATCGCGGCA
Source organism: Phycisphaerae bacterium (assembly GCA_030426395.1). Lineage (GTDB taxonomy): Bacteria > Planctomycetota > Phycisphaerae > Phycisphaerales > UBA1924 > JAHCJI01. Next base: position 17,143 of record JAUHYE010000066.1, read on the forward strand.
AGAGGCTGGTGAACTGGGACCCGGTGACCGGCACCGCCCTGGCCGACGACGAGGTGGACTCGGTCGAGATCGACGGCACGTTTACGTACTTGCGATACCCGCTGGTGCACGCCCCGAAGAACCCAGACGACGATCGGGACACCGAGCCCGTGACTTGGAATGAGCTAGCCGCGCGGGGATACCCAGCCGAGCACGTTGAGGGCGAGGACGAGGAGCCCGCGTGGATCACCGTGGCGACGACGCGGCCCGAGACATACCTGGGCGATACGGGTGTGGCCATCAACCCCAAAGATGCGCGCGCCAAGGCGCTGCGCGGGCTTCGGGCACAGCTCCCGATCGTGGGACGCGTGGTGCCGATCGTCGAGGACGACTATGTGGTGCTGCCCGACCCCGAGAGCAGCGACGCGAAGGCGAAGATGGCCACGGGCTTCCTGAAGGTCACGCCCGCGCACGACCCAAACGACTACGAGTTGGGCCGCCGGCACCACCTGCCGATCATCAACGTGATGGCGCCCGACGCGAGCATCAGCGCCGATTTTGGGTGGGCCGAGGCGGACCCCGAGGGCGCCAAGTCGGCGCATGTCTTCATGGGCAAGAGCCGCGAGGACGCGCGAAAGCTGGTTCAGCGCGAGTTCGAGGTGCGGGGATTGCTGCAGGGCATCAAGCCCCACCGCCACAGCGTGGGCCACAGCTACCGCAGCCACGCGCCCATCGAGCCATACT
>JAUHYE010000001.1 GCA_030426395.1 Phycisphaerae bacterium
GATCGACCTCGCTGGTGATGCGCTCCACCTCGACGTCGAGCTGGGTGGGTGTCTCCACGAGGAAGTCCAGGCGCCCCGCGCTCGTGAACTCGCTCTGCTCGGCCCTCTCGACCGTCCTGGTGATCCAGGCACTCCAATCCCCGGGCCCGGCCGTCTCGCGCCAGCGCACGCGGTACTGCACGCTCCGGGCGTCGATCTGGGCCCCATTCAGGGCGTAGAGGCCAGCCGGGAACCTGATCCGCGGCACGACGGCTTGCACGGGCCCGCTGGTGGTCACCTGGAACGCCGAGCTGGGGCTGAGCGTGACGCCGCCCACGCCCACGTCCCTCAGGGCGCTGGGGTTATCGAAGCCCGGGATGGCGGCCTGGCTGGCGGCGCCCATGCGGCCCCAGGCGCGCACGCCGGTGAAATTGCTGATGGGCTGGTCGTTCAGGTAGATGCCCTGGAGGGCGGAGCTGTTGACGTCGTTGAAGTCGGCGACCTGGTTGCCGATGGCGTGGATGGTGCCGTGGCCCACGAGCAGCAGCATCCGCAGCTTGCTGTCGCCGCTCACGCTGTCGTCGGGCACCACCGAGACGATCTTGGGCCCGAATGGCCGCTGCCCGAAGACCACCGGGATCGGGTCTCCCACCCGGGCGTCGAAGGAAAGGCGGTTGAATCCGTAGCGCCGGCTCTCCTGGTCGTCGGTGCTCGAGACCTTCTTGAGCTGCTGGCGCGTCAGGGCGTAGCTCACGGCGCTAGCCGCGGCGGCGATGGCGAGGTTGGCGGCAATGACACCGATGGAGAGCTCACCTGGCATTGGGGCCGCGTGAATAACACCCCCATCCTCGACCTGCCAATCCGATCGCAGGGGTACCGGCTTGCCGTCGACGATCAGTCCGATTTGGCGGGGCTCGGGGCCATAGCAGTCTTCGAGTTCTCGAATGACCTTGCCGCGAAGGCTGGTGAGGCTGTCGGATTGCACGGACCGAGTTCGTTGGTTGGTGCGCGTCAAGGCGTCGTCATAGAAGTGGATCGTGACGGTCTGGAGCTTGCTCATGCCTGCCTCCTGGCTTCCATGCCCAGATAAGAGCACGGCCAGTGGGCGTGTGTTGCATGCCAATCGGCCGGTTATTCTGCCGGCAATTGAGGCCATAGGTCTGACGGAAAGGGCCGGCGCCCCCCGGGCACCCCAACCGATCCCATCAGCTACCCTGTCAGCGGGAAGACAAGCCCGCCATGGATTGGCGGGCATCGGGAGCGAACGCATGACGTCAGCAGGACGGACGGCGAATGCCACCACGCGCACACTCACGAAGAAGCCCCCTGCGCCAACGAATGGCCCAGGGGGTGGGAAGACAGGTTCGGATTGCGAACCGTCAGCAGAGGATAGCGAACCGATCACACCGGGAGCATTCCTCAAGCTGTACCACCAGCGGGCTCTTCATCAGCTCGATGCTTGCCGCGGCTTGCTGAGTTGCGCGCAGTTTCTCGCCACCGGCCCAGAACCGGGGTATGCCGAGAAGTGGCTGCGCTCCGCCCGCGATTGGGTCGACAGCGCCGCAGTGAAATATGCCACGAAGCTCAACGGGAGCTTCGACACGCTCCACTTGCTGACCACGGGAGACGAACACGAGCGTGAGGTTCTGTCTATTCAGGATGGCATCGAGGCCGCACTCAGGCGGGCGCACGCGAGCCGCGGAGTCATTCCAGATAGCACGCGGCACGAAACGGCCTACCGCCTGGCCATCGCCGTGCGCGAGCAATGGCGCCGGCTCCAGCACACCCCTGCGGACGACACAGAGCAACTTGAGCGGGCCGGGCGTGCGTTTGTGAGATGGATGGGGGAGCAGGGCGGGCCGGACCAACTAACAACTCTCAGTACGGCCTGCCGAATGGAATACGAGGCCGCGATGCTGGACCTAGAGCGTCCTCAGATTGCGACAAACGGCATCGCCGCCGGCGATACCCCCACCGTTCAGCTCACCGAAAATGCGGCTGGACTGCTCGAGTGGCTCGCCAAGAGGTCACGAGCAGAAACTCGCACCACGATCGGCACCGTCTACTCGATGCACAAAGACGCGGTGCGCGCCAACGTCAACGAGTTGGTCAGCCATGGTTTCCTCACAGACCATGGCAGGCCTAACGGGCTCTCAGTAAACCAGAGGGGCCGAGCCTGGCTGTCCAGGCAGCAATTGCCGGCAGAATAACCGGCCGATTGGCATGCAACACACGCCCACTGGCCGTGCTCTTATCTGGGCATGGAACCAAACTCCGACATAGTCCCCCTTTCCAACATGGCGAGACTGCTGAAGGTGGCGCCGGGATGGCTAGAGCAGGAAGCCCAAGCGGGCAAAGTGCCAGCTATCCGTGCCGGCGACGTTTGGCTGTTCAATCCAGAGACGACCAAGGCCGCGCTAGCCGAGCGACTACGCCGTATGGCGGGAGCCGGACGGGAAGCGGAGGGGGCGCAGCATGTCTGAGCCCATCCGTGACGAAGCCGAAATGCTGGAAGTGCCCGCGCTCGCCATGAACCAGAGCCAGGCGGCCGAGGCTCTGAACGTCAGCGTTCGCACGCTGAGATCATGGACCAGACAAGGCCGGATTCCCCACGCAGAGCTCAATGGCATACTGCGGTACCCCACGGTCGCGATCGAGGCATGGCTTGCCGCGCAAACGAGAGGGGGCTCCGATGCGATCGGAACCCCCTGAAGAATGCGGCGGCCCGGCCAGGCCCAGACCCGCGTTCCAGCAGATCGACGATACGCCGCCGCCACTGTTCGCACCGAAGCCCCGAGCACGTCGACGCGGCCCAGAGACCTCTCGACAGGCCGCCGAGCGGATCAAGGGCTATTCGGCAGAGCAGGCGGCCGCAGTGTTCCGCTGCATCGCCGAGGCCGGCGCCCAGGGCCGAACCGCCGACGAGATTGGCGAGCTGCTGGAGCTGCGCCCGCAATCGTGCTCGGCGCGGTGCAACGAGTTGGTGCGACTGGGCGTGGTCCGCGACTCCGGCGAGCGCCGGCCCACCAGCTCCGGACGATCCGCGCGTGTGCTGGTGGCGGCGACGTTCCCCGTGGAGCCTGCCGAGCACGGGGGTCCCAGGTGAGCGACGATCGCCCCCAGAGCCCCGCGGCGGCTTTCAAGCTGTTGCGTTCCCGTGAGATGCGCCAAGCCGATCTGGCCACGCTCAACGCCATCATCGCCCTAGGAAACTGGCGGGAGGACGCACCGACCAAGGGCATCGCCCACGTGGGAAATCCGAAGTTGGCCAGACAGCTCGGCGTGAAGGACGTGGGAAGCGCCCGCCGGCGGGTACGTGAGGCCGCGGCGGCTGGTCTTCTGATCCGCCACGCCGCTAAGGGTGGGTACAGCGCCGCCAACCGCTACGAACTCAACTGGAGCACCATCCTGGCCCTGCCCAGGGTCGACCGCCCAGGCGACGAACCCGAGCACGAGCGCACGGGTTGTGAGCAGGAACCCGGGCGCACGCGCACGGGTTTGGCCATCGAACCCGAGCGCTGGCGCACGGGTAGCGAGCACGACAACCCGGGCGCAGGCGCCCGCAACCCGGGCGCAGGCGCTCGCAACCCGGGCGCAGGCGCACCCCATTTCATATCTTCATGTTCTTCACCACCACCAAGCGGGGCCGAGAGCAACGACGCCATCCCTCCGGCCGTCGATGATGGTGGTGGTGATGCGCACACCGGGGCGGGGGAGTTCGACGGCGACCTGGCCGGCGCAATCGAGGCGCTGAAGTCCATGCGGGTCAATCGCGCCGAGCACCTGGCACGCCAAGCCGGCAGCGAGCGGGCGGTGCTGTACGCGGTCGAGCAGGCCAAGGCCCCCGGGGTGAAGAACCGGGCCGCATTCGCCGCGCGGCTCATCAGCGACGGCGAGCGCCCGCATAATGGCTGGCGATCACCTGCCGAACAGGCATCCACGCCGACGCACCCCGCGGCCGTGGGCGATCGATCAGCCCAAGCCACCGAGCACCAACTGGCCCGCGCCCGCAACGAGGCCGAGCTGGCGCTCATCGCCCGATTCCCCGACATCGCCGATGCGGCGGCCGAGCAGTTCATCGCCGAAGGGCGCGACGTGGACGGACACGTGGCCCGCAAGGGCCGCACGCACCGTGTGGCCCGTGAGGCGGTGCTGGCGGCCATCGAAGCCGAGACGGGCGAGACGCCCCATCCAGGGGCCACGAGCAACGCGCGCCCGAACAGTGCGAGGGAACTGGCAGGATGAGCGACGATCGACCCGAGACCATCACCGACACCGACCAGCCTGGCGAGCCCCTCCGGTTCCATCCCGGCGAGGGCGGGCGCCACACACCGCCCGTTGTCGACGCCGGGGGCTACATCCGCAGCATCCGAGCGGCCTTCACGAACGTTTGTGGAACCGGCACGCCCGGGCTCGTGTGCCAGCAGTACGTGGACAGGCCGGACATCGACCCGCACTTTGCCGTCGTGCCCCTGTTCGGGCTCACCCAAGCCCAGGCGATCGCCCTGGCCAAGCAATGGCACGCTGACGTTTGCGATGCCCTGGGCGTCGATCTTGAGCCCCTACCCGCGCGGCCCCCCACGTTGGCCAGCACCTTGTTCGAGGGGTGGGCCGAAGTTGCCGACCGCGATCGGGACGGCCAACCCACCGACCCCGGCCCGGATGATCCCGGCGGCGGGGTGGCGTGAGAATCAAAAGCTCACCCAGGTCCAAGCAATCACACCGAACGCCTCACGAGGGCGAGAAAGGCAGCAACATGCTGAACCCACCCCCATCCAAACCTCCAACCGCACCACCCAAGGGCACGGGCCCATCCGACGACGAAGACCGCAGGGTCATCGTTGATGGGTTGGCTCCGGCGATGGGAGACGCCCTGTTGGGTGTGATCGATGGCAAACGGGGCCTGATCACTCTGGGAGACGACTCAGAGGCTTACATCGGCGTGATTCCTATGGGCGGAATTCCCAAGCACATTGCCGAGCAGGCCCTCGAGCGATGGCACCAGTGGGTTCTTAACTACAAGGCTGGCGAAGAAGTCGACCGCTCCTACGGCGCGTAACGTCCCATGCTTGACTAGAGTATATCCGAGGATATAGCATATGGCAATGCACTACCCCATCTTGATCCGCAGAAGCCGGCGCACCTTCAAGGCGACGGTTCCCGACCTCCCCGGATGCACCAGCGCCGGCGACTCGATCGAGGACGCCATCGTCCAGGTGCGTGAGGCCATCGAGTTGCATCTGCAAGGGCTCATCGAGGATGGGGAAGTGCCCCCGGAGCCCACGCCCATCGACACACTGCAAGCCGATACCGAGAACGCCGCCGGGATCTGTTGGGCACTGGTGCGGATCGAGCCCAACGCCCTCAGCTCAAGGCCGAAGAAAGTGCTCATCTCACTCCCCGAGACGCTGCTGGTGGCGATGGACGCCTACGCCGATCGGGAGGGGGAGACACGATCGGGGTTCATCGCACGGGCCGCCTGGGCGTACCTAGGGGGCTCGCCAGAAACAACGCCAACGAGCAGGCCGGCACGTTCGCCGGTGAAGAAGACGAAGAAGACCGCGGCGAAGGGCAAGAAATCGACCCGCTGACCCATCGACGCATCAAGCGACCCCAGGCCCATCAGCGAAGGGAAGACGACGATGGCCACACTCTCGACCTGCAAGCGATCCGGGGCACGGCGCATCCTGCTGAACGATGCCACCGGCAAGCGGCGCCAGCTCTACCTAGGCAAGATGGACGATGACGCCGCACGCGTGGTGTTCGATCACGTGGAGCACCTGGCTGGCGCGGTTCGGGCTGGTGTCCTGCCTCGCAAGGGCACGGCCGCCTGGCTGGTGGACATCAGCGACGACCTGCACGAGCGGCTAGCCCGCATCGAGCTGGTGGAGCCCCGCAAGCGCCGCGACACCACGACGCTCGCCCAGCTCATCGATCGATTCGAGGAAGCCGCCAACGTGGCGCCCGCGACGATGGCCGCCTATCAGCAGACGTTCAACAGCCTGCTCGAGCACTTCGGCGAGGACACGCCCGCGGCCCGCATCACCGTCGAGGGCGCCGCACGCTGGCGCCGGGCCCAGGCTGACGCCGGATATGCCCGGGCCACCCAGGCCAAGCGCACCTACGTCGCCAAGCTCATCTTCGGGCGGGCGCTGGCGTGGGGGCTCATCGACGCCAACCCCTTCGCCGAGTTGAAGGCTGGAACCCAGAGCAACCCCGACCGAGCGCACTACGTCAGCGTTGCCGACGCCGAGCGCGTCATCGATGCGTGCCCGGATGCCCGTTGGCGGGCGATCGTGGGCCTCTGCCGGTACGCTGGCCTCCGGTGCCCCTCAGAACTGGCGGCGCTCACCTGGGGCGACGTAGACCTGCTCGAGCGGCGGCTGGTGGTCAAGAGCCCGAAGACCCGCCACCACGAAGGCCATGCCCTCCGCGTTGTGCCGATCGTGCCCCGCCTGGCCGAGCTGCTCGACGACCTCCACCAGCTCGCCGAGCCGGGCGACGCGGACCTGTTCCCGCGCCTCGAGGGGTCGGCCAACCTCCGCACCACGATGAGCAAGATCGTGGGCCGCGCCGGCCTGAGCACCTGGCCGCGGCTGTTCCAAAACCTCCGCGCGAGCTGCGCCACGGATTGGGTGGCCGAGTTCCCGAACAAAGACGTAGCGAGCTGGCTGGGCCACAGCCCTCTGGTGGCGGCGGTTCACTACCTCCGACCCCGCGATGAGCACTTCAAGCGTGCTACCGGGATAAACAGCGCACACGAGAGCGCACACCAGAGCGCACAAAATACGACGCGGCAGGGCGCGGAGACGATCGGCACCGAGCGGAAGCCCGGAGCGCAAGACGTTGAAGATGAGGGGTTTATGCCGGTTGGTGCCGTGGCTTGCCGGAACCTGCCGAATTGGGGAATGGGCGAGGAGGGATTCGAACCCCCGAAGGCTATGCCAGCAGATTTACAGTCTGCCCCCGTTGTCCACTTGGGTACTCGCCCGCTAGGGCCACCATCGTAGCCGCAAAAAACGCCTCAGGCATCATTCCCCCGCCTCGGCACCCTCCGAAACATCGGCCTCGAATTCCAACGGCGGCGGATCTGCAGGCCTTCCCCTTCGCTGTGGCAACGCCACCGGCTGCGCCTGGCCCTCCAGCACCACCGGCACCAGCAAGGGCTGGCCGGGCCTCGGGTCTCCACCCATCCATGCGACGAGATCGCGCACCGGCCCGCCCCTGGCAAAATCGAACTGCCGATACGCCTGCCGCGGCGGACCACGCCGGATGCCATCGCTCCCCACGCCGTTCGCGTCAAGGAACCCAGCCACGGCCCCGATCACGTCCTCATCGGGCAATCCGCCGCCGGGCTCATGCAGGAAGGCAATCGGGCAGGATTCCGACAACACCTGCCCAGGCGCCGCCAAGTACAGATCGCCGACAAAACCCGCCGCTTCGAGAAACCCCACCAATTCGGCCGGGTGCTCCAGGCTGGCCCGCTCGCCATCGACGCACCACTCAAGCCCGGACGCTCCCGCGTCGGCCATCGCCCGCCGCGCGTCTTCGAGCAACTCGTGCAATTCCTCGGGCCAGGGCTCGTTGACCCAAATTCCGGCCAGGTTGTCGGTGTGCCGATCGATGCCAACCGAAGCGGTATCGATCGCCAGCGAGCGATCCTCGTCAAGTTCGTGCTCGTCGAGGTCCCGCAGCGCCATCGTGATGGCCTGGAGCCCGATGATGGCCGGCACGCTCTCGCGCCAGCGTCCGCCGGCACCATCTTTTGGCAACGCCACCGCCGAGCGTGCGAACTCGGTCCACCGCGCCAGCAACATCGCCCAGGTGATCGCTTCGGCCATGGCCAAGCGTATGCGGACGGCTTAGAGATCCCCGTCCATTTCCTTCTGGCCGAAGAGCTTGTCGTGGATGGGCCCGAGCGCCTCAAGCGTGTGCTGGAGCACCTGCACCGGCGTGCCGATGGCGTCGACCTCGTGGATGATCTTGTCTGGATAGAAGTCGAGCACCGGGCGGGTCTCGCTCTCGTAGACCTCCCACCGCCGACGGATGACGTCCTCCCTCGCATCGTCGGCCCGGTTCTCACGCAGGGCCCGCTTGCGAAGACGCATCAGCATCGCGTTCATGTCCCGGCACACCAGGTGCACGATGGCCTTGACCTCGATGTGCTCCTCGAGCAGCTTGGCCTGCTTCACGTTCCGCGGGATGCCGTCGAGCACCAGGATCTCGGCGTGCGGCTTGTAGTAGCTCAGCGTCATCTGGGCGTGGAGGTTTTCCTTCCACATCGCCACCGTTACGTCGTCGGGTACGAGATTGCCCTTGGACGAGTACTCGTAGAACGTCCGCCCCAACGGGGTGTGGATGTCCAGCGTGCGGAACACCTCGCCGCAGGACAGGTGGTAAAACCCGGGGATCTGCCCCAGGATCTTGCCCTGGGTGCCCTTGCCCGCACCGGGGGCCCCAAAAAGCAACGCGGTTGGAACACGATCGGCCATCGTGGCAGTCCCTTCCCTGGATCCGTGGCGGGCCGCACAAGCCCCGCCGGAATCTGACGCCCCCAAGCATAACGCCCACGCGGGTGGAAGGCCTGTTTTGGGGGCCATCCGTGCGTGGGCGTGTGCGTTTTTTGTCGGTTTTCAGGGCCGGACCGAAGCCGAGCCCAACTCGGGGGTCCGATCAGCCGGCGGCGATAACTTCCTGCATCAGGTTCGCGGGCATCGGGCGGTACTCCTGGAACTCCATGGAGGCCGCCGCACGGCCCTGGCTCATGCCGCGCAGGGTGGTGGTGTAGCCGAACATCTCGCTCAGCGGGCACTCGCAGGTGATCTGGCGGATGCCCGAGCCGCGATCCTCGGTGTCGATGATCATGCCGCGACGGCTGGAAATATCGCCCGTCACGTTGCCGAAGAATTCCTCGGGCGTGATGATGACGACCTTCATGATCGGCTCGAGCAGCACGCTGCGGGCCTTGGTGACCGCCTCGCGGAGCGCCAGGCGGGCCGCCTGCTCGAAGGCCACCTGCGAGCTATCGACCTGGTGGTACGAGCCGTCGACCAGTTCGGCCTTGATGTTGATGAGTGGGTAGTTGGCGCTCACGCCCGTGGCGGCCGTCTGGCGGATGCCCGCCTCGACCGAGGGGATGAACTCCTTGGGGATCGAGCCGCCCACGATCTTGTTCTCGAAGGCCACGCCGTCGACGAACTTGATGCCGTCGGCCTCGGCCTCTTCCTTGGTGTAGGGCTTGAGGTTGATCGTCACGTCGCCGAACTGGCCGCGACCGCCCGTCTGCTTGACGAACTTGCCGCGGACGTACTCGGCCGAGCCCTGGATGGCCTCGCGGTAGCTCACGCGGGGCTTACCGACCTGCACGCCGATCTTCATGTCGCGGGTGAGCTTGTTCTTGATGATCTCGAGGTGCAACTCGCCCATGCCGGCGATGATGGTCTGGCCGGTTTCCTCGTCGTAGTGGCTCTGGAAGCTGGGGTCCTCGCGACGGATCGTCACGAGCGCCTCGCTCAGCTTGCGCTTGTCGTCGCTGGTGTTGGGCTCGATGGACATCGAGATCACCGGATCGGGGAAGTCCATGCGCTCGAGCAAAATCGGGGCGTTCGCATCGCACAGCGTGTCGCCCGTGATCGAGTCCTTGATACCGATGACGGCCACGATCGAGCCCGCGTGCGCCACGTCCAGCGGCTCTCGCGTCTTGGCCTGCATCTGGTAGATGCGGCTGACGATCTCCTTTTTGCCGTTTCCGGGGTTCAGCACGCGGCTGCCCTTCTCGAGGGTGCCCGAGTAGATGCGGGTGTAGGTCAGGTCGCCGTGGCTGTCGGCCACCACCTTGAACACAAGGGCCGACAGTGGCGCCTTGGCGTCGTGGGGGCGGGTGAGCTTCTTCTCGGGATCCTTGGGGTCGACGCCCTGCACCTCGGGCACCTGCGTGGGGTTGGGCAGGTAGTCGATCACGCCGTCCAGCAGGCGTTGCACGCCGATGTTTTTCAGGGCCGAGCCGCAGAAGACCGGGTTGCACTGCAGGTTCAGCGTGCCCTTGCGCAGGGCGTTGCGAATGTCCTCGACCGTGACCGAGTTCTCATCCTCGAGGTACTTCTCGGTCAGGTCGTCGTCGAGCGAACTGGCGGCGTCCACGAGCTCGTGGCGCCAGGCCTCGGCGTCGTCCTTCATGCTGTCGGGGATGTCCTTCTCGGTCACCACCGCGCCCTGCTCGTTGGCGTCAAAGTAGTACGCCCGCATGCCGACCAGGTCGATGATGCCCTCGAGCTCGTTGCCCGCGCCGATGGGGATCTGCACGGCGATGGCGTTGGCGCCAAGGCGCTTCTTGATCGACTTGAAGCTGAACTCGAAGTTCGCGCCAATCTTGTCCATCTTGTTGATGTAGCAGATGCGCGGGACCTTATAACGGTCGGCCTGACGCCACACCGTCTCGCTCTGGGCCTCCACGCCCTCCTTGCCGTCGAACACGGCGACCGCGCCGTCGAGCACGCGCAGTGAACGCTCGACCTCGATGGTGAAGTCCACGTGGCCCGGGGTATCGATCAGGTTGATCTGGTACTCCACGTCGCTGCGCGTCCAGGCACAGGTCGTCGCGGCCGACTGGATCGTGATGCCGCGCTCCTGCTCTTCCTGCAGGAAGTCCATGGTCGCGGTGCCCTCGTGCACCTCGCCCAGCTTGTGGGTCTTGCCGGCGTAGAACAGGATGCGCTCGGTGACGGTGGTCTTGCCCGCGTCGATGTGGGCGGCGATCCCGATGTTGCGAACCCTGTTGAGTGGCATCTCGGCCATGGCGTCGTCCTCGTGTCTCGATCTGCTCGCCCGTTCGGTCGGGCGGTTCCATCACCCTTCGCCACGCCCCCGTACGAAGCCTCGTACAAGCCCGGGGTCGGCGATCGGTGGCCCGCCCAAACCTACAAAACGGGGGCGAGCGGTTGTGCTCTGGTACTCATCGGCCCCTTCGGGTTGCCCCTTCAGACCGATACTCTCGATTCGAATCCCTCGGCCCGGCCCGCGACTGCCGCCCTTTGTCGGGGAGTCGTTCGTGTCGAGAACGCCGATCGCCAGACCCCGAAGAGGGCCCTGCCCTGGCTGTCATCCACACGTTGAACACGCACCAACACCACCGGCGGCCATCCAGGCCCGTGGGCCGAAGGGTAATGCTAGAACCCAGCCACCGCCCGTCAAGCAACAGCCGGCCTACTGGCCTTCTAAATAAGCCTGAATCTCGGCCCGCTGCCCATCGCTCAGACCCGCTCCGAGGGGGTCCAGCCGCATCAACCGATCGGCCTCGAGCGCCCGCCACGCGCTGCGGGTGGCCCAGTCGCCGAGCCCAGCCTGACGGGCGATCTGGAACTGGCGGAACTTGAGCTGCGGGCTCGAGGGGTTCAGGGCCTCGGCCCGGGCCAGAGCATCCAGGATTGCCTCGGTGTTCGAGTCCCGATCGAGCGCGGCGAGCACGGTGGCCAGGTGGGCAAAGTTCTGGCCCGACACCGGCTCGCTCTCGGTCGCGCGGCGGGCCAAGGCAAAGGCACGCTCACCCGCCTGGGGATCTCCCGAGACCGCGATCACCAGCCAGGCCCGAGACGCCGCCCGGAGGGTCAGGCCGTCTGCCGGCGCAACGGCGACTGCTTCGTCCATGGATTGCGCTGCCGCGAGCGAGGATTGCCTTGCCAGCTCTGCCAACCCCTCTGACAGACTGGCGATATTGACCTGCTGGTTGATCTCGGTTGAGAGTTCTTCGGCGACCGCTCTGAGGACGCGGGGATCTCCCCCGCTGGTGTCGAGCATCGCTCGGAACTCGCCCGGCCGGCGGGCGTGGGCGGCGGCCTGGTGCACCGCGTCCTGCCAGGCCCAGAGCCCGGGCAGCGTGAGCACGGCGACGACCAACGCCAGCACCGCCGGGGCGGCGCCGACGAACCGAGCACCGACGGGGACAACCTCGCTTTCGCGATCCTCGCGCGCGCACGCCACGCCGAGCCATGCGGCCCAGAGGGATGCCGACCCGATGAGGACAGGGGTCATCTCGATCTGGCCGTGGGCGATGAGGACCAACGCCGCCGCGCCAGCGCCGAGCAAGAGCCCGCGGGCCGGCCCGTGCCACGCCGCCCAGGCGAGGGCGACCCAGCCGACGAGCCCGCCGAGCCAGGCCAGCGCGAGCGCCGTCGTCAGGCCGCCGACGGATTGCAACTCGAACCGCGCGCCGATGGCGACGGCGAGTGCGGGGCAAGCGATGAGCGCAAGCCGGGGGAAGGCAGCAACTTCGGCGGCGGGCTCGTCCTTGTCCAGCACCGCGCGCGCCGATCGCCACGCCGCGAAGACGAGGAACGCAAGCACCGCAAGCCCGACGGCCACGCCCATCGTCGCCATCGCGTCGAACACCACGCTGTGCGGGCTCGCGGCGTTCTCGGGGCTCAGCGGGTTCTTGGCCAGGGCGTAGGCGTCCTTGAAGCCGCCTGGGCCGACGCCCATGAGCGGGTTGGCCACGGTGATGCGCGCCGACGCCTCGACGTAGAACCAGCGAAAGAGCAGGCTGAGCTCGCCCATGCGCTCGCCCACGATGCCGCGGGCGACAAGGGCGAGCAATGGTCCGAGTACGACAGCGCCGGCGAGCACACCGGCCAGCCGCGCGCTCCTTCGGCCTTCTCGCCAGACCATCGGCGCGAATCTGCCAATCGCCACGCATGCCAGGCCCAGCACGCCGGCGGTCATCGCGCCCTTGCTGCCGCCGTAGATGACCAGGCAGATCGCCGCAAACGATCCGGCGCCCGCGACGAAGCTCACGGCCTTGTGCCGCCCGAGTGCGATCGCCGCGAGCGCTACGGCGCCAGCGGCCAGGAACGACGCGACGACGTTGGAGAAGCCGATCCACCCCGTGATCTCGGGCTGCCGCAGGCGACGCTCGAACGCGCGAGCGCCCGATGAGCCGGCTTCCAGCCCCTGGGCCGCGAGCATCCGGGGCTCGTTGGCTTCGAACTGGGCGACGGTGGCCGGGTGCTCGACGAGCAGTTGCACCAGGCCCTTGGCCACGAGCATGGCGGTAAAGCCCGCGAGCAACGCGAGCACGGCGCGGCGCGTCTCGGCGTGTGTGCAGCCCCGGGCGATCGCGCCCGCGCCCGCCAACGCCGCGAGCCAGGCGAGCGCTGGTGAGAGGTCGGCTGTCCTGGGGCCATCGGGCAACCCATGCACCAGACCCACCACCGACACGACCACGAGCGCAACGGCCCAGCCGGCCCACGCCTTCCACCGCGAAGGCGGCTCCATCAGCAGCACGATGCCGCTCAGCAGCAGGGCGAGCACGTCCAGGATCGCCGCCTCGCACGGGCCGAAGGCGCCGGCAGGCGCGGCGATGGCATAGGGGTCCAGCCCCCAGCCGGGCATCGGGTCAAACGCCATCATCGCGCGCACGCACGCGAGCAGGGCGACGAAGACCGTCAGCCCGCGGGCCAGGGCGGTCGCGCGTGATTCGCTAGGCATGCGGCTTGCCCTTCGGCCAGAACTCCAGCACACCCAGCACGCCCATCAGCACCACGGCCTGCACGCCGATGATGATCGCGCCGGTGGCGTTGACGGTCAGCAGCAGCAGGCCCGAAGCGCCCGCGATCATCGCGAAGGCCCACAACACGAGCACCGCGCCGCGCCTTCCCAGACCGCGATCGGCAATACGGTGGCTGACGTGCTGCAGGTCTCCCACTAGTGGGCTCTTGCCCTGGCTTAATCGCAGGCCCACGACGGTGGTCAGGTCGTACAACGGCACGGCCAGCACCAGCACCGGCAGCAGCACACCCCACCACTGGTTGCCGTCTGTGCTGATGTACGTCCCGCGCACGCTGAGAAAGCCCAGCACGAACCCAAGCACCAGCGATCCGCCATCGCCCATGAAGATGCGAGCCCTCGGGAAATTATGCGGCAGGAAGCCCAGGCACGCGCCAACGACGCACGCGCTCAACCCCGCGACGAACCACTGCCCGGCCAGGAGCATGGCCGCCGTAAGGAACGCCCCGGCGATGGCCGCCACGCCCGCGCTCAGGCCGTCCATGTTGTCCAGGAAGTTCATCGCGTTGGTCATCGCCAGCAGCCAGAGCGCGGTGATGGCAACGCTCAGGGCCTCGCCGCCCGGGTAGGCGTCGAGCAATGTCAGCAGGCGAGAGTCGGTCAAGAGCGGAATCGCGACCGCGGGTAAGGCCATCAGGCCTAGCTTGAGTAGCGGGCCCAAGGGCTTGCGGTCGTCGATGAGCCCCAGCACGTGCAGCCCAAGTATGGCGACGATCAGCACCACGGCGTCGAAGACGACCGCCGAGGGATCGGTCGCTTCGCGGTGCGGCCCGTCGATGAGCGGGGCGAGCACGAGGGCCCCCACCATCGGCACGAGCAGCCCCGCCACCACGCCCACCCCGCCGATATTCGGTACCCGCCTGGCGTCGACCTTCACCTGGCCTGCCACGCCCGCGGCGTCCATGGCGTTGAGCCGCCGGCCCAGCGCGGTGGCCAACCCCGTGGCGACAAGGCTCACCACGAGCGCGACCAACCCCAGGCCCAGCACCAGCCACGGCATGGGGCTGTTGTAGGGCCCCAGAGGCCATAAGCGTGGGGCTCAGCGCCGCCGCCGGCCCGCCAGCACGCCGGCCACCAGCACGAGGGCCGAGGCCGGGGCGGGGATGACGCGGATGGTCGCCGAGCCTTCGACGAGGTCGGCCAGGCGGGATTCGGACGTCGAGCGGTCGCGTGCGACGTACACGTCGTATTTCGTGGTCATCGTCGACACATCAACGTCGAACGGCGCGGCGGCGTCCACGGGCGCGGTGTAGGTCGCCCGCCAGAACGCGATGGGGTTGGTGGGGTCGGCGTAGATGCTCGCGCCGATGAAGTTCAACTGGCCGGCCACGATGCCGTCCCAGCCCGTGGCCGATGCGACGCCGGCGGACGTGCCCGGCCCGGCCATCGGGGCCACGAGGGTGGCCGCACCCCAACCCTCGCTGCCCACGGAGGTAACGAGGTTGGTGGCCAGGCCGGCCACGGCGTAATCGGTGCCCCCGTACCCGGCGAGCAGCGTGACGGTCGTGCTCTCCCCCGGCCGCAGCACAGGGCTTTCGACGTCGATGGTGATAGCCGGTTGCGCGAGCACGGTGCCGGCGAGCGCGAGGACGGCGGCGATAGTTGCCATTCGGATCATGGCGTTCTCTCCTTCTTAGTTTCAGGTTCAGCGACGGCGACGGAGCGCAACGGCGCCCAGCGCGAAGACGAGGGCCGAGGCCGGGGCGGGGATAACGCGGATGGTGGCCGAGCCTTCGACGAGGTCGGCCAGGCGGGACTCGGAGAGCGTGCTGTCGCGCCGGATGTATACCTCGTAGCGGCTGGTCATCGTCGAGAGGTCGATCGTGAACGGGGCCGCTGGGTCGAGCGGAGCGGTGTAGGTCGCCTGCCAGAAGGCGATCGGATTCGTCGGATCGGCGTAGATCTGCGAGGTGGGCGACTGATACTGCCCGGCGACGACGCCGTCAATACCCGTCGACGAGGGCGTGCCCGGCGAGGTGCCCGGCCCGGCGAGTTCACGAATGACGTGCGCTCCGGACCATCCGGTGCTGCCGACGGAAGTCACGAAGTTCGTGCCCACACCCGCGATGGCCCAATCGGTTCCGCCATAGCCGGCACGCACCGTGACCAGCGCGCTCTGGCCCGGTAGCAAAACTGGATTGTTGACGTCGATCACGATCTGGGGCTGGGCCAGAGCGGTTCCCGTGAGCGCGAGCACGGCGGCGGCTGTCGTTCTGATCATGGCATCTCTCCTTGATTGCGAGCCTCAACGCCGCCGACGGACGGCAACCGCGCCCAGCGCGAGGACGAGGGCCGAGGCCGGGGCTGGGATGACGCGGATGGTCGCCGAGCCCTCGACGAGGTCGGCCAGATGGCTCTCAGAACCGGCACTCCCCCGCGACCAGAACACGTCGTACCTCGTGGTCGCCGTCATGAGTTCGACATCGAATGGGGCCGCGGTGTCGGCGGGAGCGGTGTAAGTGGCCGTCCAGAAGGGGATCGGGTTCGTCGGGTCGGCGTACATGACGTTGAAGAAGTTGATCTGATTGGCAACGAATCCCTCGAAGCCCCGATCGGTCGCCTCGCCGGGCGTGACCACGCCCCGGGGAATCGTCATTGGATCGGGAATCATGGCGTCGCTGAAACCGGTGCTCCCCACGCTCGAGAGGAGATCTCCGGCAACGCCGGCCATGGCCCACAGGCTGGGATCGAACGACGCGTGCAGCGTCACTGTCGTGCTCTCCCCTGGCCGCAGCACCGGGTTCTCAACGTCGATGGTGATCTCGTACTGGGCCAGCGCGGTGCCGGCGAGCGCGAGGACGGCGGCGGTGGTTGCGATTCGGTTCATGGCGTTCTCTCCTTCTTTGTTTCAGGTTCAGCGGCGGCGGCGGAGCGCAACGGCGCCCAGCGCGAGGACGAGGGCCGAGGCCGGGGCGGGGACGACGCGGATGGTCGCCGAGCCTTCGGTGAGGTCGGCCAGGCGGGATTCGGATTGGGAACTGTCGCGCCGCAGATACACGTCATAGCGCTCGGTCATCGTGGACAACTCGATGTTGAAGGGTGACGAGACATCTGTGGGAGCCGTGAACCTGATCTGCCAGAACTCGATCGGGTTGCGACTGTCGGCGTAGACGCTGATGAAGTTGGGCTGACCGGCGATGATGCCGTCCCAGCCTGTGGCCGAAGGACCGCCCGCGGAGGTTCCGGGGCCTGCCAGTGGGCGAATGACCGTCGCGTCACTCCAGCCCGTGCTCCCCTCCGACGCGACGAAATCCGTATACACCGCGGCCATCGCGAAGTCTGATGGATCAAATCCCGCGGACATCGTCACCGTCGTGCTCTCCCCCGGCCGCAGCACAGGGCTTTCGACGTCGATGGTGATGGCCTGGGCCAGTGCGGCGGCTGGCGCAGCGGCGAGAGCGAGGGCGGCGAGAAGGGACGCGGCTCGGCAGGTCATGGCGGGTCTCCCGTGGAGGGTGCGGGCCAGAGCGGCCAGGTCCTACCAACATACCACACGAGGGTCCAAGTCCCAGAACGATCTCGCGCGGATTCTGGCGTGGGTTTTCCCGCTCTGGTGCGGGCGATCGGGCGGCGAGCCGGGACCGATCGACGCGAACGCGACGATGCACGCCGTGGAGCCAGCAAAAAACGCCGTGATGGCAACAGAAAACGCCGTGAACCGAACGAAAAACCTCGTGAAGGCAACGAAAAACGCCGTGAAGGGAACGAAAAACGCCGTGTACCCAACGAAAAATCCCGTGAACGGAACGGAAAATCCCGTGAACCCAACGGAAAATGTCGTGAACCCATCGAAAAATCCCGTGAACCCAGCGCATCACGGCGTTTTTTGCTCGAATTCTCGGACGATGACCCCTCCTGGCGCTATTGTCAGGGTGGAAATACCGATCTAATTCCGAACGCTCTAGCGGGCCGGCCCGGGGCATGTGGGATTTCCCCAAGATCACGGCCCGGCTGGTGTGGGGCCGCGTGCCCACGCACGCGGCTCGGAAAGAGGCCGGTCCCTTCGTCCAAAGGCACCGGCCCCCGCTCAGCGCCCCCGCGACCTCCGCGTTCAGGCCCTTTCTCAGCCGAGACAATCGGGGCCAGCGCCGCTACCCTTGGCACCCAGTCCGCCAGGCGAGTCTGGGGTGGTCCGGCGGTGGTGGCCGGGACCAGCTATTCAAAGAGCAGAGAGCCTCCTTACTAAAGGGACAGCCCGCCGTGAAGATCCGAACCGACGAGATCGCCAGCGTCATCCGTACCGAGCTCGAGCAGTACAGCAACGAGCTCGAGGTCTCCGAGGTCGGCCGCGTGGTCGAGGTCGGCGACGGCATCGCCCGCGTCTACGGCCTGGCCAACGCCATGGCCGGCGAGCTGCTCGAGTTCCAGACCGCCAGCGGCGCCGTCATGGGCCAGGTGATGAACCTGGAGATGGACACCGTGGGCGCCGTCATCTACGGCGATTACCTCCAGGTGAAGGAAGGCGACCTGGTCAAGAGCACCAGCCGCCTGCTGGAAGTGCCCGTGGGCGAGAGCCTGCTGGGCCGCGTGGTCGATCCGCTCGGCCGACCCATCGACGACGGGCCCGCCATCGAGGCCGCCGAGTACCGCAAGGTCGACATCATCGCGCCGGGCATCGCCGACCGCCAGCCGGTGAGCGAGCCGCTGCAGTTCGGCATCAAGGCCGTCGACGCGATGATCCCCGTGGGTCGTGGCCAGCGCGAGCTGGTCATCGGCGACCGCAAGACCGGCAAGACGGCGGTGTGCATCGACGCGATCATCAACCAGAAGCAGTACTGGGGCACCGACGACGCGGTGGTGTGCATCTACGTCGCCGTCGGCCAGAAGGAATCCACCGTTGCCAGCGTGGTCGAGAAGCTCCGCAAGCACGGCGCGATGGACTACACCATCGTCGTCAACGCGAGCAGTTCCGACCCGGCCCCCATGCAGTACGTCGCCCCCTATTCGGGCTGCGCGATGGGCGAGTACTTCATGTGGCAGGGCAAGGAAGGGGGCGGCAAGCCCAAGCACGCGTTGCTCGTGTACGACGACCTGAGCAAGCAGGCTGTTGCGTATAGGCAGCTCTCGCTGCTCCTGCGTCGCCCGCCCGGCCGCGAGGCCTACCCCGGCGACGTGTTCTACCTCCACAGCCGCCTGCTGGAGCGCGCCACCAAGCTGAGCGACGAGAACGGCGGCGGCAGCCTGACCGCCCTGCCGATCATCGAGACGCAGGAAGGCGACGTGTCGGCGTATATCCCGACCAACGTGATCTCGATCACCGACGGGCAGATTTATCTGGAGCCGGAACTGTTCTTCTCGGGTGTCCGCCCCGCCATCAACGTGGGTATCTCGGTGAGCCGCGTGGGTGGCGCCGCCCAGATCGGCGCGATGAAGAAGATCGCCGGCTCGCTGCGACTGGACCTGGCCGCGTACCGCGAGCTGGAGGCCTTCGCCCAGCTCGGTACGGAACTGGATAAGGCCACGCAGAACCAGCTCGACCGCGGTGCCCGCATGGTGGAGTTGCTCAAGCAGCCCGAGTTCACGCCCTTCCACGTCGTCGACCAGGTCATCTCGATCTTCGCCGGCACGCGGGGCTACCTCGACGAGGTGGCCATCAAGGACGTGCGCCAGTTCGAGAAGGACCTGCTCGAGGCCTTCCAGACCAGCTACAAGCCGCTGTGGGACAAGATCAACGAGCAGCGCAAGCTGACCGACGAGATCAACAGCGAGCTCGAGGAAGCCCTGAAGAACTTCAGCGGCGACTGGGTCCGCAACAAGAAGAGCGGCAAGGCCGCCGGCGAGCCGGTCGGCGCGGGCGCCTGATCGGCCCGATCATCGGATCACGCGAACCCGCCGATGGCGGGTTTTTTCGTGGGCGCAAGAAGAACGCCGAGAGCGCAAGCCCCGGCGTCGGTGTTCGTGGGAGCGTCGGAGGAACCCGATCAGCGGCGGCGGCGGGTGGCGACCAAGCCGCCAAGGCCCAGCAGCGCCAGGGCCGAGGGCGCGGGGATGGCCACCGGCACCTTGTCGGAGAAGCCGCCGGTCAGGCCGCGGAAGCGCATGACCATGCCGGGATCGTCGGCCGAGCCGAGGAAGCTGGCCGTGGTCAGGAGCGAAGCGTTGGCCGAGTCGATATCGAAGACGAACTGGCCGCTCTGACCGATGCCCAGGCCGAACGAGGGGGTGCCGCCGCCCTGCCAGTTGCCGTTCAGGGCCGCGCCGCCGTCGAACGAGCCGAACGAGCCGGCAGCGACCGGCCCCGTATCGAGGAAAGTCGTCGGGTTCGCCGACGACAGGGACGCCAGCAGCGGGCCGTCACTGGCCGAGCCGCGGAACAGCAGGCCGGTCAGGAAGCCGCCGACCGAGGCCGGTGAGTCATTGGTCAGGTCGATGGTGAGTTGGCCGTCGTTGCCGCCCAGGTGGACATACTCGACGCTACCCGAGAAGTTGGCCCCGGTGCCCTCGGCGCTGCCCGAGACATCACCAGAAATGCTCACAACCTGGGCCGAGGCCGTCGAGGCGGTCATGGCGATCGCTACGCCCCCGGTCAGCAAAGCGCACAGTTTCATATCGCATCTCTCCCACCAATGGAACACATCTGCGGTGGCACCCACGAAAGGGCCACACACCTCCATACAGAGCATACAGCGGCTCGCAATCAACGGAATCAGGAAATGCCAGCGAAGAACAGAAAAAATTTGCTCTGCCTATTGTTATAGGACTAATTTGTTCCGCTTTCCCAGCAACGCCTGGGATATTCCGGTATATCTTGCTGGCATGAACCGCCACAAACTGCAAGTCGCGTCCGTGCTGGTGGCTACCCAAGTCGCCCTCGCCCAGTACGCCGTCCACGAGCTCGCGCCCCCGCCGGGCGGTGAAGACACCATCGCCACGGGCATCGACGAGCAGGGCAGGGTCGTCGGATCGAGCGTGCTGCCACTCGGTCTGGTCGCGGTGATGTGGGCGTCCTACGACGCCCAGCCCTTGGTGTTGGGCACGCTCGAAGGCGGCCAGACAAGCGAGGCGGTGGCCATCGCGAACGGTCTGGTCGTGGGCACCGGTGCGCGCGACTGCGGCACGCCCGGCTCGTTCCTGTGGACCACCTCGGGTGGGCTCGTGCCCATTGGACCGGATATGTGCAACCCCGTGTCGGCCGTTGGCGTCAATGGCTCGGGCGAGGCGTTGCTGCAAGTGGGCGACCCGCTGCTGCCGATCGTGTGGCCGCTTGGCGCGGGAGCGCCGCGTGCGATCGAGACGTGGGGCCAGCCCGCCTCGGTGCTGCGCATCGATGCCTCGGGGCGCGTCCTCGGAACCTCGCGCCATCATCCCGACGGCGGTGGCGTCCGTCGCGCGGTCGAGTGGCCCGTCTCGGGCGCACCACGCCTGCTGGCACGACTCGAACCTGGAGCCGGCGGGGTGGACGCCGCATTCGATCGAAACGCCTCAGGCGTCATCGTCGGTTTTGCGCGGCTGGGGTCTGTCACACGCGCCACCGTGTGGAACGCCGCGGGCGAACCCATCGACGCGGGCGAGGCGCTGGGACCGACCATCCCGTCGCAGTTGCTCGCCATCAATTCGGCCGGGCAGGCCGTGGGCGATTCGTCGCTGGGCGCGATCACCTGGACCGCCGGCGATGGTGCTCGGCTGGTCGAGGCCATGGTCGACGAGTCGGGCGACGGCTGGACGTTCCTGCACGCCCAGGACATCAACGACGCTGGCCTCATCGTCGGCAACGGCGTCAACCCCTCGGGCACGCGGCGTGCGTTCGTGCTGACCGAGGGCGGCGCCGCGTGCCCGGCCGACCTCGACGGCGACGGCGAGCTGACGCTCTTCGACTTCCTGGCGTTCCAGAACTTCTTCGATGCCGGCGATGCGCTGGCCGACCTGGATGGCGATGGCTCGCTGACGATCTTCGATTTTCTCGAGTTCCAGAATCTGTTCGATATGGGGTGCTGAGGAGCGATTTGCCCTTGCGTCGGGGTTGGATTTCGGTCACAATGTGTCCATGCGCACACCACTGCTCCTGGCCGCCCTCTTCGCTGTGCCCGCCGCGTCGCTCGCCCAGACACATTGCCCGATCCAGCGTCTCGAGCCGCAAGACGGGTACGGCGGTGCATTTGGTATGCCGATGGCGATCGATTCGGGCCGGCTGCTCATCAGAGACTCGGAAGCTTCCGGGCCGTGCCCGGGCGGCGGCACGGCCCCCGGATGTGTCAACGGGGCCATCTATTCGTTCACCCTGGAAGACGGCCTGTGGACCAATCGACAGTTGATCTACCCGCTCGACATGGGCGTGTACAGGGGCTTCGGCAACTTTGACGTCGAGGGTGACCTGATGATCGCGACGACCGCAAATCGCGACAGCGACTCGCGGAATGGGCTGGGCCATGTCTACCGGTTCGACCACACCAGCGGCCAGTGGTTCGAGGCAGACCGCTTTCCGGCCCCCGATGCGCCCTATAAGCCCACCGGCGGCTTCGGCAACGACGTCGCGCTGCGGGGCGACTCGGTGCTCATCTCGCGCGACAGCGTGGTATTCCTGTATCAGCAGATCGGCGAGAGTTGGAAGCTCGCGCAGACCATCGACCAACGCGACGCCACGATCCCATCTGTGGGTTTCGGGTTGCCGCTGGCGATGAACGACGACTGGGCGTTCATCGGCGCGATGCTCGACCAAAGCGACGGGTACTACGGGGCGATCCATGTGTATCGTCGTGACGCGAGCGGCCAGCTCGTGTTCCACGAGAAGTTGCGGCCCCCGCTGCTCGATGCCGGATTCGGGCGGTCCATGGCGCTCGACGGCTCGACCCTCGCCGTGTGGGGCGGCGGCACGCACGTGGCCGGCTCGGTCTTTGTCTATGACGTGACCGCCGACGGGCCGGTGCTGCACCAGGACGTGACACTCGAAGGTGTTACGGAAGAACCCATCGGCCTGGGCATCGGCGTCTCGCTCAGCGGCGACACCATGGTCTGCGGCTCGTATACCGGTCGCAGTTGGATGCCGGGTGAAACCGTCGGCTACGTCTTCAAGCGTGGGGCCGACGGGCTGTGGCGCCTTGCCACGATGGTCGACCCCGAGCCCGCCGCACCGTACGGGCTCTTCCGCACGACCGGCCACGCCACGGCGACCGATGGCGAGATGGTTGTCATCAGCCACGTGGGCGAGAGGCCCGGCCCGGCGCTCACCGGCGCCGCCTACAGCTTCGACCTCGACTGCGAGATCTGCCAGCCCGACCTCGACCTCGACGGCGCCCTGACCATCTTCGACTTCCTCACCTTCATGAACCTCTTTCAGGACGGCGACGCCCGGGCCGATTTCGACGGCGACGGCGATCTGACCCTCTTCGACTTCCTGGCGTTCCAGACGGCCTTCGACGCGGGGTGTTGAGCCGCGAGGGAGCGGTTATACGCCGGGAAATGTCAGCCCGAAGCGGTCGCACAGCTGGGGCACGGTCTCGAATCGCATGTCGAGCCGGTACTTCTCGCTGACTCGCGCCACGGCGGGCATGTCGCCCCAGACCTCGTCCACCTCGCGGAAGAAGTTCTCGAAGCCCGACGGGCTGATGACCTCGATGATCTCGCAGGGCTCGTCGCCGTTGTTCCAGAAGGTGTGCCACTGATGGCGCGGCTTGCACACCCACGTGCCCGGGCCGGCCGCCACGACCTCGTCGCCCAGCAGCGCCCCGAGCGTTCCCCTGAGCACGAAGGAGTACTCGTCCTCGTTGTGGTGGTAGTGCAGCGGCGCGGCCAGGGCCCTTGGGGCGATGGGGTGGTGGACGATCGAGAACCGCCCCTGCGAGGCCTCGCCCGGCAGCTTCCAGTGCACGCCCAGTCCGCCGAAATCGAACGAATCGCCGTCGGCCGGCTTGATGATCGTGGCCATGTGCGCCCCCCGCGTCCCGGCACTCCGGGACGTTCGGGCGATCTTATGTCCCCAGCCCGCCACCCGAGAGCTCGTACCGCCCGCCCGCCAGGCCGAGCATTTTCGGCAGGTCGCACGCCACGTGCAGCGGCCGGTCGGTGTCGCCGGCCCGCTCCATCCCTTCGGCTTCCAGCACGACGACCGCGAGCGGCAGCGCCTCGGCGATGACCAAACCCTTGCCCTCGCCCGAGCCCACGCGGCGGATGGCCAGCGTGCCGTCCCAGCCGTTGGCCCAGGCGGCCGCGGGTTCGTGCGCCTCGCCGTTCAGGGTCACGCGCGCGGGCTCGGCTTCGCGCAGTTCGAGTTCCAGGTTCAATGGCGTGCGGCCCGTTCGACCGAGCGCGGCCGGCGCGATCGACCAGCGCAGCCGCAGGCACGCGGCGCGCGGGGCGTGCCCGCGGCGGACGCTGCGCTCGAAGCTCGTGCTGGAGGGCGCTGTGGTCATCGATTAGGTTACTTTCGCCAGCATCTTGGCCGCCACGCGCAGGCCCCTGCCCTGCGGGCTGGCGAAGCGCTGGCCGAGTTGGTCGACGGTCACGAAGAAGTCGACCAGTTCGTCCAGCCGGGCGTTGTGCTCGTCCAGGTCGGTCTCGGTCGACGCCTTGGACTTGCTCTTGATGGCCTGCTTCTTCGCGGCTTCCTGCTTGATCCCCGTCAGGTCGCGGATCTCGTGGAGCTGGGCGATCAGCGGCTCGACTTCCCGCTTCAACCGCTCGCGCACGATCGCGCGGAACATGGCCCACACGTCCTGCTCGGCCTGGAAGTACTCCTTGCGGTCGCCGCGCTTGTGGGCCTTCGAAACAATCCCCCACTCGAGCAGCGCCCGCAGCGACATCGACGCGTTGCCGCGCGAGATCTGGAGCCGCTCCATCACCTCGTCGGTGTTCAGGGCCCGCCCGGTGACGAACAGCAGCGCGTGGGCCTCGGCCATGGTGCGGCTGATGCCCCAGGCCCCGGCCATCTGCCCCCACGCCGCGATGAACGCGTCCTGGGCCTCCCGCGCCGCCACCTCCCGTGGGGGTGCCTCCGGCCGGGTGGCCTCCCGCCGGGGGGGCTCCGGCTGGGGTGTGGGGCCATGTGGGGGGCGGGGATCCATACCCCAGTATCGCCGGTGGGCCGGGGCTTGTCCACTATTTGTTTCAAAAATGTCTGAAAGATTTGCGGGGGATCGCGGCCGACACCCGCCCCAGGCGGTTCCCGGGCCCGCCCGGCCCGTTCCTATGGAAGGTATGGACGCCCATCGCAAAGGTTTGGACGCGCAGATCGAAGGAATGGACGCCCATCGCAAAGGTATGGACGCGCAGATCGAAGGTATGGACGTCCATCGCAAAGGTTTGGACGCGCAGATGGAAGGTATGGACGCCCATCTCGAAGGTTTGGACGCCCGATGCGAAGGTCCGGACGCTCAGCGCAAAGATCCGGACGCCCGACGCGAAGGTCCGGACGCCCGGCGCAACGGTCCGGACGTCCGCGTTCACGGGCCCGACGCCGGCGGCGACCCGCTGCCGATGCGAGCCCGCGCGAAGTCCAGATAACCGGAATCCGGACCGACCCGCTGGCGATGCGCCGGTGATTCCCGGCACGCCGGACACCCCCTGCAACGGATCGGGCCCATCGCCGGTACGGTCCTGGCGATGCAACGAATGCCACCACCCACGATCCGCCTCGCCGCCCTGCTGGCCCTCGGGGCGGGAGGTGTGGCGTTCGCCCAACTCGGCGACACCTGCGAGGCCCAGCGGCTGGTGTCGCCGCCGGCTGTGGGCACAGATGATTTCGGCCTTGATGTGGAGACGAATGGCTTCCAGTGGTTTGTTGGGTCACCCGATGCGCGGACGCTCTGTGCTGGATCGGCGCTGTCGTGCAGCAGCGGCGCTGTTTTTGTCTATAGCGATATCGCTGGGCAGTTGGTCCATACACAGACCATTGTGCCACCGGATGTGGCGTTATACGACAAGTTCGGGATCAGCCTCGATGTCGACGGCAACAGGCTGGTGGTCGGGTCGCTTTATTCTCTGCATCCGACGTCAGGCGATCGTACCGGCGCGGCTTTCATCTACGAGTATGACGGATCGCAGTGGGTCGAAGTGGATCGCATATGGCCGCCAGCGAGCGTCCCGAGCGAGTTTGCCATGGAAGTGACCCTGCACGGGGACACGCTGATCGTCACTACGCAGCGAGGAAGGTCGGCCGAGGTGTACACATGGGAGGATGCGAGCGCGTGGAGGCATGTCCAAACGGTCACCCAGCCCGACCCGACAGGGCCCTCGATTGGCTTCGGTGTTCAGTGGGCAACGTTCGGGGACTGGTTCATCGCCGGTGGCTACCTGGATCGACGCATGTTCCCCGCCGGCGGGGCGCTGTTCTGCTATCGCCGCGACGCCGATGGCCGCCTCGAATTGGTCCAGGAGATCCTGGCGGACGAGAACTCATGGTTGGGTTTCACGCTCGATTTTGTTGGAGAGACGCTGGTTGTCGGCGCGCCCGTGGCGTCGCGTGACGCACCGAATCAGGGCGCGGTGCGATTCTACGAGTTCGACGGCGAGCGATGGACGCTCGACGATGAACTCACCCAGACCGATCCGAGAGAGAATCGCTGGTTTGGCAGCACGGTGCGAGCGCAAGATAGCCGGCTGTTCGTCTCGGCATTCAACGAGTACACGTCCGTATCGCGTGGCATGGTCTACGAATTCGAGCGCGACGCTGGTGGCGAGTGGATCGAGGTCGGCCGATTCGTGCCCGACTCGGCCCATTATGCGGGCCACTACGGCACCGCGCTGGCCAGCGATGGGGAGCACCTGCTCGTTGGCGCGTCGCAAGACGAATCCGCTTCGGGCGGTCTCGTCGGTGGCGCCTACTTCTTCGACCTCGCCTGCGGCGACTGCGCCCCAGACCTCGACGCCGACGGCACGCTCACCATCTTCGACTTCCTGGGTTTCCAGAACCTCTTCGACGCCGGCGACGCCGCGGCCGACTTCGACGGCGACGGCGAGTTGACCATCTTCGACTTCCTGGCCTTCCAGACGGCCTTCGACGCGGGCTGCCCCTGATCGACCGCCCCAGGGCCCCGCCCCGTACAATCCCCCGTGACCGACTCCGCCGTCCAGCCCGACCCCGGCACGCCGCCGACGAGCCCGGCGCCTCCCCAGGACGCGCACAGGCCGCGGACCCCGGGGCCCCGGGCCCTGGGGGGCATCGTGGCCGCCGCGGCGGCGGCGCCGCTGGTGGTCGGGGCCATCCTGACCCCCTCGGCACAGGGGCACGGCACGCACACCCAGCTGGGCATGCCAAGCTGCGGGTGGGTGCAGGCCTTCGACAAGCCCTGCGTGACCTGCGGCATGACCACGGCGGTGACGCACGCGGCCCACGGCGACCTGATCGGGGCCTTCCTGGTGCAGCCGGCGGGGATGGCCTTCGCCGTCGTGGCGGCCATCGCCTTCTGGTGCGGGCTGCACGGGCTGGTGAGCGGGGCCCAGACGGTGCGGCTGACCGGGAAAGTGCTCAAGGGCCGCGTGTTGTGGGCCATCGGGGGCATCCTGCTGGCCGCGTGGGCGTACAAGATAGTTACCTTTGGCGGTGGCGCGGCCGCCTGATTCCCAATCGACCCCCCGACCGGAGCCGATATGACCCGATCGCTGGCCATCCTCACGCTGCTGCTCGCCATGGCGCTCGCGGGCGGGTGCAACATCGTCGGCTTCTTCGGCGCCCTCGAGGCCGAGCGCCGCCGCACGGGCACGGTGGAGGTCGGGCCCGAGTACACAGGCCTGAAGGGCGAGAGCGTGGCGGTGGTGATCGACGCGTCGCGCGAGATCTACATGACCAGCCCGCGGGTGGTGGGGGCGATATTGACCGAGGTCCACGCCCGCCTGGTCGAGAACGCCGAGGCCGAGCGTGTGGTGTCTCCGGCCGAGATCCAGAGCGTGCTGTACGACGAGCCCGACCTGCTCGACCGCACGTTCGACCAGGTGGCCGCCCGCTTCGGTGTGACGCGGCTGATCGTGATCCAGCTCGAGGAATTCCGCCTGACCGAGCCGGGCAACGAGTACGTGTGGAACGGCAACGCCGCGGGCAACGTGATCGTGATCGAGGCGGACAGCTACATCGAGGACGACGTGCAGCTGGAGCACTACGTCAACATCGAGTACCCCTTCCGGTCCAACACGACGGTCGACGAGATGCCCGCCGACGCGGTGGCGCTCGAGCTGCTGCGGCGGTTCAGCAACCGCGTGTCGTGGTACTTTTACACGCACCGGGAGCGGTACCCCGAGTACCGGGAGTACTAGGCCATGCGAATTCCTTCGATTGCACTGCTGATCGCCCTCGCGATGCTCACGGCCGGATGCAACATCGTGGGCCCGGCCCTCGTGCTCATCCAGGGGCCGCCCAAGATCCCCGCCGAGCACCAGCTCGACAAGCAACGAACGGTGGCGGTGGTCATCGACGACCCCGACAGCATCGTGCCCTCGCTTGGCTATCGCCGGGTGATGCTCGCGACCGTGCAGGAGAAGCTGGCCGACCGGGCGAAGGTGCGCCAGGTGATCGACAGCCGCGACACGATGGCCGTGCTGCAACGCGATAGCGCACGCGAGCGCATGAGCCTCGTCGAGATCGGCAGGGCCATCGGGGCCGAGCAGATCATCTGGGCGAGGGTGGAGGGCTTCGCCCTGGCGGCGAGCACGGGCGAGTACCGGCCCAACGCGCAGCTGCGCGTGAAGGTCATCGACGTGACCGCCAACGAGAAGGCCTGGCCAGAGGAGCCGGCCGGCGGCTTCCTGCTTGACGTCGAGATGCGCGTGCGGCCCGACTTCGTGCCCTCCAGCGGGCCCGAGGAACGCACGGCGATGCAGGAACTGGCCGAGTACACCGGCCGTGCGATGGCCGAGTTGTTCTACACCGAAGAGAAGGTCTTGAGCGCCCGGGCGGGGAGCTAATCTCCGCGATGGCCCGCACGCCCCACCGCCTGCTGCACCTGGTCGAGGCCGACCACCCGGCGATGTCGCCGCCCGAGGGCGACGCCTCGCCCAGCCAGTTGGAGCGTGGCGGCGACCTGAGCGCGCTGGCGTGCGCCGCGTTGCTCGACGCCGAGGGCGCCCGGTCGTGCGCGCACGCCGTGGTGTCGCTCGGGCCCGCCGCCGTGCAGCGCCGTGCGGCGTTGCTCGGGGCCGATCCCGTGGCACGCGTGCCCGTCCCCTTCGGCACGCCGCACGCGACGGCGAATGCTCTTCGCAAGGTCGTGCTCAACAGTGGCGTGCGATTCGACGCGTGCATCGCGTGGAGCGCCTTCGCGGCCCGCGTGGCCAGACTGACGGGCTTCGGCCCCGGCCGGGGCGACCTGGCGCCGTTGCTCGAGGCCGACCCGCACCGGCCCGACCCCGAGGCGTCGCGTCTCGAACTGCTGCGCGGCGAGAACGCGGATAACGAGATACTCGGCTCGCTGGCCAACCGAGTCTTCCAGGCCGCGCTCGCTCCGGCTCGGTTGCCATTGGGGAACATGACCGGCGAAATCACGCGTGACGCTTCGCGTGTCGTACTGCTCTCGGACCCTGCCGCGTCTGGCCTGGCGACGCTCGCGTGGCGGGGCACGGTGCTGGCGGCGGCGGCATCGGGACCAACCACGCTGCTGCTCCCCGGCGGCAGCGCGGGCGCTCGGCGTGTCGGGCGATTGCCAGAAGCGGCGAACCTGAGCCTGGCCATCGACAACGACGCCCTGCCCCAGCGGCTGATGCGCGGCCACGCGGCCCTGGCCATGTACGGCCCCCAGCCCCACCAGCACGCCAGCCCCGGGCTCGTCGCGTACGCGCTGGCGATGGGCGTGCCCGTGGTGGCCGATCCAACCCGGCTGGTCGACGGCCACCCCGACCTGCACGCCGGCGCCGACACGCCGGGGTTGCACCCGGTGCACGCACCGGTGCCCATCGAGATGGCTCGTGCGCTGCTGGCGGCGCTCGACGCGGCTCCAACGGCTGTCTGAACCGCCGCTGCCCCTGGGCCGCCGGGCGTTTATGATCGCCCATGCCGCCGATCCCGTCAAACCGAATCCGCATTGTCGAGGTCGGTGCACGTGACGGCCTGCAGAACGAGGCGGGGCGTGTACCGACGCCCGAGAAGGCCGAGCTTGTTCGCGCTTTGATCGCAACGGGCGTGCCCGAGATCGAGTTGACCAGCTTCGTGAGCCCAAAGTGGATCCCCCAACTCGGCGACGCTGCGGAGTTGCTGGAGTTACTCGCGGGCGACCTGTCCGATGGCACCACCTTCAGCGCGCTCGTGCCAAACATGCAGGGCATGGAGCGGCTGCTCGAAGCGAACGAGAAGGCCGTCAATACCACGGGCCGGCGGGCGATCGACAAGGTCTGCCTGTTCACCGCGGCCAGCGAATCGTTCAGCAAGAAGAACACCAACGCGAGCATCGACGAGACACTGGAGCGGTTCGAGCCAGTGGCACACGCGGCACGCGAGCAAGACCTGGCGATTCGCGGCTACATCAGCTGCGCGTTCGCGTGCCCCTTCGAGGGTGTCATCGCGACCGAGGCCGTCGTGCACGTGGCGGAGCGACTTGCCAACGAACTTCGAGTAGACGAGTTGTCGATCGCCGACACGATCGGCCATGCGGCGCCGGGCGACGTGACCGAACGGATCGGCGCTCTAAGTCACATCGAGCGAGCGACACTGAATCTGCACCTGCACGACACACTCAACCGCGCCGCCGACTGCGTGCGCGCCGGGTTGGCGGCAGGGGTGCGTTCGTTCGATGGCGCCGTTGGCGGCCTGGGCGGCTGCCCGTACGCATCAACGCCGGGCAAGCGAGCACCGGGTAACATCGCGACAAGCACGCTGGTGCAAACGATCGAGGACGAGGGCTTTACCGCCGGCGTCAGCCACGCCGCCCTCAACTGCGCCCGCGTGCTGGCGGGCGATCTCATCACCAGAGCGCGGGCGGGGGCCACGGCGTGATCGCCCGCGAACGCATCGGCACCATCGAGCGGCTCGTGCTGTCCCGCCCCGAGCGCCGCAACGCGCTGACGCCGGCGATGCTGGACGATCTTGCCACGCACCTCGAAAACGCCGCCGACGCGCACGCGGTGCTGCTGCTGGGCGAGGGCAAGGCGTTCTGCGCCGGCTTTGATCTGGACCTGTGCGTCGGCGAGGGCGGCGACGATAATCTGCGTGCGTTGCTTGCGGGCCTCTCGCGCTGCATCGTGGCCATGCGGGCCCTGCCGTGCCCGGTGGTGCTGGGCGTGCAGGGGGCGGCCATCGCCGGCGGGTGTGCGCTGCTTGGCGGCGGCGACATCGTCATCGCCAGCCCCGACGCGAAGCTGGGCTACCCCGTGACGCGCCTGGGGATCTCGCCAGCCGTGAGCGCGCCATTCTTGCGCGCGATTCCCGATGGCCAGGGGCGGCGATTGATGCTCGACCCGGGATTGATCGACGGCCGACGTGCGCACGAAACCGGGCTTGTGCACGAACTCTCCAACGAACCGGCCGCCCACGCGATGGAACTGACCGAACGATTGACCGCCAAGCCCCCGCACGCCCTCGCCGCGACGAAGCGGTGGCTCAACGAGCTCGCTCCAGCCGACGCCCAGCGCGGTCTGGACACCTCGCTCTCGCTCGTCGGCAACGCCGAATCCCACGAACGCCTCGCCTCGGCCCTGAAGAAGACCTGAACGCATGACCGACTTCGCCACGCTCGATATCGCCGGCCCGATCGCTACGCTCACGATGAACCGCCCCGACGCGCGCAACGCGATGTCGTTGCCGCTGCTCGACGCGATGCACGCGATCCTCGACGACCTGCCGAGCGGGCCGCACGTGCTCGTCATCACCGGCGCGGGCAAGAGCTTTTGTGCTGGCATGGACCTCAAGAGCGTGCTAGGCGACGAGAACGCTCCACCAAAACTCCTCCACAACATCGCGAAGCTGACCACGCGCCTGCGCAACCTGCCGGCAGTCGTTGTTGCGAAGGTCAACGGAGCCGCCATCGGCGGCGGGTGCGGCTTGGCGTGCGCGGCCGACGTGGTGCTCAGCCACGCCGACGCGAAGCTCGGCTTTCCCGAGGTCGACCTCGGCGTGTGCCCCGCGGTCGTCGCTCCGCTGCTGGTCCGCAAAATCGGTGCCGGCCCAGCCCGCAACATCCTGCTCCGCGGCGGCCTGATGAGCGGGACGCGGGCCCACGAGGTCTGCATAGTCGACGAACTCGCCGACGATCGCGATGGGCTCGACACATTGTGCGACTCGGTGGCCGAGCGCCTGGCCGCGGGTGGCGCGAACGCCATCGCCGCGACCAAGCGGCTGCTCACCGAGATCGACGGTTCGGGCGATGGCGCGCTGGCCGCCAAGGGCGCCGACCTGAGCGCCTCGGTGCTGGCCACACCCGAGGCGCGCGAGCGATTGTCGGCGATGTTCCGCGGGTGATCAGCGGCCGGTGAGCAATGCCTCCAGCGCGTCTTCCGAAATGTGCTCGATGAGTTGGACCCGCTCGCGGGGGATGTGGATCTCCAGCCGTTCCTTGCCTTCGGCTTTGCGCAAGACAACCCAGTCGTCTTCGATATCGTGGAGGTAACCAACGACCTGTGTCGGCCAAGTGATGGCCCTACTGCCACCGGTATAAATTGTGATGCCTCCGCCGATACCCCATTGGCTACTGCCCCGCTCGGGAGCGCTCGCGCCATGTACGAGGTACACCCGCACCGGCTCGTCGGCCGATGACGAGTTGCCCAGCCCCAATGCCACCCCCGTCGCCAGCACAATCGCCGCGCTGCCGATTACCAGCCATCGCTTCTGCCTCATGTGGAGCCCTCCTTGCCTTACGCGTCGATCCGCGAGTGCAGCGCGACGCGGTTGCCCTCGCTGTCGTGAACGATCGCCCGGAAGCCGTGAGGCCCGATCCCGTGGACATCCTGCTTGACGGTCCCACCCAATGTCGGCACCTTCGCCACGGCATCACGAATCCGGCCGTCGACGTTGAGGTACATCATCGCGCCCTTCTCGCACACGTTGCCGGCGTCGGGCACGAGGCAGCCGCCGTTGCCGTCTTCGTGCTCGAACACGGCGAACTCGAACCCATCGAACGACTCGCGGCCGACCTTGATAGCCAGCACTTCGGAGTAAAACTTGATCGAACGGTCTAGGTCGGCCACGGGCAGGTCGAACCAGATGACGCGGTTGTGCTTGGTGTTCATGTCGCTCATGGAACGGCTCCTAATGGCTCTTGAGATCTCGCTCGATCAGCTTGTCCAGGCCCTTCAACACGCCCTCTCGATTCTTGGCACTCGTGATCCACTTGGGCAGTCGGCTCTGGAGCGAGTTGTTTCTCCAACCGCCGATCCAGCGGCGTGCCCTTAGCTTCGCTTGGACGTACTTCTGCATCCAAAGTACGTGCTCGATATTCCAAGCCCACAGCACCTGCCCGCAGCACGGCGTTTGCAACCAGAGATCAAGCCCTGAGACTGGGTCTCGGGGCTCGCTCAGGTAGTACATCGATGCTGTTGCCGTCTTACTCCAAGCACACGACGGACAGGTCACCCGGCGTTCTCGGTTCCGTTCGGCACGGCCGCCGCACTTCGGGCACACAACGACGGCGGTCTCCCACCATGGACCGCCGTCGACGTCAAACGAGATTCGTGACGGGTCGTCGCTCACATCACACCGGCTGCTTCGCCTCGTTCAGCTTCTTGCGAATCACCGTGTGCAGGATGCCACCGTTGCGGTAGTACTCGATCTCAATGGGCGTATCGATGCGGCACTTGCAGGTAAACTCGATCGTCTTGCCCTCGGGCGTCGTCGCCTTCACGGGCACGTCGCAGCCGGGCTCGATGGGGCTGGGCAGCATGATGTCGAAGGTCTCGTCGCCCTTGAGGCCCAGGCCCGCGGCGGTCTGGCCATCCTTGAACACCAGAGGAAGCACGCCCATGAACACGAGGTTGCTGCGATGGATCCGCTCGAAGCTCTCGGCAATGACGGCGCGGACGCCCAGCAGCATCGTGCCCTTGGCCGCCCAGTCCCGGCTACTGCCCATGCCGTAGTCCTTGCCCGCGACGACCACGAGCGGCGTGCCGGCCTTCTTGTAGTCCATGGCCGCGTCGTAGATGTACTCAACCGGGGCGCTCGCAATATCTCGACCCTTCGTGAAGTTGCGTGTCCAGCCGCCCTCGGGTTGCTTGCCGCCCTCGGCCGCGATCCTGTTCTTCACGCGAACATTCGCGAACGTGCCGCGGGTCATCACGCGGTCGTTGCCCCGGCGGCTGCCGAAGCTGTTGAAGTCGCTCTGCTTCACGCCGTTTTCCAGCAAATACTGCCCCGCGGGCGTCTCGGGCTCGATGCGGCCGGCCGGCGAGATGTGGTCGGTCGTCACGCTGTCGCCCAGCAGCGCCAGGCACCGCGCGCCGCCGATGGGCGTAAAGCCCGGCGCCTCCTCGGCCATGCCCTCGAAGAACGGCGGGTTCTGGATGTACGTGCTGTCGTCCTCCCACGGGTACAGGTCGCTCTTGGACACCGGCACCTTGTTCCACGTCTCGTTGCCAGTGAAGATGTCACCGTAACGGCGGGCGAATTGCTCGCGATCGATGCACGAGGCGACGACCTTCTGCACCTCTTCAATGCTTGGCCAAATGTCCTTGAGGAACACCTCCTTGCCATCGGGCGTCGTGGCCAGCGGCTCATTGACCACGTCGATATCGACGCGGCCCGCGATGGCGTACGCGACCACCAGCGGCGGACTGGCGAGGAAGTTGGCCTTTACCTTCGGGTGCACGCGGCCCTCGAAGTTCCGGTTGCCGCTCAGCACGCTGGCCGCGATCAGGTCGCCGCGCACGATGCCCTGCTCGATCTCGGGTGGCAGGGGGCCACTGTTGCCGATGCACGTCGTGCAGCCGTAGCCGACAGTCGTGAAGCCGAGCGCGTCCAGGTCCTCGGTCAACCCGGCCTTGTCGTAATACTCGGTGACGACCTTGCTGCCCGGCGCGAGGCTCGTCTTCACCCAGGGCTTGCGTGTCAGGCCGAGAGCCCGCGCCTTGCGAGCCACCAGGCCGGCGGCCACCATCACGCTGGGGTTGCTCGTGTTCGTGCAGCTCGTGATTGCCGCGATGACCACGCTGCCGTGGTGCAACCGGATCTTCTGCCCCACACGCGGCGGGTGGCTGGCCTCGGTCAGCTCCACGAGCACGCCGTGGTCGTTGGGATCCTCGGCCTCGGCCTCGTCGGGGTTGACCGCCGAGAACTCGGCCTGGCCACCCTCGCCGGCCCAGCCGTTGAGGTCGACCGCCTCGCTCGGGGTCTTCTTGCCAAACACGTCGGTCAGCTCGCGCTTCCACTGGGCCTTCATCTCGCGCAGGTTCACGCGATCCTGCGGGCGCTTGGGGCCCGCCAGCGAGGGCTGCACCTTGCTCAGGTCCAATTCCATCACGTCGCTGAATTCCGGATCGGCCTGGCTCTCGTCCCACCACAGCATGTTGGCCTTGGCATACATCTCGCACAGCTCGATCTCTTCCTCGCTGCGGTTGCTCAGTCGCAGGTAATCGATGGTCTTGTCGTCGATGGGGAAGAAGCCGCAGGTGGCGCCGTACTCGGGCGCCATGTTCGCGATGGTCGCGCGATCCGGCAAACTCAGTGCCGCCATGCCCGGGCCGAAGAACTCGACGAACTTCTCCACCACGCCGAACTCGCGGAGCATCTGCGTAACCGTCAGCACCAGGTCGGTCGCCGTCACGCCCTCGGCCAGCTTGCCCTTGAGCTTGAAGCCGACCACTTCAGGCGTGAGCATGTATACCGGCTGGCCCAGCATGACCGCCTCGGCCTCGATGCCGCCCACGCCCCAGCCCAGCACGCCCAGCGCGTTGATCATGGTGGTGTGGCTGTCGGTGCCCACCAGGCTGTCGGGGTAGACCTGGCGCTCTTCGCCATTGGCGGTGTTGATAGTCCGCGTCAGGCAGCCCCGCGCGAGATACTCCAGGTTCACCTGGTGCACGATGCCCGTCGCCGGCGGCACGCAGCGGAAGTTGCTCAGGCTCTGCTGGCCCCACTTGAGGAACTTATACCGCTCGTTGTTGCGCTCGAACTCGTGCTGGGCGTTGATGGTCAGCGCCACGCGTGTCGCGAAGTCGTCCACCTGCACCGAGTGGTCGATCACCAGGTCGCAGGCCACGTCGGGGTTGATCATCGCCGGGTCGCCGCCCAGCCGCTCCATGGCGTCGCGCATCGCCGCCAGGTCCACCACGCAGGGCACGCCGGTGAAGTCCTGCAAGACCACCCGCCCGGGCGAGAACGGCATCTCGACCTTGTTGACGTCCTTGGCGTTCCAGTTGGCCAGCCCCGCCACGTCGTCCTGGGTCACGGTGAAGCCGTCCACGTTCCGCAGCATCGCCTCGAGCAGCACGCGGATCGAATAGGGCAGTTTCCTGACGTTGCCCACCTTCTGGTCGGCCAAGGCCTCCAGGGCGTAGTAGGTGTAGTCCCCACTCTTGGAGGTGCTCAGCGTGCGGCGGCTGTTGAACGGGTTGCTGGCTGGGCTGCTGGCCATGGCGAAGTCTCCTGCGGGCGTGTTCCAAAAGGACCTACCCGTAGTATCGCCGCGATGGACCTATTGGTCCAACTGCTGGCATTGAGAGTTTGTATAGAGAATCTCTATGACAGACGCTCAGTCGCCCCGGAGCCGCTCGAGCAACTCGGCCAGCAACAGGTCGCCGTGCGGGTGGCCCTCGATCCAATCGATGGTGGCCTCCAGCCGCTCGTAGTCGGCCCCGCCCAAGACCTCCCTGAGCCTCGCCCGAGCAGCCTCGCGCGAGCGGTCTGCCCGCAGTGCCCGCTGCCACTCATCGCTGGCGATGAGGTTCAGCTCGTCGTGCAGGTTGCGGGCCTTGAGGGCCTCGTACTCGCCGCCGTCGAGCCAGAACCCACCGCTGGCCGCATCGAAGTCGATGCGGAACCGAAGCCCGCGCCCGACCTCGAACTTGCGCATCACCCGCCCGTTGCGCGGCGAGATGAGCGCGTCGTCGGCATCATCGACCGCGCGTACCTCGCTCCCGTCGGCGGGCTTCTCGGGCAGGCGCCCGGGCTGGGCCCGCAGCCAGGCCCAGTAGGCGTCGCCGTCGATCCAATGCCCGCCGGTGGTCGGGCACACGTGGCACGCCAGCCCGGGCTCGAGCTCGGTGCGTTCCAGCGTGGCCTTGCGATCGCGTGGTGAGTGCATGGTTCAATGTACGCCGCATCACCCGTCCAGCGGCTCGTCGGGCGGCGTGGTCTCCCAGTGTTCCAGCCGGCCCAATTCCCGGCCGTGCTCGAACAGGGCGGTCATGTCCTGGGGGTCGAAGTCGTCCCACTCGGGGTTGCCGTCGAAGTGCCGCACGTAGTTGAACCGGAACTCGACGCCGGCCTCGAAGGCCTCGGCGTACAGCTTCTGCAGGCTGCCGATGGCGACCTCGCTGATCATCGTGCCCACCGACCGCCGCGCGATGCCGATCATCGGCACCCAGCCGAAGTCGACCTCGCGGTACGTGCTCCGCATCTGGCCATTGATGAGCGCGTACAGCCGCGCGGGCGGCACGCTCGGGTCGCTGCCACGGGCCTTGAGCATGTGGCTGAGCTGGGCCAGCTCGCGCCGCCAGAAGACGTTCTCGCGCAGGCCGCCATCGACGTGCCAGCGGTGCTTCTGCCGATCGTCGCGCAATCCGCTCTTGAGCTTGACCGGCGGGAACGCCATCGGCACCGCGCTGGCGGCGAGCAGCACCTTCCTGAATAGCGCGTAGTCCTTGGCCTGCGCGATGCACACCATGTCCCAGATGACCAGGCGCCCGTCGGCAAGATCCACCGTCGCGACGTACAGCCCGCGGCCATCGCCCTGCGCCGCCACGGCCTTGATGACCTTCTTCGTAATATGCGTCTCGATCAGCTCTTCTAAAGGCTTGGCGTTGAGCAAGGATTTCGAGAACGGGATGCTCACCCACATCCGCTTCTTGTACACCTGGTCGGTCGTGACGGTGGTATAGATGTTCCGCAGGGCCGCGTCGGTCTCCTCGGTGCCCAGGAACGCCAGCGGCGCCATGAGCGACCCGGTGCTGATCCCCGTCACCACGTCGAAGCTCGGCCGATCCCCGCGCTCGGCCCAGCCCGAGAGATAGCCCGCGCTGAACGCGCCGTACTTGCCGCCCCCCGAGATCGCCAGCACGTTGATCGCTTTGGCCGGCCCCTGCGCGCGCACGACCTCGGCCGCGCCCTGCGCGAACTCGCCGCTGCGCAGCGCCCTACAGCGGACCTCGGGCCGTTCGTCCTTCCTCGCCATCGCGCCCACATTGTTGGGCACGCACGCGTGCGCGTTTCAGATGCCCACCGCCATCGCCGCGTGCAAATCCTGCTCGAAGGCCGCCGCCGCGGGCGAGGGAGAACGATCACGGCGGCGGACAAGGGCAAGCCCGCGCACCAGTCGGCCATCCCGGCACGCGAGTCCGGTGGTTTCCGGCTTGTCGGGAGCGCTGCCGCTGAGCGCCATCCGGCTGACGAACCCAACGCCCACACCCGCCTGCACCATGCGGGCGATCCCCTCGATCGACCGGAGCTCGACGACGACCTCCAGCGTCACGCCGTGGGCCATGGCCGCCTGATCGATGACGCTGCGCACGCTGCTGCCCGCCTCGAATCCGACGACCGCTTCGCGCTCCAGCTCCTTCCAACTGAAGTCCGTGTGACCGCCGAGCGCATGACCCGGCGGCAGGATCAGCCGCAGCTCGTCCTGCGCGCGGGCGACGGTCATGAGTTCGCCCCCACCAGGAATGCTCACCGGCAGCGTCACCACGCCAAGGTCCAGCTCGCCCTTCAGGAGCGCCTCGGCCACCTGGCTGCTGCCCGCCTCGCGCACGCTGACCCGCAAGTCACGATGCTTGCGCCTAAACCGCTCGACCACGCCGGGCAATAAGTACGTCACCACCGTCGCCCCCGCGCCGATCCGGACCGTCCCGGCCTCCAGCCCCGCCAGCGCCCGCACGGCCCGCACGCCCGCGTCGACGCTCCGCACCGCCGGGTCGGTGTGCTCGAGCAGGACAAGACAAGCCTCGGTGGGCGTCAGCCCCCGCCCGGTGCGGCTGAACAGGTCGACGCCGAGCTCTTCTTCCAGCTTGCGAACCGCGAAGCTGAGCGACGGCTGGCTGAGCCCCAGCCGCTGGGCGGCCACGGTCATGGTGCCCGCGTCGGCGATGGCGCGGAGGTAGCGCAGGGGGGTGAGCTCCATGGGGCATGGTTGGCAAGAAACGGCGCCAGGGCCTCACCGGGCCCCAGCCGCTCTAGCATCGCACGATGTCCACACCGCGACGCCAGCGCAAGGACGGGACCAGCGTACTGGGCACCAGACGCCATCTCTCCCGCGACGAGCTGCCGCCGGTGTACTTTCGAGCATCGATGCTGCTCCTCGTGGGCATCGGGCTGCTCTTTGCCGGCTTCATCCCGTTGATCGTCCTTCCCAGCGTGGGGCTCTCGGGCGTCGCCGCGCTCCACTGGAGCCTGGGCGCCCTGATCGCCATCGGCATCGGCCTGGCCGCCCGCTCGATCCACCGCATGGGCCGCGTCTTCGACCGTGCCCGCGCCGCCAACTGGACGCTGTGCCCCAACTGCCTCTACGACCTGCGCGACCACGACGAAGCTGGCGACTGCCCCGAGTGCGGCCGCCCGTTCACGCGGCGGGGCGTGCAAGCGTGCTGGATCGACGCCCACGCCTACCACACGCGATATCGCGACGGCTAGCGGCGCGGCCGGCCCCCTCCCACGCCGCGCCACACTACCCTGCGCCATGCCCCCCGCCCTCCGCGACCGCCTCCGCACCAGGCTGAGCGCCGAGGCCCGCGTGCTGATGATCGACTCGGGCGTGCCCGCGGCCATCGGGCGGCCGATGCGCTGGATGCTGGCCTCGGTCCTGGCGCTCCTCAGCGCCGCCATCACCCTCGGCGT
The DNA here is from genome assembly GCA_030426395.1 of Phycisphaerae bacterium. Classification (GTDB taxonomy): domain Bacteria; phylum Planctomycetota; class Phycisphaerae; order Phycisphaerales; family UBA1924; genus JAHCJI01. The sequence continues at coordinate 39,362 of JAUHYE010000001.1, forward strand.
GCTGGCCGCGGCGCACGGGCTGACCGAGGCGATGGCCTTCGCCGTGTGCGGCTTCTTCGTCCTGGTCACCGTCCCGATCTCTGCCTGCAACCACGCCATCGGCCGCGCGCTCCGACGCGCCCGGGCCGCCCGCTACCGCCTGTGCCCACGGTGTGCCTACGACCTGCGCGACCTCGGCCCGCGCGGGACCTGCCCCGAGTGCGGCCGCCCGTTCGAGCGTTCCGCCGTTCGCACGCAATGGCTCGGCATCGAGCGCCGCCTCAAGCGCGGGTAGCGGGGGCGCTCACGCGGTCCTGGTCGCCAACCCCCCGAGCACCCGCCGCGCCCGCGCGCAGCGCAGGGCCAGCCCGCCGGCCATCATCGCTATACCAACGAGCGCCACGCCGAGCCCCCACAAGGGGGACACGAAGCCGAGGGCCACCAGCGGGGCGAGCGCGATGCCGGCCAGCGGCAGCAGCGCGGGGGCTTCCTCGAGCATCGCGCGGCGCGTGGTGACGCCCGCGCGCCGCAGCGCGAGCCCGGCGTATTCGAGCGCGGCCACGAACACCAGCACGCCGCCGGCGAGCATGACCAGTCCGCCCAGGGCCGCGACGACCGAGCCGATTGCCGGTGCGAACCCGGTGGCCAGGCCCCCGGGGATCAGCAGCCCGCAGAACCCCGCGAGCGCCGTGTACATGCCCGTGTTCCACAGCCGCCGCGACCGGTGCGTCCATGGACGCGTCACCTTCGGATGCCGCTTCTGGGCGTCCTCGAATCGGCTCAGGCACACTATGGCCACCAGCACGGCGATGCCGGCCGCGAGCACGGCACCGGCCTGCAGATCGAGCGCCGCGTTCTGCTGGATCGTGGAGCCTTCGAGGCCGATCGCTGTTGCAAGCAACAGCGCGCTGATCGCCACCAGCACCGCCGTGCCACCGATAGCGCCGGCCTCGCCGCGCACCCGTTCAACATAGATCTCGTGGCACGCGCGCAAATCCCACACCGGCCAGCTCGCCGCGATCACCAGCCCGCACTCGGGGCACTGCCCGGCGGGCGAGAGCCCCGCCAGGTCGTACCCGCAGCCGGCGCACCCCGTGTCCGCCGGCAGTCGCTCCGCGACGGGGTTGGAGAGCTCCTCGACGGGGTTGGAGATCTCCGCGACGGGCTTCAAGAGCCCCGCGGCGGGAGCTTCGGCCTCGGGCGCAGCATGCTCGGGCTCATCCATCGCCCGATCGTTGGCGCACGCGGCACGCAGCGATTCGAACGCGAAGGCCGCCAAGGGCTCGAAGCCACCCCCCAACGAGCCCACCGCGCGAGCGGGGGGAATGGACACCCGGTCGCACTACCCTTGCCCATGCCCGCCGAGCCATGCCAGCCCGCCGCCACCATGCGCCAACGGCTCGCGCGCTACTACATCGTCGACGGCGAGCTGCCCGATGCGGTGCGACGGCCGATGCGATGGAGCCTTGCCGTGCCGGGGCTGTGCCTGCTGGGCTTGGCCGCCCTCATCGCGCTCGATGTCGCTGGCGTTGTGGCCAGGCCCTACCCGGCGGCGAGCTTCAGTATCGGAGGGATGGCGATGGCAGGCGTCTGGCTGTGCCATCGCATCGCCAGGAACGCCGTCCGCCGCGCCGACGCCCACGACCACCTGCTCTGCCCCGACTGCCTCTACGACCTGCGCACGCTCGACGAAGCGGGAACCTGCCCCGAGTGCGGCCGGGCCTACGAGCACGACGCCGTGCGGGCGCAGTGGCTCGATGCGCAGCGCCGCCTCAAGCGCACGGCATGACGCCGCTGGCTCGCACGTTCCGCTGCATTACGCAGGATCGACGACCAAGGCGCGCATCGTTCGGGCCAGGCTCGACGAGAGCCACACCGTCCCGACGGCCGAGCCCACGAGCGCGATGAGCAGCACGGCGATCACCACGCCCGCGAGTACGTCCCCCACGCCGAGCACCGCCGGGCCGAACGGCAGCGCCGCCCAGGGCAGCACGAGCACGGCCCCGACCACGCGCGCCGGGCGCGGCCGCCCCGAGCGTTCGGCGATCTGCTCGCGCGCGTCCGCGATGTTCAGGATGAGCATCGAGACGCCCACGCACACGGCGATCAGCGCGGCGTAGGCGACCAGCGTGGTGAGCGGGGACGCGGCCATCCCGAAGACGGCCGTGCCGGTCCCGCCGAGCACCACGCCCGCCGCGGCCAGCCACGCGCCCGTGCGCAGGCCGCGCCGCGTGCCGCGGTCCGATCGCGTGCGCTCGTCGCCCTCGCCGGCGCGCAGCGGCGGGCGGCGGCGCACGGTTCGGTCGAGCTGGACCAGCAGCACCGCCCAGAACAGCAGCGTGACGCCCGCGATGATCGGGAGCATGATCGCGGCCCACGCGCGGCCGATGCCGATCGCCGCGAAGACCTGCGCCGCCACGGCCGCCAGCAGCAGCCCCATCGCCGCGGCGAGCAGCACCGCCGCCCGCCGCGCGAGCACGGCCTCGGCGCACAGGTGCTCGACGTACGCCCGGTGGCACGCGCGCACGTCCCACACCGGCCAGCTCGCCGCCGCGTCCAGCCCGCACTCGGGGCACCGCTCCCCGGGCGCGAGGCCAACCAGGTCGTACCCGCACCGATAGCACGCCACCCCCGCGGGCAGTCGCTCCGCGACGGGGTTCAAGAGCTCCGCGGCGGGGTTCGGCCGCTCCGCGGCGGGGCTTTCCGGCTCGGCGGCAGCGGCCGCGGACTCAGAAGCGCGATGCTCGGGCTCGTCCATCGCCCGATCGTTGGCGCTCGGCGTGCGGCCGGTTGGCCCCGGCGTGGGCGCCGCCCATACGAGCACGACGCCGTCCGCGCGCAATGGCTGGACGCCGAGCGCCGCCTGACGCGCACGCCGCGTGCCTGAACCGGGAAGGAGCGCCGCGGCTCAGCGCGGGGCGCTGGCCAGTTCGGTGAGCGCGTCGCGCGTGCGCGCGCATCGCCTCATCAGGCGGGCCGCGAGCACGGCGATGGCGACCATCGACGGCAGCGCGCACGGCCACCAGGCGTGGATGTCGACCATCGCCACGAGGATGGCGGGGACCAGCGCGAACGCGAAGCCGGCCGCGACGCGCTCCACGCGCGGGCTCGGATCGTCGAGGCCAACGCGAACCCGCACGCGCGACACCCACGCGTGGCCGGCGGAGCAGAACAGCGCCGCGCTCGCGCCGGCCACGGCCAGGGCGACCACCCCCAGCTCCGTGGCATCACGCGTGCCCTCGAAGATCCCCATGAAGAGGAACACCCACGACGCGCACAACCCGACCGCCGCGCCCCAGGCCGCGGGCTGGACCCAGTACGCGACGCCCTCGTCGGAGGACCGCCCGCCCTTGGCGTACTGCCGGGACGCGACGGTGAGCGAGCACGCCATAAAGGGCAGCAGCAAGATCAAGGATGCGACCAAGAGAAACGAAACGAGGTAGAGCACCCACCCGTCCCAGCCGACGGCGAAGTCCGGGTTGAGCGCCTCGGCCGCACGGATCGCCCCCACGCCGCACACGATCGACGCGGGCGCGAAGGCCAGCCAGCCCGCGATCCACCCGATCGCCGACACCCGAGCGCGCAGCCCCCGCACGATCGCCGCGTCGCCCGCCGCCAGGTCCCACACTGGCCAGCGCGCCGGGGCGGCCAGCCCGCACTCGGGGCAGGGCTCGCCGGGCGCGAGGCCGACGAGGTCGTAGCGGCAGCGGTCGCACCGCGCCCCCGCGGGCAGTCGCTCCGCGGGGGGCAGCGGCGGCGCGGGTGGGAGTTGGTCTGGCGCGTCCATGGCCCGATCGTTGGCGCGGGCGGGGCCGAGCCGCTCCGAGCGTGGGCCGATCGGTTCGGCCCGCGGGTGGTCGCGCTCCCCGATCGCCCCGTCGTGCTCCCCGGCCGCCCCGCTGCGCTCCCGGGCCGCCCCGTCGCACGCTCCAAGACCGACGACGAATGAGCCAAGATCGGTCCCGAAGAGTTCGTCCTCGATCTCGAACATTTCAGGATCGGTCTCGAAAAATTCGGCATCGATCTCAAGCTCCCCGGCCGCATGGCCGAAGAACCCGATGATGCGATCGGGGCGTCCGATCGCGTGATCTGGTCCCCGTTCTGCCCCGCGCAGCGGAGCGATTGCATGCCCAAGACCATCACCACCTCCAAGCGCCGCACCGTCGGGTTCCTCAAGGCCCGCCTGGCGCCGTGGCAGGAGCACGCCGCCCTTTTGGGGTTCTCCAACCCCGAGCTCGCCGAGGTCCAGGCCGCCTATGACGCCGCCCGCGACGCCCTGCGCGAGGCCGAGCTGGCCCGCCAGCGGGCCATCGCCGCCACCGCCGCCTTCGACGCCCTGGGCGAGAAGGCCGAGGCCGCGGCCCGCAAGGCCGTCCGCCGCATCCGCTTCACCGCCAGCACCAGCCCCGACCCCGCCGCCGTGTACGCCGCGGGGCTCATCGATCCGCCCGGCAGGCCCGGGCCCAAGAAGGAGCCCCCCGTCCCGGCGACGCCCACGGAACTGGCCCTGACCCTGGACACCCAGGGCCGCGCGGTCGTCGCGTTCGCCGCCAGCCGATCGGGCGGGGCGGTGTTCGAGGTGCAGCGCCAGGTGGAAGGAGCCGGCCCGCCCGGCGCGAGCGGTGCCGCACGAGCCGGCGAGCGCGTGGGCCCGTGGGAGCTGGCCGGCACGACGCTCACGCGGCCCTTCGTCGACGGGGCCACACCCAGCGGCGTGGCGACGGTCTACTACCGCGTGCGGGCCCGCCGGCCGGGGGCCGCCAGCGACTGGAGCGCCCCGGTGGGGCTGCCGATGGGCGTGCGGCCCCACACCGACTAACCCACTCCGTGGGGGGGTGTGGCCGCTCCGCGGGGGGTTTTCGCGGCTCCGCGGGGGGGGCTTTTCCGCCTCTCCTTGGGCCACGATTACCGCGAACGCGCACGGGCGGACGCGGGGCTGTTTGACAGGCTACTGTTCGGTATGGCCGCGACCGACTCCACCCTGACCACCACCAGCATCCAGAGCCCCGTCGGCGAGCTGACCCTCGCTTCGATCACGGACCCGGATGGTCCCCGCGTGTGCCTGGTCGAGTTCGGCCACCGGCAGGGGGCCGCGCTGGACGCCCTGGCCACCATGTTCGACGCCGACGTGCGGCCGAGCGTCGACCCGCCCGAGTGCCCGGCCCTGGCGCTCCTGATCCAGGAGCTCCAGGCCTACTTCGTGGGCGACCTGAAGCAGTTCACGGTTCCTCTGGAACTGGCGGGCACGGCCTTCCAGACGGCGGTCTGGAACGGGTTGCTCGACATCCCCTACGGCCAGACCCTCGGCTATGGCGACCTCGCACGGGCCATCGGCAAGGACGCCGGCGCGTCGCGGGCGGTCGGGGCGGCCAACGGGGCGAACCGGCTGGCGATCGTGGTGCCGTGCCACAGGGTCGTCGCGGCCGACGGCAGCCTGCACGGCTACGGCGGCGGGCTGGACCGCAAGCGCTGGCTGCTGGACCACGAGCGCACGGTGGCCGGCGGCTTGTTCGCGACGGCGAGTTAGCATCTATTTGTAGAGCGCGGGGTCGCAATCGTCCGTTGAGAGGGTCGCATGCGCGTGACCGCGATCATCCCGAGCCGCGGCGGGGCCGATGGGGCGCTCGCCCGCTGCGTCGCCGCCCTGCTGGCCGAGCGCGACGCCAAGCTCCGCATCGTCGCGAGCATCGATGGGCACGATGCGCCCGCCGACCTGGAGCCCCTGGCCCGAGATAGCTCGGTCACGGTCGTCACCGGCGAACAGGGCGGCCCGAGCGCCGCCCGCAACCGCGCACTCGAGCACGCCGACGGCCAGCTCGTGCTCTTCCTGAACGACGACGTGGTCCCCGCGCCGCGATTGATCGACCACCACCGCGCAGCCCACCGCGATGGCGCGCCCAGGCTCGTCCTCGGCGATGCGCCCTTCGCCGTGCCGACGGGCGATCGCGTCCTCGACAGGTTGACCCGCGAGACGGCGCTGCTGTTCTTCTACAGCGACATGAACGGCGTCGAGCGCGACCGCGACTGGGGCTTCCGCCACGCGTGGACGCTGAATCTCTCGGTGCCGCGGGCCGTCTGCGCGGCGTTCGATGAGGGGCTCAAGTTCCCGATGTTCGACGACCTGGAGTGGGCCTACCGCGTCACGACCGAGCACGCCGCGCCCGTCGTCTACCGCCCCGAAGCAAGCGCCGTGCACCACCACCGCTACGAGCCGGGCCAGATCCTCGCCCGCGAGGCGCTGCTGGGCCACCAGGCGCTCGCCCTGCACCGCGTGAACCCCCAGTGCGCCACGAGCGTGTTTGGCGAACGCTTCGATGGCTCTCCCCAGTCCATCCATGATGCGCAGGCCCTCATCACCACCGACGCCGCGCAGGAGTACGCGCACTTCGAGGAACTGGCCACCAAGCCCGCGCTGAGCGTGAACATCCACGACCTCTTCGCCCGCGCCCGCGGCTGGCGCATGGCCGCCCGCGCCGCCGGCTTCCTGGCCGCCGCCCAGGGCGCCCCGCCGCCCAGGCCCGACGCCATCTTCACCCAGAACGCGAGCACGTAACCCATGCCCGCGCGCACGGGCCACGTCGTCCTCTTCGGCAGCCGCCGCCCGCTCGACCAGTTTGCCGGCGTGCCGCAGATCCTGCGGGATCGCGGCGTCGAAGTTTTCTACGAGCGCCTGTGGGATCGCGAGATGCGCTTCGGGCACCACGCCAATCCCGAGGTGCTCCGCGGCGCCCGCGCCGTCGCCTTCGCCGATCTGAGCTACAACTGCCACATCGCGCCGACCAGGCTCGCCCGCGCCATGAAGATCCCCACCGTGCTGCTGGTCGACGGCGTCGTCGAGCACGCCAACACCATGTGCAACCCGTGGATGGGCCTCGGCCACCTCCGAGCCATGCCCCAGGACACGCTGCTGGCGATGGGCCCGCTGGCGGGCCGGATCCTCTCGGGGATGGACAACCGCGTCGTGACAACGGGCCTGCCGCGCCTCGACGGCTTCGAGCAGCGCATCGCCGAGGCACGCACGCGCTTGGATGCAAACCAGTGGCTCGTCGTCGCCACCGCCAACACGCCGGCGATGGACGGCGAATCGCTCGGCAAGATCCGCTCGTGGCTGCAACGGCTGCACAAGGAGATCGAACGAAAGAAGCTGCCCACGCGCTGGCGCGTGCATCCCTCGATCGCCGAGCGGCTTGGCGTGTCGGTGGACGACGCCCCGCTCACCGAAACGCTCGCCGGCGCCATCGCGACCATCACCACGCCCAGCACGCTGGCCGTCGAGAGCATGCTCGCCCGGGTCCCCACCGCCATCGCCAACCCCGCCGGCAACCCGCTGTGGGTGCCCGCGGCGTGGGTGTGGCAGCGCGAGCGTCCCGATCGGCCGATCGCGGGCATGCCCATCGAGCACTTCACCGAGCCTCGCGCCCTGCTGGACGTGCTGCTCGGCGCGCCGGACCTTTCCGCCCAGTGCCAGATCCTCGACCAACTGCACACGCCGAACGCCGCCGAGAAGGTCGCGCGCGCCATCCTCGACGCCGAGTATCGAAACCACGGCCATACGGTCAAGACCATGGCCAGCGTCTGGCTGCGCGAAGAACCGTGCCACACGCTGTTCGTCGCGATGTGCGACCACGCGAACCAGCGACCGCCGATCGTGGACACCGCGCTCGACGCGATCCAAAACGACGAGGCCGCCCACCTGCTGTGCGTGGGCCTCTCGCCGCTGAACTTCCTCGACCAGCGCGTGCCCGCGCTCGGCCCGCCCCGCACGAGCGGCGTGGTGCTCGACCCCACCGCCCCCACGCACGAGCGCGCGCAGGCGGTGCTCGACGCCGCCCTCGCGCTCAACCCCAAACAGATCATCCTCGACGATGATCGCGCTTTGCCGCTCGCCGCGCGGCTCGTCGCCCGGGGGGTGCGGTGCGACGACGCCCGCTTGGCCACGCGCAACGACCACGTCGTCCGCACGATCGAGCAGTGGCCCTGGGCCCCGCAATCGCCCGCCGACGAATCCGCCGCCGATTCGTGGTTCGAGCACGAGCTGCGTCAGGCCGGCTACCACACCATCGCGTACGACGCACCCGCCACGGGCTGCGACGCCGTCCTCGTCCGCGCTGCTTCACCGCGACCGCATCCCTCGCTCGTCGAGCAGTGGCGCGCCCAAGGTTTGGGCGTCGCCGTCTCACCCAATATGTACGTCGAAACCGGCGTCTATGCGGCAGAGCACACCATCGACCGGCTCATTACACAGGATTGCGCACGCATTGCCGTTGCACACAGTCCCGAGCGTTCGCCCGTGCTCGCGGCCCCCATCCGCCACGGCGCGCCCATCATCGGCTGGCTCGACGACATCGCCGCCGAACCCACGACCCACATGGGCCTGCCCGCGCACGCGTTCGATGCCGGAGTCGAACGATTGCGCCCAGACGCGATCCTGGTGCTGCACGAGGAGGACCTGCCGCGCTGCCGCGCGACCGGCCTGCCCACCGAACTGGTTAACCTAGACGAAGCTCTGACGCACCAGCCCGATCATCGCCTCGGCGAACCGGTCCATCGCGAATCGCTCGCGCACCCGGGGGTCGATGGCGGCTGACCACTCCGCGCGCCACGATATATCTTGAGCGTTGCGCACGACGCGTTCCAGCTCATCCTCGCTCGCGAAACCGACCTCGCCCACGTCCACGAGCATGCGTCCGGGATCGTCCTCGGGCATCTTGGGCTTGCCCAGCGGACAATTCCTCAGCATCTCCAACTCGTGCACCGACGGCGACACCATGCCGTTCTCGCCCAGCGTCAGCCCGCACCGCGCCCACAACTCGGCCACGCGTTGCAGCCCCTCGTGCTTCTCGATCTGGTAGCTCGGCCGGCCGTCTTCGGTGCTGCCATCGGGCTCGACGCTTCCCACCATCGCGTTGAGCTGGAACCATCGCGGACGATCGATGTCCTCGAACGTCCGCCGCACGATCGGCAGCCCGCCGCTCATCGCCGCCTCGGCCACGCGCTGGTGCATCAGCCCGCGCACCGACGCGTGGATCGTCACGCCCGCGAGCTGGTACGCCGCGCGTAATTCCTCGCCATGCCCGAGCTCGCCCTTCGCGAATGGCGCCAGCTCGGGGTGGTCCTCCCACCCGTTGCCGTACAGGTGCAGCCGCCAGCCGTTGCGTTCACACACCTGGGCGGCCCATCGCGCCGCCTGCTGGCGAAAGTGCAGGTCGGCCAGCGGCATGGCGATCTCGTGCAGGAAGCCCTCGACCATCGCCGGCGACGGTGCTCGCCCCGATGTCGTCCGTATCGCCTCCTCGCACCGGACCCGAAGCTCCCGCGCGATCCACCGGTGCTCGCGCTGGGCACGCTCGAGCCCCAGCGGCACCAGCCGCTCCAGTTCCTTGATCGCCCGCGCCGTCGTGGCTGAGCCCTCGACCTCCTCGATCTTCCGGCGCACGTACGCCTCGGGCGGCTCGCTGTGCCGCGTCATCATCGCCACGTCGCACCGCAGGTGCTCGAAGCCGTCACCCACCGGCCCGCGATGGAACTTGGCCGGCGAGACCGCGTTGGGCCACGCCAGCATCCGCTGCTCGGGCACGCCGATGCGCGTGCGCAGCTCGGGGTACAGCATCCCCACTACGAAGTCGAGCGTGCCCGCGCGCGGCGGCTGCGCCCCGGAGAAATAGTGCGGCATCGCGTCCTGCGACCACGTCACCACCGGCACGTGCGGCGGCAGCACCGGGCCGATCTGGGGCCGGAAGTAGTTGATGAGCACCACGCCGTCGGGGTCGAATTCGCTGACCGCGCGCGTGTAGTGCAACTGCGTCTGCCGCGTGTGATCGTCGGGCTCGAGCAGCAGCCGGGCCTGGTGGCCGATCTCGCCCAGCGCGTGGGCCAGGTCTTCCGCCGCGTGCCGCATGTACGTCGAGAACCGCGTCGTGCTCACGAGAATCCTGAGCTTCTTCCCTTCGCGCCACCGCGCACGGACCGCCTCGCGCCGCTGGCGGCTGTTGGCAATCTCGCGCATCGCCATCGACCGCTCGCGCATCAGCGCCTGCTGCCGCGCGTGCGCCTCGCCCAGCACCTTCGCCACGCCAGCCGCCAGCTCGGCCGGCCCGCCGTTGGGCGCCACGTCCTTGGGAAGCGGGTCGTCGACGCGCTCGGCGAGCCACGCCTGCAACCCCGGCATCGCCCGCGGCCCCACGAACCACTCGACGCCCGGTGCCTCGAGCAGTTCCCTCGCCGCGGCCTCGCCATCCGAGGCGGCGTACCGGGCCAAGGCAGCCATCGCCACCTCCGCGCGCGGCTCGACGACCATGATGCGCGGCCGGAACTGCAGCGCCCCCGACCGATCGGCCACCGCCCGCGCCAGCACATCGACCGAGCCCACACCCGCGATCGCCACCGGCGGCGCAAACCGCTCGCCCTCGGGCCAGACCACCCGGCCCGTGCCTCCGGCCGGTGCCTGACCAAGCGCTGGGCCAACGCCCTCGAGCACGCCGCCGCTCAGCCCCCATCGCTCGCCCGCCAATGGCCACAGCGACGACGCCAACTCGAGCAACGGAGCAGAACCTGCGGGCGCACGGACAGCGGGGATCGCGGACATCCCCCGTCCATCGGCCTCGCGTTCGTGCCCGCACCAGAAGATGGCCGATGACCACGCGGTGAGCGCCGTCCAGACCGATACGAAGCCCCAGACCTGGCACCCCAAGGCCCCGCGCCTGCCGCTGGTGCCCCAGCTCCGCGAGCGGCTGCTCGACCGTACCGCTGCGTGGTTGGCCGCCCATGGCGTCAAGCGCATCGCCCTCTACCCCGGCGGCCGCCACACCAGCGCGATCATCCGCCAGCCCTGGCTCTTCCACGGCATCGAGGTCGCCGCCGTCCTCGACGACCAGCCCCAGCGCGACCACCTCACCGGTGTGCCGGTCCTGACACCAGCGCAGGCCGCCAGCGATCCCAGCTTCCAGGCCGTCGTCCTGAGCACCACCGAGCACGAAGAGCAACTGGCCCAGCGGGCCCAGGCCGCGTTCGCGGGCACCGCGGTCCAGGTCATCTGCCTCTACCTGCCCGACGACACCCTCTGGGAGGCCAACGCCACCATCGAACGCCTCGTCGCCCGCGGCATCCCCCTCGACGACGCCCGCTGGCTGGTCGACAACCGCGGGGAACGCCACGACGCCCTGCTGCCGATCATCCCGCCCGCGCGTACCGAACTGCACGCCCGCCGCTACGAGCTCGCCGCCGACGTTGCACTGCAAACCAACGCCACACGCATCGCGGACGCCGCGAGTGGCACGGGCTACGGCTCCCGCCTGCTGGCCACCATCGCCGGCGCGCGCACCGATGGCGTCGATCTCGACCCCGACGCTGTCGGCTATGCCCAACGCCACCACGCCTGCGAGGGGCGCTGCGCCTTCCACCACGCCGACGCCTGCGATACGGGCCTCGCGTCCAACGCCTACGACCTGGCCGCCAGCTTCGAGACCATCGAGCACGTCGAGAATGCCACCGGCCTGATCGCCGAGTTGCATCGCATCCTCAAACCCGGCGGCACCCTGGTCATCAGCACGCCCAACCGCATCGGGCCCACGCCCTACCACGTGCACGACTTCGGCTTCCCCGAGTTCGCCGCGATGATCGAGAGCGCGTTCACCATCGAACGCTGGATCGGCCAGAGCGCCACCGACGAGGTGCACAGCCCAGACCTGCCACCGGGCATGTGGCCCATCGATCCCGCCGCCGCGAGAGATGAGCGTTGGACGTCCGGCGGCGGCAAGCCCCAGTTCCTCATCGCGATTGCGCGAAAGAGCGACGATGGCAAGGCCATGAGCCACCTCGACGCCATCGTCTCGTGGATGCGCCAAACCCCCGGCGCATAACCGAACACTTCATCTCCATTTCATGCCGTGCGTGCTCGCGCCGTCCCGATCTCCCCGCGCTCGGCGCGGATCCTCCCCGGTTTTCCCGAGGTTTTGCGAATGTTTTACCGTTTCGCCGGTATGGTCCTCGTACCGAATCGATCGGGGGGAAGTTCAATACCCGGAACCCGGGAGAGAGGACAGTATATATGTTTACGAGTTTCAAGACCGCCGCCATCGCGTCCGCCGCCGGCCTTGCCATGTGCGCGAGCGCCGCCCACGCCCAGTTCATCACCGGCATCACCAAGCCCGTCTTCGGCGAGAACCAGCCCGAGGCCTACTTCAACCTGGGCGACAGCAACACCTTCCTGTTCGACATCGAGACCGACCTTGGCATCCCCGCCACCGCGCCGGGCTTCACGGGCCTGGCGGGCGACGACCGCAACCGCCGCTTCTTCGCCACCGTGCGCAACGGCCCCAACGACGATGTCTACGTCTTCAGCTACGACGACCTCTTCAACCCCACCAAGCTCGTCGAGACCCAGGACGACGCCGGCAACGATATCTCCATCGATGGGCTCGCTTACGACGCCGACGCCGAGATCCTCTACGGCACGCGCACGCTGGGCAGCGGCGGGTTGCCCGAGGGCCTCTACGCCATCGACCTGGATACCGGCGTGCTCACCCTTGCCCTCGACTATGCCGACCCGAGCAGCACCTACACCATCGGCGCCATCGACTACAACGAGGACGACGGCCTGATCTACCTGGCCGACGACGACGACACCGGCGGCCGCTGGATCTACAGCGTCGACCCGCTCGACCCGACGAGCGGCCTCACCGAGATCGTGCAGTTCCCAGACAACGTCACCGACGTGGACGGCCTGGCCGCCGGCGGGGGCGAGATCTTCCTGCTCACCGACAACGCCAACGCCAACGACGGCGTGCACCACATCTACAACCTGGCCGACGGCACCTTCGGCACCGCCCCCTCGCCCTACCCCGCGCCCGCGGGCAGCCCCATCGCCCCCAACCCCAGCGGCGGGGCGGGCTACACGCCCAACCTGCTGGATGTCGGCGGCTGCCGGGCCGACATCGACGGCGACGGCGAGCTGACCCTCTTCGACTTCCTCGAGTTCCAGAACCTCTTCGACGCGGGCGACCTGCAAGCCGACTTCGACGAGGATGGCGAGCTGACCCTGTTCGACTTCCTCGAGTTCCAGAACCAGTTCGACGCCGGCTGCTGATCGCCGCCTCGACATGGATACTCCCAGGCCGCCTCCGGGCGGCTTTTTTCGTGCAACGCCGCCGCCGCTGGCAAACCTGACCGCCCGGGGACATGATCCAGAGCGCTCTCCACCCCAACGACCCCCACCCCACGGGAGGACAGGCCGCCATCCACACCGGCCAGGCCCAAGCCGAATCCAGCCCGCGGCCGACGCTGGCCCGCGCCGAGTTCGCGCGCCTGTTCGACGCCGCCACGCCCACGCTGCGGCTGGTCGCCGCCGCCGAGGTCGGGCGCTCCCACGCCGACGACGTGGTGCAGCAGGCCGCCATCATCGCGATGGAGCGCCTCGACCGCTTCGAGGCCGGCACCGACTTTCGCGCCTGGATGGCGGCAATCACCCGCGGCGCCGCGCGCAACCACCGCCGCGGCGAACAGGCCCGCCACCGCCGCGAGCGCACGCCCCGCCTGCTCCCGCGCCGCCAGCCCAGGCCGGCCGAGCACCCGTCGCCCGAAGCGCACACGCCGCTCTTCGACGCGCTCACGCGGCTCACGCCCGCCCAACGCGAGTGCCTGCTGCTGCGCGTCGTGGGCGAGCACACCTACGAGGAGATCGCCACGATCCTGGGCATCCCCGCCGCCACCGCACGCAGCCACACCTACCGGGCCCGGGCCCACCTGCTCGAACGCATGGAAGGGGGCGACTCGTGATCGAACGCAACGACATCGAGCGCCTCATCGCCTACGCCGAGGGCGACTTGTCCCAGGACGAGCGCGCCGCGCTCGAGGCCGAGCTGCGCGAGCGCCCCGACCTGGCCCGCACCCTCGACCAGCTCAACGCCGACGCCGACGCGCTGCGCCGGCACTTCACGTTCCAGTCCGCCGCGCCCGAGCGCTCGCCCCGCGTGAGGCTCGCCGCCATCGCCGCCGTGCTGGCCATCACCGCCATCATCGCCTTCTTCGCGATGCCCGCGCCCGTGCGCACCGTCCAGCTCGGCCACGCCCGCGGGGTGCTCGAAGGCCCCTTCGAGCCCGCCGTCGTCTGCGACACCAGAGAGAAGTTCCGCCAGTACGGCATCGACACCTTCGGTGTGCCCCTGACCGCCGACTTCCAGCAGGCCGCCGCCGGCAACGTCACGCTGATCGGCTGGGCCGCCTACGAGGGTCGCTACGGCCGCGACGTCGAGTCGGGCGAGAATCCCCTGCGTGTCCTGCTCGCCCGCGCCCCCGACGGCAGCCGCATCGCCGTCGTCTTCCGCCCGCCGGGCACGCTGCGCTTCGACGACGGCTACACCCACGGCTTCACCCGCCACAGCACGACGATCGGCGGCCTGGAGGTCGACGAGATCGGTACCAACAGCCAGGCCGTCGTCCTGCCGCTGCTGGGCGTCGAGGGCGAGTGAGGCCTACGGGCAGCCAAGGTCGAACGCGTTCTGGAACGCCAGGAAGTCGAAGATCGTCAGCGAGCCGTCGCCGTCGAAGTCGGCCTCGCACGGCTCGGGCGGCATGACGGCCACACCCATCGGATACAGCACGCCGCCGACACCATTGATCACACGAACACCCTCGAAAGATCCCGTCAGTCGGTCGTACTCGCCGACGGCGGTGATCGGGCTGCGCGACGTCACCAGCAGCCCGTTCGTGTTCGGGTCGATTGTCATCTGGCCAAGCGGAGCGCCGCCGTGTGCGACCACAAGGACCTCCGGCACGCCGCCGACCGGCACCACAACGGCCGTACCCGATACCGCCCCGGCAACATACACACGGCCGGGCTCGTCGATGACGACACTGACGGGTCCATCCAGTCCCGCCGCGCCAGCCGGCACTATGTCGTCAAGATAGTCGCCGGTGTTTCCGTCGAAGCGCAACACACGGTCGTCGTCATAGCTGGCGACGCAGAGATTTCCGTCGGCATCGAAGGCCATGCCCCGCGGGCCGGCCAGCCCCCCCACGCCAGCCTCAACGAACACATCCATGAAGCTCCCCGCCGTGCCAAACCGCAGCACGCGGTTCGAGTCGTCGCTCACGTACATCAGGCCATCGTCATCAAAGGCGATTCCCCGCGGCCCGTCGAGGTCCCCATCCCTCGTCCAGGTCCTCACCCCCTGCCCCGTCTGGCCTTCGTAGCGCAGCACGACGTTGTTCTTCGTGCTGACCGCGTACAGCCCGCCGTCGGGGCCGAACAGGATCTCGCCCACCCCATCGATGTGCGAGAACGCCGGACTCGTGAAGAGGTCGAGAGCCTCGGCACCGCCCAGCTGGTAGCGGATGATCTCGTCATCGTCGGCATCGGCCACCAGCAGGCGCGAGTCGTCCTGGGCGTGGGCATCCGCCGCCGCTACGGCGATCGCCGCCAGCCCCATCACGCCCCAGACCTTCCCGCTCCGCGTCGTTGCCGCCATGTGCCGCCTCCTTGCTGCTCGTGTGTCCACGGTCATCATCGGGTGACCCGCTTCCTACCCTCCACGCCTATGACCACCCATACCCCCCCTGGAAGGGCCCGCATCCTCACCGGCGACACCCCCACCGGCCAGCTCCACCTGGGCCACCTCGTGGGCAGCCTCGAGAGCCGCGTCGCGTCGCAGGACGAGTTCGACTGCTACTTCCTCATCGCCAACATGCACGCGTACACAACCAGGGCCGACAAGCCGCAGGGCATCCGCGAGAGCACGCTGGAGATCGTCAAGGACTGGCTGGCGGTGGGCATCGATCCGCAGCGCTCGACGTTCGTCTTGCAAACGGAAGTCCCCGCCATCGCCGAGCTGACGTGGTTCTTCGCGATGCTGCTGCCCTTCAACCGGGTGATGCGCAATCCGACCCTGAAGACCGAGATCGACGACAAGGGGCTGGGCGACACGTACTCGTTTGGTTTTCCCATGTACGCCGTCGGCCAGTGCGCCGACATTCTTGCTTTCCGGCCGCAGCTCATCCCGGTCGGCGAGGACCAGGTCGCCCACATCGAGATGTGCCGCGAGGCGGCCCGCCGCTTCAACCAGGTCTACTGCGGCGTCGACCCGCACGCCGAGGATAGCGAGCACGAGGCCCTGGGCGGCGTCTTCCCGATCCCCGCCGCTAAGGTCGGCCGCATTGGGCGATTGGTCGGCACGGATGGCAAGCAGAAGATGTCCAAGAGCCTCAACAACGCCATCTTCCTCACCGACACCCTCAAGCAGATCAAGAAGAAGATGGGCCAGCTCTACACCGGACGGCAGACGATGGACGAGCCGGGCGACATCGACAACGCCCTGTTCGAGTACGTCCGCGCCTTCATCCGCGACGAAACCAGGGTCAAGGAACTCGAACAGAAGTACGCCGCCGGCGACAACATCGGCGACGGCCACATCAAGGTCGAGGTCGCCCAGGCCATCGACGAGCTGATCGCTCCTATCAGGGAGAAACGCGCCGAGCTCGCCGGCGAGGCCGGCGACAAGGTTGTGTTAGAAATCCTCCGCGAGCACGCGGCCAAGGCCAACGCGGTGGCGGAGGAGACGCTTGCACGGGCGAAGGCGGCGATGAAGCTGGACTTCTTCGGGCGGGAGTTGCGGTTTCCGGGGTAAGAAGGCAATGGGGATTGGGCATGAGGCGATAGGAAGAAGATGAGGGGATAACCGCAGAGACACGGAGGCACAGAGAGAGGAAAGAGACGTGACGTTTCTTGTCCCCTCCCTCGCTCCCAGCGGGGGAGGTGCCGAGGTCTTCCGAGGCGGAGGGGGTCTTCGCTTCTTCTTGTGCTAACGTAACTGCATGAGCCTGTGGGAATGGATCCTGACAATCGTGGGCTGGACGCTCCGTCTGGGCTTCGGGCTGGCTCTGCTGCTCGTTCTCGCCGCGTTGATTTACGATTCACCTCGGATCTGGCGGAAGTGGAAACGGGGCGAGTACCAACGCCGATGGCGTGAAGAGCGGGCTCGAAGGCGCGAATAGTCACCGATTTCACTCACCCCGCCCGATCCACCCGTGCGCACCGCTCCCCCACCGATGCGCACGATTGGCGCAATCGTGCGCATCGGTACGTCACCGGTGGCTTCCGGCCGCCCAACGGTGCGCATTCTCGGACCAACGGACGCCAGCGGTGGCCTACCGGTGGCTTCCTCTGGACCGGAGAAGGCATTTTTTGTTCTTTTGGAGGCCTTCGGAACTCAAGCCGGGGGCCCCAAGGCCCGATCACAGGGGTTCGAGAGGTCCTCAGACAGGAGATGCCGAACCATGCCCACCACCCCCACCATCCCCGACCGCTTCGCCCCGGCCATCCAGTGGTGCGGCCAGCGGATCGACAAGTGGCAGGAGAACCGGGCGTTGCTCGGGCTGACGCAGGCGGGCGTCGACGAGCTCGACGCCCGGATCCAGGCGGCCCGCGACGCCCGGGCCAGCTACCTGCGGGCCAAGCGCGAGCTGCGCAATGCCTCCAAGACCTACCGCGCCAGCGTCGGCACGATGCGACGGACCGCCGCGGCCCTGCTGGCGACGATCCGCGCGACGGCCAAGCGCAGCGATGAACCCACGGCCGTCTACGCCGCCGCCAGCGTGCCGCCCCCCGCCAAACGCGGGCCCAGCCCCACGCCGGCCACGCCGCGGGACTTCGAGGTCGAGCTCCTGGGCGACGGCGCGCTCAAGGTGCGCTTCGAGTGCCCCCACCCCCCCGGCGTGCGGGCTGTGACGTACCGCGTCGAGCGGATGCTCGACATGGCCGGCGGGCTGACGATCATCCAGACGGCCAAGGGGCGTTCCTTTACCGACGACACCATCCCGGCGGGCACCCGCAGCGTGCTGTACAAGGTGACGGCCCAGACCTCGACGCGCGACGGCGAGGCGGCGGTGCACCTGGTACCCTTCGGGCAGGGGTCGATGGCTGGGGGGGCGGCGGAAGTGAACGAGGCGCCCGAGGCGGGGCGGGCGGCTTGAAGAGCCGGAGGGGATCACCACAGAGGCACAGAGGCACCGAGGGAAGATGAGTGGGGAAGAAGGGCTGGGAAGAGAGCCCGCCGAGCGCCCCGCGCTCCGCCGACCCCTTCCCGTTTCTTCTCAACCGATCTCTGTGTCTCTGTGCCTCTGTGGTTATCTTTCTTCATGGCCTCCAAGCCCCTCATCCCCGTCATCGCCGGCCCCACAGCCGGCGGCAAGACGAGCCTGGCCATCGCGACCGCCAAGCTGGCACAGGCCGAGGGCCATACCCCCCGCGGAGCGGTCATCTCCGCCGATGCCTTCCAGGTGTATCGTGGGCTGGACATCGCCAGCGCCAAGCCCGGCATGGACGAGCGCGAGGGCGTGCCCCACCACCTCATCGACATCGTCGAGCCCAGCGAGCCCTTCACCGTCGCGCAGTGGCTGGAGCTGGCAACGCAGAAGATCGATGAGATCGAGCGAGCGGGCGGCTGGCCCATCGTCGCCGGCGGCACACACCTGTACATCAAGGCGCTCATCGACGGGCTCTTCGAGGGACCGCCCGCCGACGAATCGCTCCGCGAGCAACTCCGCGCGATGCCCGTCGACGAGCGCCGGTCAGAGCTCGAGCGCGTCGACCCGGCAGCCGCCGCCCGCATCCACCCCGCCGACGAACGCCGCACCGTCCGGGCCCTGGAGGTCTTCCGCCTCACCGGCACGCCCATCAGCGACCACCAGGGCCAGTGGGATAGCGGCAGTAACCCCCTGGCCGATCGCCTGCTCCTGGTCACCCTGCACTGGGACACCGAGGCCATCAACCGCCGCATCAACGCCCGGGTGAAGGCGATGGTCGAGGCCGGGCTGGTGGAGGAGACCCGGCGGCTGCTGGAGGCCGGCACCCTCGGCCCCCAGGCGGCCCAGGCCCTGGGCACCAAGCAGATCGCGGGTTACCTGGACCCAAAGAGTCAATTGGTATTTTCCCTCGAAGATGCCATCGAGCGGACGAAGATCGAGACCCGCCGATTCGCCAAGAACCAGCGCACCTGGCTCCGCCGGTTGGCCGCCGGGCCAAGCGAAACACCGAAACGCCTGGCGATCCATCCCGATGGCCAGGACGCGGAAAAACTCGCACAAATCGTTGTCAACGCGTGCTTTACACCGAGCTAACCACACGTTGCCAACAGGCTGCCAACAGGCGAAGTACGGCCCGCCGCCGAATATCGGAGGCCGTGGCCGGGGTTCTCGGCCGATGGAAGGACTCGGATTCCCCCCGCCGCGGCCTGGCGCTTGACAATGCCGCGGCCCGATCCTTCCGTGTCCGGCGACCCCCACCCCGTGGGGAAAGCACCCATGTGACCCCGATCGCTCGATCCAGACCAAGAGCCCAGCCCGAGCAACGAAGCACGAATGGCCAAGAAGACCACCAAGAAGACCACGAAGAAGACCTCCAAAAAGAAGGTCGCCAAGAAGACCGCCGGCCGGGCATCGGCCGGTGGCGGGCGTGGTCGCGTGAGTCGGGGCACCGGCTACAAGGCCGGCACCGCCAAGGGCAAGGACCTGGTCATCGTCGAGAGCCCCAGCAAGGCCAAGACCATCAATAAGTACCTGGGCGACGGATACGTCGTGCTGGCCAGCGTCGGCCACGTGCGAGACCTGCCCGAGAAGGCCGACAAGGGCGACAAGAGCCCCGTGCCCGGCGTCGACATCGAGAAGCGCTTCACCCCGACCTACCGCGTGCTGAGCGGCAAGGAGGCGGTGATGAAGGAGCTCAAGCGGGCCGCCACCGACGCCACCAGCGAGGGCGGCAACGTCTGGTTCGCAACGGATCTGGACCGCGAGGGCGAGGCCATCGCCTGGCACCTCGCGCAAGAGATCGGCATCGACGCCGAGGCCGCCAAGCGCGTGGTCTTCGCCGCCATCACCAAGGCCGAGATCGCCAAGGCCTTCAACAACCCCCACCCCATCGACGTCGATAAGGTCAACGCCCAGCAGGCCCGCCGCATCCTCGACCGCATCGTGGGCTACCAGGTCTCGCCGCTCTTGTGGAAGAAGGTCACCCGCGGCCTGAGCGCCGGCCGCGTGCAGAGCGTGGCGGTGCGGCTGGTCGTCGAGCGCGAGCGCGAGATCCGCAACTTCGTTCCCGATGAGCAGTGGAGCGTCACCGCCAGCTTCGCCGGCGATCGGGCCGACGCGAGCAAGCTCGCCCCCCAATGGACCGAACTGCTGGCCAAGCGCGACGACAAGGGCAACGCGCCACCCCTCAAGATGCAGAACGCCTGGCTGGCCGACCACGGCGCCTTCCGCGCCGAGCTGGTCGAGGTCGGTGGCCAGAAGTTCGACGTAAGCCAGCCCGGCGACGCCGAACCCGAGGACCTGACCCCGCGCGTCGTGAAGCTGCTCGAATCCGCCGGCCTGACCACCATCGAGGTCACCAGCGAGGAGGACCCCGAGGCCAAGGGCCCCGCCCGCTTCACGCGCACCATCACCGGCACGCCCGACACGAGCCTGCCCTGGAGCGTGCGCTCCATCGAGACC
The DNA here is from genome assembly GCA_030426395.1 of Phycisphaerae bacterium. Taxonomy (GTDB): domain Bacteria; phylum Planctomycetota; class Phycisphaerae; order Phycisphaerales; family UBA1924; genus JAHCJI01. The sequence goes on from JAUHYE010000001.1 coordinate 59,819, forward strand.
AAGCGCACCAGCAGCCGCCCGCCCGCGCCGTTCATCACGTCCACGCTGCAACAGGCAGCCAGCACGCGCCTTGGCTTCGGCGCCCGCCGCACCATGAGCGCCGCCCAGGGCCTGTACGAGGGCGTCAACATCCCCGGCGAGGGGCCCGTCGGCCTCATCACCTACATGCGTACCGACTCGACGCACATCGCCGGCGAAGCGCTGAACATGGCGCGCGAGCACATCACCAAGACCTGGGGCGACAGGTACCTGCCCGAGAAGCCCAACTTCTTCGGCAGCAGCAACAAGAGCGCCCAGGAGGCCCACGAGGCCATCCGCCCCACCAACGTCGCGTACACCCCCGACATGGTGCGCAAGGCCCTCAAGCCCGACCAGGCGAGGCTCTACGAAATCATCTGGCAGCGCTTCGTCGCCTGCCAGATGAGCAATGCGCAGTGGGACGCGACGACCATCCTTATTGATGGCGGCAAGAGTGATACCTTGACCTTCAAGGCCACGGGCCGCGTGCTGGTGTTCGATGGCTTCTACAAGGTCGCCGGCGTGCCCACCGCCAGCGATGAGGCGACGCTGCCCACCGTCAAGGAACAATCCACGCTCCACGCCTTCGGCATCGACCCGCGCCAACGCTTTACCAGCCCACCCGCGCGATACACCGAGGCGAGCCTCATCAAGACGCTCGAGAGCGAGGGCATCGGCCGGCCCAGCACCTACGCCAGCATCGTGCAGACGATCCAGGACCGCAAGTACGTCGAACAGCGCGAGCGCCGCTTCTACGCCAGCGACCTCGGAGAAGTCGTCACCGACAAGCTCATCGAGGCCTTCCCGCGCATCATGGACCTGGGCTACACGCGAGAGATGGAGGCCGACCTCGACAAGATCGAGGAAGAGCACCTCGACTGGATCGACATGCTCGAGCGCTTCTACGGCCCATTCAAGGAGAACCTCGAGCACGCCCTCGAGAACCTCCAGCACGCCAAGGCCGAGATCCAGCCCAGCGACTACCTCTGCCCGCGCGACGGCGCCGAGCTGGTCTACCGCTTCGGCAAGAACGGCCGCTTCCTGAGCTGTTCCAACTATCCCGACTGCAATTACGCGTGCCCCGTCGACAGCCACGGCAAGCCGCGACCCATCGAGTACGTCGACGTCCGCTGCCCCAAGACCGGCCGCCCGATGGTCCACCGTACCGGCCGCTTCGGCCCGTTCATCGCCACCGATCTGGCCGAGGGGGAGAGCCCCGAGGACGGGCTGATCCTCAACATCGACAAGAAGGGCCACGTCGTCGCGCCGTCGGTGCCGCCGGTCGAGACCGACCTGCCGTGCCCGACGTGCGAGGCCCCGCTCAATCTCCGCAGCGGCGCCCGCGGCCCCTGGCTGAGCTGCTCGCGGTTCCCCAAGTGTCGCGGCCGCGGCAAGTGGAGCGAACTGGACGAAAAGAAGCAGACCGAGTTGGAAAACAAGCTCGAGGCCCACGAACGCGACAACCCCACGCCCATCATCAAGCGCCTCGATGGCACGCCCCTGACCGACGCCAAAGGCAAGCCCGTCGAGAACGCCCCGACTATCAACCAGTTGATCCTCGACGAGATGCCAGGCGACGCCGTGAGCACGCACGAGCGCCCTGTGCCAAAGAAGCACGCCAAGTCGGCGTAAATCCGACCCTCATCGCAACGCTGGGCTAATCCCGCGGCGGCGCCGAAGGCCCCGCCAGCGGCGTCTCTCCACGCAGCCGCCGCCCGAGATCCGCCAGGATCCGATCTTCAAGCGTCACGAGCTGGTGGCTCAGGATCAGCCGCCCAGGCACCCAGATGGGCTCCTGCCCCTCGGGCGCCGAGTTCTTCGCGCCCACCCACGAGTCGCGCAGCGTCGCGTAGGGCACGATGGTGTACGAGTTGTCGGCCACGCCGCCGCTCAGTTCCTGACCGAGCCCGACGCCCGGGCTGGCTTCCGTGAGCGTCGCCAGGAAGTCCGAGCCGGGGATCATCTGCCGCGCCGCATCGTCGATGTGAATCCACCGCGCGATCTTTGCACCTTTGTGTGGCGTCGCGAGCGTGTAGAGCGTCTTGATGTTCAACCGCACACCAAGATCCCGGCCAACCTCCGTCGGCTCGGCCCATGCTGTCCGCGCCACGAGCCCGCCCATCGAGACGGCCACCACGTCGACCTCCACCGTCCACCGCTCGCCCGTCAGCGGGTCGACGGTGCTGCCAAACTCATCGGCGACCTTCTGCGCCACCGTGTCGGCCAGCATGGGGATGTCGTTGCCGAACATGTAGCTGATCGGCAGCACGCGGTCTTCTTCGGCTCCGGTCACGCGACGCACGCGCCCGGCCATGTTGGTGGCCGACATGCTCGGCGCCCGGTACCCGCTCAGCACGATCACCGGCCGCTCGACGCCCACCGGCGTGGCCTCCATCTCCTCGATGGCCTCACGCACCTCGGCCTTCGTGGCCGGGTAGGCGGGGTTGTGATGGTCCAGGTGGATGCACGACGCCAGCGCCACGAGGCACACGCCGCCCAGCAGGCCGATGCCCGCACGGCGGAACCGCCGACGCCAGCGCTTGGGCCGCTTGGTCTTGCCGCCCTCGGGCGTGGTCTGGTTGGTTTCCGATTCGCTCATTGGGCCTCCCGGGGCTTGCTCCCCAGGGGGTTCTTCGGAAAAGCTAGTGTTTACTTACAATAATTCCGCACGATCGAGCGAAAATTACACCAGCAGGGTCGCCGGGGCCTCCAGCATACCCTTCACGGTGTTCAGGTACTGGGCGGCCATGGCCCCATCGACGATGCGGTGGTCGCTGGACATGGTCATGCTCATCACGCTGCCGATCATGAGCTGCCCGTCGCGGACCACCGGGATCTCGCGGGCCGCCCCCACCGCCAGGATGCAGGCGTTGGGCGGGTTGATGATGGCCGTGAAGTGGGCGACGCCGAACATGCCCAGGTTGCTGATGGTGAAGGTGCTGCCGTCCATGTCCTCGACGCTCAAGCCCTTCTCGCGGGCCTTCTTGGCCAGCCGGCGAGTCTCGCTGCTGATGGTCCGCAGCCCCATGCGGTCGGTGTCCCGCAGCACAGGCACGACCAAACCGCCCCCACGCTCCTCGGGCAGGGCCACGGCCACACCGATGTTGACCGCCCCGTGCTGGCGGATGGCCACCTGCTTGCCCGAATCGTCCCACGACGAGTTGACGAAGGGGTGCTGGTGCATCGCCAGGGCGCAGGCCCGCACCAGGAAGTCGTTGACGGTCAGCTTCACCCCCTGGGCCTCGAGCTGCTCATTCAGCTGCTCGCGCAGGTCGAGCAGCGCGTCCATGTCGGCCTCGACGGTGACCTGGTAGTGGGGGATGGTCTGCTTGCTCTGCACCAGCCGCTTGGCGATGGTGCCGCGCATGTTGCTGAGCGTGACGGTGTTATCTTCCAGGGCCGCCCCCATCGGCGGCAGCTCGACGGCGGGCCGGGCCGACTCGCGGGCTGCCTTGCCGCCCGAACCCATCGACCCCCCGCTCTTGAGCGCCTGCTCCACGTCCTTCTTCACGATGCGGCCGCTGGGCCCGGTGCCATCCACGCGCGAAAGGTCGAAGTTGTGCTCGCCGGCGATCTTCTTGGCCAATGGGCTGGCGAAGATCCGTCCGCCATCGCCGTTCGAGGTCGACCCGTTGCTGCTGCCGTTACTGGCCGGCGCGGAGGCCGTGGCGGTCGAGGTCGAGGCCTTGCTCGATTCGGATCCCTCGGCCTGCTTGCTCTCGGCCTTGGGCTCCGACTTCGCCTCCCCGCCCCCCTTCGCGGCCTCGGCCACATCCTCGCCCTCCTCGGCGATGATCACGATCGGGTCGCCCACGTTCACCGCGTCGCCCTGCTTGGCGGCCAGCCTGGCCACGGTGCCCTCGTCAAAAGCCTCGAGCTCCATGGTGGCCTTGTCGGTCTCGATGTCGGCCAGCACGTCGCCCGGAGAGACCGTGTCGCCTTCCTTGACGTGCCATTGGATGACCGTGCCGACTTCCATCGTGTCGGACAAACGCGGCATGGTGACGGTAATCGGCATTGGAAGGGCTCCGGTCTCGGGCGGGCGTGCGGATCGAGCACATGGTAGGGATCGGCAGCCCAGGGGGGCGTCTCTACCGACGCGGCTTCCGGGCCGCGGGCAGGCGTTTCGGCTTCGGTGGCCCGGCCAGCGAGGCCTCGATCAAGCCCCTCAACGTGCCGTATCCCGGCTCCGTCGGCCCGATCTCGACGAACCGCTTGCCCTTGCGCCCCGCCTCGCCCGAGAGCACGCCGTCCGCGTCTTCCATGAACTCGCCCAGCGGAAAATCCAATCGCAAGACGCCCTTGCGATGCACGATCTGGCAGATCGAGCCCTTGATCGGCCCGCCACGCTCGGGGTCGAAGAACGAGATCGCGTCCCACGTCACCCGCTCGGCCGCGTGCGGCGCCAGGTCGAGCACCAGCCCGCGAAGTTTCGCAGCACGCTTGCGCACCGCGGCTGGCAATTCCATGATGAACTCGTCAGGCGTGGGCACGGCCCGGTGCCCCGATCAGGCAACCACGCCCTTGACCGCCTCCACGATGCGATTCGCGTTGGGCAGATACTCCGCCTCCAGGTTCTTCGCATACGGCGTTGGAACATCCGCCGTGTTCACGCGCACCGGCTGGTGGTCGAGCCAGTCGAACGCGTTCTCGACGATCTGGGTCACCACCTCGCTGGCCACACTCGCGAAGGGCCAGCACTGGTCGACGATCACCACGCGGTTGGTCTTCTTCACGCTGTTCACGATTGCATCGATGTCCAGCGGCCGGATCGTCCGCATGTCCAGCACCTCGACCTCCACGCCGTCCTTGGCCAGCGTCTCGGCGGCCTCGAGGCAGAAGTTCACCGGCCGCCCGAAGCTGACGATCGTGCACGCGTCGCCCTCGCGCGCCACGCGGGCCTTGCCGAAGGGGATGAAGTAGTCTTCTTCGGGCACGTGCATGGTGTCGCCCAGCATGCGCTCGCTCTCGAGGAAGAACACCGGGTCCGGATCTGCAATGCTCGTCCGCAGCAGGCCCTTGGCGTCCAGCCCGTTGGACGGAATCACGATCTTCACGCCCGGGACATTGCTGTAGAGCCCCTCGACGCACCAGCTGTGCGTGCTGCCGAGCTGCCCGCCCGCGCCGTCGTTGCCGCGGAAGACGATCGGGCAGCCCCACTGCCCGCCGCTCATGTACAGCATCTTGGGAGCGTTATTCAGGATCTGGTCGGCCGCCACGAGGCTGAACGACCAGCTCATGAACTCCACGATCGGCCGCAGCCCGCTCATGGCGGCGGCGATGGCCATGCCCGCGAAGCCGTTCTCGCTGATGGGTGTGTCGATGATGCGCTTGGGCCCGAACTCGTCGAGCATGCCCTGGCTCACCTTGTACGCGCCGTTGTACTGGGCAACCTCTTCGCCCAGCAGGAAGACCCGCTCGTCCTCGCGCATGGCGTTGGCCATCGCCTCGCGCAGGGCCTCGCGGAAGGTGATCTCGCGGCTGCCATTTCGCTCCGGCTCGCTCCAATCCGAGAAATCGGGGAAGGGCTGGGGCTTGAGCAAAGCGGGGTGCTCGATCTCGATCGTCGCGGGCATGGGCAAGTCCTCGGCTGGCTGAAGGGCGAAGGGGATGGTATCCGGCGGCCCCACGCCGAGCCTCGCGGCCGCTCCCGCCCGGTCGCGTACCATCGGCCAAAGACCTTCCCCGGAGACGCCCATGCGAACGCTGCTCGCCTGCCTGCTCGCCTTGTCCGCCCCGATGGCCTCGGCCGTGGCCCAGACGGGCAACGACCGCCCCTACGAGGCGTTCGCCCCCCTCGACCTGCCCACGCCCAATGCCTTCCGGCTGGGCTCGGGCGCCCCGGGCCCGCAATACTGGCAGCAGCAGGTCGATTACACGATCGACGCCACCCTCGACGCCGAGACCAAGCGCCTGAGCGCCACGCTCAAGGCCACCTACCACAACAACTCGCCAGACGAACTCACGTTCCTGTGGGTCCAGCTCGAACAGAACCTCTTCAGGCAGGACAGCATCGGCACCCGCAGCCGCACAGGCGGCGGCCCGATGCGTCAGATGGACGACGAGTTCAACGGCGGCTACGACATCCCCTACGTCCGCTCGGGCGGCAACGACCTCGAGTTCACCATCTACGACACGCTCATGCGCGTCGAGCTACCCCGACCCATCAAGCCCGGCGGCCGATTCACCTTCGAGCTCGCCTTCGAGTTCGACATGCCGCCCTACCTGCGGCGCATGGGCTCCGAGGACGTCGACCAGGGCCGCATCTTCGAGTACGCCCAGTGGTTCCCCCACCTGTGCAACTACGACGACGTGAACGGCTGGAACACCCTGCCCTACGCCGGCAGCGGCGAGTTCTACACCAATTTCGGTGATTACGAGGTCAGCATCACCGTGCCGCGCACCTACCTCGTCGCTGGCTCGGGCGTACTGCAAAACCCCGGCACCGTGCTGACCCGCACGCAGCGCGACCGCCTGCGCGAGGCACGCCGCAGCCGCGAGACCGTCATGATCCGCTCGGCCGAAGAAGTGGGCGACCCCGACTCCCGCCCCAGCGGCGACGGCCCGCTCACCTGGAAGTTCAAGGGCGAGAACATCCGCACCTTCGCCTGGGCCGCCAGCGATGCGTTCATCTGGGACGCCTGCGGCGTGACCATCAAGGACCTCGGCGGCAAGGACCAGATCGTCCTCTGCCAATCGCTCTACCCCGCCGAGGCCGACGCGTGGAAGCCCGAGGCCGAGCAGGGCGGCAGCACCCAGTACGTCGCCCACTCCATCGAGTACTACAGCGACTTCCTCTATCCATACCCCTACCCCATCATGACCAACGTCAACGGGCCCGAGGGCGGCATGGAGTACCCCATGATCGTCTTCTGCGGCGGTCGGACGAGGTGGGGGCCGCTGGGCGTCACCGACCACGAGGTCGGCCACACCTGGTTCCCCATGATCGTCAACAGCGACGAGCGCCGCCACGCCTGGATGGACGAGGGCTTCAACACCTTCATCAACATGCACTCGCTGGCGGCCTTCCGCGGCGAGGACATCAACCCCGGCCGGGCCCGCCAGCAGACCATGCGCCTGGCCCGCGGCCGCAGCCAGCCCATCGACGTCTTCCCCGATCGCAACCTCCCGGGTCTCCTGGGCAGCCTGCAATACCGCAAGACCGCCCTGGGCCTGCACCTGCTGCGCGAGGTGGTCCTCGGCCCCGAGCGCTTCGACTACGCCTTCAAGGAGTACGTCCGCCGCTGGGCCTTCAAGAGCCCCCAGCCCGCCGACTTCTATCGCACCATGGAAGACGCCGCCGGCGCCGACCTGGCCTGGTTCTTCCGCCAGTGGTTCCTCGAGGACGGCACGCTCGACCAGGCCGTCGAGGTCGCCTTCAACGAGCCCGAGCCGGAGTCCGAGGGCGACACGGAGGGCGACAACGGGGATGGCGACGAGGAAAAAGAGAAGGAGCCCTTCGTCCCCATGGCCACCATCACCGTCCGCTCGCTGGGCGAGATGGTCATGCCCGCCGACGTCGTCGTCCAGTTCGCCGACGGCTCGATCGACCGCCGGTCCTTCCCCGTCGAGGCCTGGGCCACCACCCGCGAGCGTTCGTTCCGCATCGTGCTCGACGGCCGCGAGATCCGCCGCGTCGTGATCGACCCCGACGAGTTGCTGCCCGACGTCGAGCCCGACAACAACCGCTGGCTGTCCGAGCAGGAAGAGGCCGAGCAGGCCGCCGAAGAAGAAGCGGCCCAGGAGGCGGCCGAGGCCGCGGCCGAGCCCCAGGCGTCCCCCTGACCAGAGCCCCCGAGCCCCAGGCGTTTCCAGAATCCAGGCACGCCCATGACCACCATCCGCGCCGTCCAGGCCGACATCACGACGCTGCACGTCGACGCCATCGTCAACGCGGCCAACGAGATGCTCGCCCCCGGCGGCGGCGTGTGCGGGGCCATCCACCGGGCCGCCGGCCCTAAGCTCGAGGACGCCTGCCTCGAACTCCCCGAGGTCCGCCCGGGCGTCCGCTGCCTGCCCGGCCACGCCGTGGTCACGCGCTCGTTCGAGTTGCCCGCCCGCGCGGTCGTCCACACCGTGGGCCCGGTCTGGGTCAACGGCCGCAGCGGCGAGGACGACACGCTCGCCAATTGCTACCACGCCTGCCTGGAGCTGTGCCGAAAGGGCACCATCGCCTCGATCGCCTTCCCGGCCATCTCGACGGGCTCCTACGGCTTCCCGCCCGAGTACGCCGCCATCATCGCCGTCCGTACGCTCACCCGGGCCATCGCCCCCAATGAAGACGGGTCCGATCCGTATCCCGACCTCAAGGCCATCACCCTGTGCGCCTTCGACGAAGAGACCCTGGCCCGCTACCAGCACCAGCTCGACATCGCCCGCCAACCCGCCAGTCAGGACACGGGCCCAGCACCCTGATACCATGCGGGCCCCGGAGTGGTGCCCGAGAGGCTGAAGGGGCCGGATTGCTAATCCGGTGTACTGGTTTTACCGGTACCGAGGGTTCGAATCCCTCCCGCTCCGCTTGCCATCGAAGAGGCCCGGGCCAACGCCCGGGCCTTTCTCATGGGCTCACGGGATCACCCCGAAGATGTACAGGATCAGCAGCACGTCGATGCCCGCGAAGAAGAACTCCAGGGCCGCCCGCCCGGGCTTCCTGGGCTCGTGGGCCAACGCCTCGTAGCCCGCCCACAGGCTCCGCAGCCCGAAGACCACCAGCGCCACGACGATGACCCACGCCAACCAGCCCATCGGGACCCCCTTCGAGCGACCGCCCGCCGCTTACCGCTTCCGCGCCACCATCACGCCCTCGCGCAGCGGCACGCAGAAGGCCTCGAAGTCTTCGTCCCCCGCCACCAACCGGTTCACCCGGTCGGCCGCGTCCCGGCTGGCGTCCTCGCCCTCTGGCGTGTCGATCCACCAGCTCCCCGAGCCCAGCATGTTGTCGGCCACCAGCAGCCCGCCGGGCCGCAGGAGCGCCTTCGCGTGGGGCAGGTAGTCCGGGTACTCGGTCTTGATGGCGTCCAGGAACACCAAATCCGCCTCCCCCGCCCGCTCGCCCGCCATCTTCTCCAGCACGGGCGTGCCGTAGCCGCGCACCACCTCCACCCGGTCCGCCACGCCCGCCTCGGCGAACATCGTCTCGGCGAAGCCCGCGTGCACCTCATTGGGCTCGACGGTCACGAGCTTTCCGCCCTCGCACAAACCCCGCGCCAGCCAGATGCCCGAGTACCCCGCGAGCGTCCCGACCTCCACAATCAACTTCGCGTCCACCAGCCTCGCCAGCGTCAAGAGCATCCGCCCCACCGACGCCGACACCGCGATGTCGGGGATGCCGGCCTCGATGGCCCGGGGCATGAGGCCCGCCAGGTGCTCGTCCTGGCGCCCGAAGACGGTGTCCAGGTAGTCGCACGTGTGCGTCCAGCGATCATCGGTCATGTCCATGGGCATATTGGACCGTAGCCCCGAAACGCCCGCGGCCGCCTCCCGATAGCATCTGGTGGACGCCGGCGCCCCGCTGGCCGCACGACCCATGGGAGAGAGACCATGCGCCGACTCGTTGCCTGCTTCGCCTGCCTCGCGATCACCATCCCCGCCCTCGCCCAGGACCTGCCCAGCCGCGGCCGCGTCGTGCCGCAGCTCGCCGAGCTCGACCAATTGATGCAGGACACCATGCAGGGCAACGGCATCACCGCCGGCGTGCTGGCCGTGGCCTTCGACGATCGCGTCGTGTACCAGCGGTCGTTCGGGTGGCTCGACCGCGAACGCACCGAGCCCCTGCCCATGGACGCCGAGATGCGCCTGGCGAGCGTCTCCAAACCCATCACCGCGTCGATCATCCGCAACCTCGTCGCCGAGGGCCGCCTCGCGCTCGCCGACAAGGCCTTCGACGTCGGCCAGCCCGGCGGGGGCATCCTCGGCATCGACCCATTTCCTTCCCTTGGCGACCCGCGCATCGGCGACATCACCATCGGCAACCTGCTGCAGCACCGCGGCGGCTGGAACCGCGACCTCGTCGGCAACCACGCCTTCCGCGACGTCCAGATCGCCGCCGACATGGGCGTGCCCAGCCCGCCCGGCCGCGTGAACAAGATGCGGTGGATCCTCGGCCAGCCCCTCGAATTCGCCCCCGGCAGCCAGTACGCCTACGCCAACATCGGCTACCACGCGCTCGGCCTGGTCATCGAAGAAGTCACCGGCAACACCTACGAGGAAGAAGTCGAGCGGCTCTTCGCGGGCCTGGGCCACCCCGGGGCCGTCCGCGTGGGCCGCACGTTCCAGGCCGACCACGGCCCGCGCGAGCCCTGGTACGACCAGGAGGACATCGGCGTCGCCCAGAACGTCTTCGACCCCACCGGCCCCCTCGTCCGCTGGCCCTACGGCGGGTGGGACCACGAGGGCTCGTCGGCCTTCGGCGGGCTCATCGCCCCCGGCGACGCCCTGCTGGCCCTGGCCGACCACCACATCCTCTTCGGTGGGTCGATCGGCGGAGTGCTGTCGCCCACGGCCAGCCCGGCCTTCTACAGCGCCCACAGCGGCTCGCTGCCGGGCACCGACACGGTGGTCTGGCAGCGCGGCCAGGGCCTGCGCGTGGCCGTCCTGTTCAACCACCGCGACCGGACCTTTGCCCACGCCTGGGGCGTGGACGTGGCCGCCGAGATCGACCGCATGGTCCTGGCCGGCGAGGTCGCCGAGCCCCCCTGCCCCGCCGACATGGACGCCGACGGGAGCCTGACCATCTTCGACTTCCTGGCATTCCAGAACCGCTTCGACGCCGGCTCGATGGAGGCCGACTTCGACGGCGACGGGGCCCTGACCATCTTCGACTTCCTGGGGTTCCAGAACGAATTCGACCTGGGCTGCGGGTAATCCCGTCATCCTGCCGAAGGGGCCTGGACGAACGCGGGATATTCGGGTTCTCCCAAGGCAAACAGCCCCCATGGCCCCGCCAGGGCCGACCGGGCCGCCAGCCTGGATGACCAAACTGCCAGTTTGGTCATCCAAACCGGCACTCCGGATGACCAGAACGCCACTTTGGTCATCCAGAACGGCGGGGCGGATGGCCGGAATCCGGCTCTGGCCGCCCGGGCCCGGCCCCCGGCCACCCAGACCCGGACCCCGGCCGCCCGGGTCGCGGCCCCGGGGGCAACGACCGCCGCCCCGCCCTCCCCGCCCCGTGCCTTCCCGACCGTGCGATCATGGCCTCGTCAAGACTCCCTACCCTCGCCCGTGACCCAACAGACCCCGCCCACCCCCACTGGCTTTTCTCCCATCCCCGAGATCCTCGACGAGCTCCGCGCCGGCCGCATGGTCGTGCTCACCGACGACGAGGACCGGGAGAACGAGGGCGACCTCGTGATGGCGGCCGAGTTCGTGACGCCCGAGGCGGTGTCCTTCATGGTCCGCCGGGGCGGGGGCTACCTCTTCGTGAGCCTGACCGAGGCCGTGTGCGACCGCCTCGACCTGCACCCACAGACCGCCCGCAACACCTCGGTCCGCGGGACGCCATTGATGGTGTCGATCGACGGCCACCCCCGCCACGGCTTCACCACCGGCGTGAGCGCCTTCGAGCGGGCCCGCACCATCAAGATGACCATCGACCCCGACACCCGCCCCGACGACTTCGTGCGCCCCGGCCACATCAATCCGTTGCGCGCGAGAGACGGCGGCGTGCTCGTGCGCATCGGCCAGACCGAGGGCTCGGTCGACCTCTGCCGCCTGGCCGGCCTCACGCCCGCGGCCATGGGCATCGAGATCATGCGCGAGGACGGCCACATGTCGCGCGTGGACGACCTGATCGAGTTCAACAAGAAGCACAACCTCAAGATGTGCTCCATCAAGCAGATCATCGAGTACCGGCTGAGCCGCGAGAGCTTCGTCGAGCGCCTCGAGCCCAGGAGCGGCACGCGCATCGAGACCGCGCACGGCCCGTTCACGCTCCACGCTTTTCGGAGCATCACCGACCCGCTGCCGCATCTTGCGCTCACGCTCGGCGGCGTCGGCGATCTGGACGCCTCTGGCAATGTGATCGAGCAGACGGAACCAACACTGGTGCGCGTGCATCGCCGCGACCTGCTGGGCGACATCTTCGCCGCCACGCACGACGGCCGCAATTGCCGCAACATCCTCGACAGCTCGATGAAGCAGATCCAGAAGGAAGGCAGGGGCGCGATCGTCTACCTGCGCCCCAGCGGCGGGCTGGACACCCCCGACGAGCGGATGATGCTCAACAACCGCCTGACGCGCCCCTTCGACTCGCGCGACGAGGACAGCCCCACGAAGAGCCAGGCCGCCGGCGCCCTGGAGTACGGCACCGGCAGCCAGATCGTCCGGGCCCTGGGCATCAAACAGATGCGCCTCTTAACCAACAGCGACGCCGACTACCCGCAGCTCGAAGCCTTCGGCCTGAGCATCACCGAACGCGTCGGGCTCTAGAGAACGGGCGTCCCGATATCGAGAGAGCGAGTGTGCGGCCGGAGGCCGCTACGGAGCGCTCAAGATGATCTAAAACCGAAACTCAAGACCAACCTCCAGCGACGCCGAGTCAAGGCTCAGCAGCCGCATCCGGATGTCCGAATCGTCGTAGAAGTGGATGTTGCTGTACGTGCGGTAGCGGACCATCGCGTAGAGGGCCACCGGCTCGGCCAGCTCGATGCTCGCGCCCGCCATCGCCTGCAGGCTGAGCGCGCCGCGCGAGTCGTCGTAGTCGCTCGGGCTGGCGTCGCTGAGGGTGAAGATCGACCCGCCGATGCCCCCGCCCGCGAACACGCTGAAGCGCCCGAACTTGAGGTCGGGCATGATGTTGGCCGACAGGCCGTACTCGAACAGGTCGCCGTCGCTCACCGTGGGCCCGCCCCCGCGACCCACGCGGTCGTACTGGTCGTAGCCAAAGAGCCCCTCGACCTCGAAGCGGATGCCCCAGGGCCCCTGGGACCCAAGCCGGTACCGCCCGCCGATGGCGAAGCTGACCAGCAGCCCGGGGCTGTCGAACTGGGCGTCGAAGTCGCTGCCGGTGAAGTTCTCGAACCGGGCGCTGCCGCGGTCGGTCGCCCCCACGCCGATGCGGTAGTAGAACCACATCTCTTCGAGCGCGATCTCCCGCTGGCGGCGGCTCCAGTCCACGTCGTCCTGCATCATGCCGCTGGCCCCGGCGCTGGTGGCCGCCGTGGAGGCCGACACCGCCCCGACCGAAGCCGGAACCACGTAGGGCTCGTGCACGAAGCTGGGCCGCCCGCCGGCCAGGGCCGTGGTCGCCATCGCCAGGAGGCCCGCCGTCGTTGCCGTGGTCGCCGTGGTCGCTGTCCGCATCGCTCGCTCCATCGCCTTCAAGTCCGCCCCGCTTGCTTCCGCCCGACTCCCGATCGTCGGGGTGGGGCCAATCCTAACCAGGCCCGCCGGCCCGGTCGGCTCGGGGTGGTTTGTCACGCCCATCCGCTAGAATGGCCGCCCAGTTCCGATTGGTCCTGTTTTCGAAGCCCCCGGAGTCGCCATGGCCTGGTCCCCCAAGATCGAAGAGCACGTCCTGTGCAAGCGCATCCCCACCTGGCCCTACGGCGACCCCAAGGACCGCCGCATCGTCGGCTACGACGACTACACGAAGACCGGCGGCTACGAGGGCCTCCGCAAGGCCCTGACCATGGCCCCCGGCGACGTCGTCGAGGCCGTCAAGACCTCCATGCTCCGCGGCCGCGGCGGCGCGGGCTTCCCCACCGGGCTCAAGTGGACCTTCCTGCCCAAGCTCGAAGACGGCAAGGACTCCCTGGAGCAGCGCGGCCCCCGCTACCTGGCCGTCAACGCCGACGAGTCCGAGCCGGGCACCTTCAAGGACCGCCTGCTGATGGACTTCGACCCTCATTTGGTGCTCGAAGGCATCGCCATCACCTGCTACGCCTGCCGCCTCGACAAGGCCTTCATCTACATCCGCGGCGAGTACCACCACCAGGCCAAGGTCCTCGAGAAGGCCATCGCCGAGGCCTACGACAAGGGCATCTTCGGGCCCAAGGGCCTGACCAATACCGACGCCAACACCGGCGGCACGAGGTTCCAGGTCGACTGCTACGTCCACCGCGGCGCGGGCGCCTACATCTGCGGCGAGGAGACCGCGCTGCTGGAAGGACTCGAGGGCAAGCGCGGCTGGCCGCGCATCAAGCCGCCCTTCCCCGCCGTCGAGGGCCTCTTCGGCCGCCCCACCATCATCAACAACGTCGAGACCCTCGCCCACGTGCCCAGCATCGTCGAGAACGGGGCCGAGTGGTTCACCAAACAGGGCGTGGAGAGCACCGTGGGCGGCCCGCCCAGCTACGGCACCAAGCTCATGGGCGTCAGCGGCCACGTCAACCGGCCGGGCGTCTACGAGCTCGAGCTCGGCATTCCGCTGAAGGTCCTGGTCGAGGAATACTGCGGCGGCATGCGCAATGGCAAGAAGTACAAGGCCGCCATCCCGGGTGGCGTGTCGATGGGCGTCCTCGGAACCGACCAGTACGAGGCCGAGCTCGACTTCGACATCGGCCGCAAGTACAACGTGCTGGGCCTGGGCACCGCCGGCCCGACGGTGTTCGACGAGGACACCGACATGGTCGCCGTCGCGCGCAACATCGCCCGCTTCTACAAGCACGAGAGCTGCGGCCAGTGCACGCCCTGCCGCGAAGGCACCGGCTGGCTCTACCAGCTCGTCAGCCGCATCGAGGACGGCCACGCGAAGACGAAAGACCTGGACATGGCCCTCGAGATCGCAACGTCGATGGGCTCCATGCCCGGCACGACGATCTGTGGTCTCGCCGATGGCAACAACTGGGCCCTGCGCACCATCATGAACAAGTTCCGCGACGAGTTCGAGAGCCGCGTGAAGCCCAGCCACGTCGCGGTCAAGATGACCATCGGCGCGGCGGCGCATTCGTAGGCGGCGCCAATCGGAACAATCACATGGCCTGGGCGTCTGATGTCATGAGCAAGGTTGCTCATGGAGATGCCCATGCCCAGCGCTTGGCGGCACAACTTCGTGCGACGCGGCGATGTTGCGATTGCCGTGTTGCTGTCGGCGCTCCTGACCACAATACTCGTCGTTGTTGGCGTGGAGCAGATCAATGGCGTTGAGCTGGAAGACTTTCAGGTTTGGGGAATCGACGCCGATCATCCGCCGTTCGTTCTCATGAGTGCAACCGAGTCGTCCCTTGCCAGCGTTGCGTTCACGCATGCTCCGACCCCGCTTGCCAGCTATGGCGGCAACCACGTGGACCTCGAAGAGATCCCATTCGCCTGGCGCCGGCTCTGCAACAACGAGTTGAAGCAAGTCCAACCGGAGGACTACAACGAGCATACCTCTGGCACCAGCGTGCGAGCCGGCTGGCCCTTGAAGATCGAACTGATCGGCGGCCGCACGAAGGAGTGGCCCTGGGAACTCCGCCCATCCTGGCTCGGCGTCACCCTCATCAACGACGGCCAGGCCGTCGGCTCCATGCCCTACCGCCCCTCCGTCCTCTCCCTGCTCGCCAACATCCTGCTTTTCGCCCTGCCCATCGTGATCGTGCTGGGCCTGATCCGCACCCAGATCGCCCTCATCCGCGCCGCCTGCGGCAACTGCACGGCCTGCGGCTATCCGCGACCGAAGACCATCTGTCCGGAGTGTGGCCAAGAGCACTGAATCGCAGAGGGCCGTGAACCCATGGGCTTCGATCCCGTCGAAATCATCCTCGAACTCGAAGAAACCTTCGCTATCGACATCCCCGACGCTTCTTGATCCGCGCGAGGTCCTGCTCCAGATAGGGCAGGATGTCATCGATCGTGCCCACGCCATCGACCTCGAACTCCGACCGTCCCAAATGGTGACGGAAGACACTGATGGCCCTGCCATCTCTGTAGCGCAGCTGGAGTTGCCAGGACGGACTCCATCGCTCAACGTCATCGGCAAAGCCGATCTGGAAGAGGCACTGGGAACAAAGCCGCGCGTGATCGAGCAGCTCTGTCGTGCTCTTGGGATTCACTCGAATCGACAGATCGATCCCGTGCGCCGCAAACCGGCGCGTCTTGCTGGTCACCGGCAGCTTGCCGCCGAGCGGATGATCGGGCGGCAGCTGCAATGGCTCCTGGAAACGACGCACCCGATCGATCCAGATGCCCTTGGCGATCGCTTCGATGTATTCGTCTTCAAACCGAAACACGTAGTGGCTGTAGTCGCAGAGCATCTCATCCATGTCCGTGCCACTGGCCCCTCCGTAGAACTTACGTTCGTACAGACAACGCTCGTACAGCCATCGGGACTGCTGGATCGTGGACAGCCAGGGCCACCCTTCTTCCTCTGCGACGAAGTCGTACGGAGGGAACTCGCCGCGGCACAGACGGATCGAGTCGAGCGTCTCGAACGAAACTCGCCCGGTAGAACCATCGCTCAGCCCGACCAGAACCACGGTCTGATACAGGCCATCGCCCTGCACGATGGTTCCATCGGGGCTATTAGCGTCGAACGGGACCTCCAAAGCCTCGGCGAGTTGGGGCCCCGCGGGGCCGTTGCGATCGATCGACATGGAGCCAGCATAGACCGGCCTGGAAGCGCAAATATTGCGCATGGCCCGCCGCGGAAGCCTTCCGGTGCGCGCACCGGAACGTTTCCGCAGCTGCCTAAGCCCTGGGGTGCGCGCACCGGAACGTTCCCGCAACTGCGTAAGCCTTGGGGTGCGCGCACCGGAACGTTCCCGCAGCTGCGCAAACCCCCCGGTGCGCGCACCGGAGCGTTTTCGCAGCTGCCTAAGCCCTGGGGTGCGCGCACCGGAACGTTCCCGCAGCTGCGCAAACCCCCCGGTGCGCGCACCGGAAGGCTTCCCAGCCCCCGCCCAAACGCGCAAGACCTGCGCGAAAGGTCCTTCCGGGGACGGCCGGAGCCTTCCAGGCCATCGCCCAAGCCTTCTCGGCCATCCCCTGAGCCTTCCGGGCCGTCGCCGAAGCCTCCTCGGCCATCCCCGGAGCCTTCCAGGCCGTCCCCCAAGCCTTCCCGGCCATCCCCGAAGCCTTCCAGGGCGCTCCCCGGAGCGTTCCGGCCATCCCCCGGGCCTTCCGAGCCGTCCCCCGGAACGTTCCGGCCATCCCCCAAGCCTTTCCCGGCGTCGCCGGAGCCCCCCTCACGCCTCCCCGGCCGCCACCACCACCGTCACGCCCACCCGCCACGGGCCATCGGGGTCGTCCCGCTCGTCCAGCCAGCGGTCGATGGCCTCCAGCTTGGCCGCCAGCTCCTCGACGTCACGCTCGCCCAGCCGCGTGACCGAGCGCGTCAGCCGCAGGCCGGCGGGCAGCCGCTCGTCGGCCTTGTCCTCCACCGCCGCCTCGTAGTCCCCCTCCGCCCGCCGCAGGAACAGGCGGCACACGCGCAGCATCTCGCGTCGCAGCCCGGGCGTGCGTTTGCCCTGGGTCAGGTGCACGTCGTGGGCCTCGATCTCGAACAGCATCTCGGGCCGCCGCCCCGTCTCGCGCTCGCCCGCCACGCGCACCAGCCCGATCTCGCGCAGCTTGCCCAGGTGGTAGTGCACGCCC
This sequence comes from Phycisphaerae bacterium, assembly GCA_030426395.1. Taxonomy (GTDB): domain Bacteria; phylum Planctomycetota; class Phycisphaerae; order Phycisphaerales; family UBA1924; genus JAHCJI01. Next base: position 77,354 of record JAUHYE010000001.1, read on the forward strand.
TGGGGGCTCTTGCCGATCTTCTCGGCGACCTCGGCGGCGCTCATGGCCCCGCCCTGCCGCATCTCCTCGATGATCGCCGCCGATATGGGCGTGCCGATGGCCCGCAGCTGCCGGGCGGTGCGGATCTCGTAGGGCTCGGGCCGTGGCTGGCGCGTCTTTTTTTCATTCTTTGCCATATTTTTGATTATTGGCGACGGGCCGCCCCCACGCCCAGACTCCGTGTGGTGTGCGAACCAAACTCGTTGGAGGACCTCCCCATGCCCATCCGCCGCCTCACCGTTGCGATGCTGCTCGCTGCCTCGACCCTCTCGCTTGCGCAGGACGCTCCGCAGGCCTTCCGCGACGAAGCCCACGCCTACGAGCGGCAGCTCGCCGAAGACCCGACCAACGCCCAGGCCGCCTTCCGCGCCGCCTACGCCTGGCACATGGCCGGCGACTACGAGCGCGCCATCCCCGCCCACAAGAAAGCCGCCGAGTTCGACGAGTTTCGCCCCACGGCCCTGTACAACCTCGCCTGCGCGCAGGCGCTCACGGGCAAGCCCGAAGACGCGATCGCCAGCCTCAACGCCGCCATCGACGCCGGCTTCGACCGCCTCGAACTCATGGAAGAAGACAGCGACCTCGCCTCGCTGCGCACCCGCGACGATTTCAAAGCTATCCTTGCCCGCGCGCGAAGCGTCGCCCAGGGCGCCGACCTCGACGTTCCCGAGCTCACCTGGGACACCCTCGAAGATCGCATGCAGGCCGAAGAAGCCGCCGGCTTCTCCGGCGTCCTGCTCGTCGTGCGCGACGGCGCCATCGCCCACCACGCCGGCTACGGCCTGGCCGACCGCGACGCGGGCCGAGAAGTCACCCCCGACACCATCTTCGCCATCGGCTCGGTGCCCATCGACTTCACGCACCTCGGCCTCCTGCAACTCATGAACGAGGGCAAGCTCGACCGCGACGACCCGATCACCAAGTTCTTTGAGAACGTACCAGAGGACAAGCGCTCGATCACCCTCGACCACCTCATGAGCGGCGAGTCGGGCCTGCCAGACTTCCACGACATCCCCACCGATCGCGACCCCGACCACGCCTGGATCGACCGCGACGAAGCGGTCCGCCGCATCATGAACCAGCAACTGCTGTTCGAGCCCGGCACCGACTCGCGCCACTCGCACTCGGCCTGGGGCTTGCTCGCCGCCGTCCTCGAGATCGCCAGCGGCCAGAGCTACCAGGACTACACCCGCCAGCACATCTTTGGGCCCGCCAACATGCCCGACACCGGCTTCAACGGCGACACGCTGCCCGAGGGCCGCATCGCCATCGGCTACGGCTCGCGCAGCGACGGCGAAACAAACGCCCCGCCCTACTGGGGCAAGACATCCTGGCTCGTGATGGGCAGCGGCGGCCAGGTTTCCACCGCGCGCGACCTCAACAACTATCTGAACGCCGTGCACGACGGCACCCTCGCCGGCCCGGACGCCGCGAGCACCATGTACGGCAACGCCCCGGGCGTGGCCAGCGCGGGCGACATGTACGGCTATTCGGTCCGCATGAGCTTCGCACCAGCGGACCGCTTCATCCTCCTGTGCAACAGCGCCGACCCGACCCGGCCCGACTTCCGCCGCCGCTTCAACGCCCTGTCGGACGACCTGCACGCCCTCACACGCTCGGCTTTCGACGAACGCCACGCCGCGACGGCCCTGCCACCCGAAGAGCGCGAACGCCGGGCCCTGGCCTGGGTCCGCTCCATTGGTGAGCCTTCGCCCGACGCGTACATCCAGTTCGGCCACGACTACCGAGCGCTCGCCGAGAGTCCCGAGGAACAAGACAAACTGGACGACACACGCCGCCAGCAGCACGCCCAGTTCCACCACGAGTTTGGCGCGCTCCAGAACATCCGCGTGAGGAAGAACTCGCCCACGACTGTCGAGGTGTCGGGCCAGAGCCAGAGCACCGACGCCTGGATCACCTTCACCTTCCAGTTCCAGCCCACCGAGCCCCACCACATCACCGGCGTGAGCATCGGCATCGACGGCGACGGTGAGGATAACTAGGCAACCGCGGCCCGGGCCGGTGGTACCATCGGTCACCATGGCACACCACCCCGATGGCCCGACGCCCCCTCCCAAGCCCGATGTCCCCGGCCCACCTCCGCTGCCCACCAACAGACCCACCAACAAACTAAGGCCCCCCAAGGACGAACCCAGCGTCTACAACGTCGTCACCGACGTCGCCACCGGCCCCAACATCCGCAAGAAGGACAACCTCTTCCAGGCCCTGTTCATCCTCGTCTGCCTGGCCATCGCCATCCCCGTCGCGTGGGCCCTCTCGGGCCACTGGATCGGCGGCGTCTTCGTCGGCGGCCTTGTCGGCCTGGTCGTCGGCGTCCTGCTCAGCGGCGGGTTCCTGATGATCTACCGGTTGTTCAAGCACTGAGCAATCACAAGTAACTCCCCGCCTTCAACGCCCCCGGCCGATCCAGATTCGTCACCAGGTACCGCAGCGCATCGACGGCGTGGTCGGGCCCGTCCTTGGCGGGCTCCTCGCTCATCGGCCGCTGCATGTCGTAGTGGTATCGCTCCAGGCTCTCGATCAGGTGCGGGCACGCGGGCGAGATGAAGAGCGTCGGCTCACCATCCGCCGGTCGCAATCGAGCACGTAACAAATCAAGCCCCGCCCGGATCGTCGTCCGCCTCGCGCGCACGCTCAGGCCGGCGCGTTGGATCTGCTGGGCATCGCTGAGCCCCGTCTGCGCGTTGCCCTGCCAGCCGGCGGGGTCGATGCCGATCCAAGCCGGCCTTCGATCCTCATCTTCCAGCATCGCGTCGATGTGCTCGCCGAGCAAGCATCGGCTCGCGACCCGCTCGCGGACAATGTGCAGCACACCATCGGGTGAGAGCGCACCCCACACGATCACCGTGGGCGACCGATACCCAAAATCCATGCCGAGCACCCATCGCCACGCTTCATCCATTGCCGGCGACTCACGAACATGGACAGCCTGATCGAATTCCGGCAGGACCGCATCATCGCTCTTGGGCCGCTCGCACCGCATCTCGGCGTCCCACGTGCTCAGCGACACCCGCCCCTTCAGCGAGATCGCGTCGGCGATCGACAGGTGACCGGCCGGGCGATCTTCGGATTTGGCCGAGCCCTGGCACTCGTTCCACAACGGGCAGCCCTCGCACGCATACTCGGGCCCGCAGCAATCGAGCACGTCGACCACGCCCCACTTGAATAGCTTGCGTGAGCCTTCGCCCGCCTGGTCGACCACGTCGCGCATCAGCCCGTGCGCGCGGTGCATGGTGCTCAGGGCCTCGATCGAGCCTCGAATCGTGTACGTTTTGCCGCCGTACTCGACCTGCTTGCTGCGAGTCGTAAGCTGGGCCGCCTCCCACACCGCCGGATCGAAAAGTTCCACCTCGTCGCACCGCAGCTTCTGGATGCGCGTGCCACGGACCGACGCCTGGCTCTGGGCGAGCAACTCGAGGCGCGAGCCGTTGACGAGTTCGAGCTTGCGGTCGGTCACCCGGCCCTCGACCAGGTCGCTGACGGCCGGGCACCGGATGAGGTGCCGCAGGTGGGCGTGCATGCGCTGGGCCTGCTCGAGCGAGCCGCCCAGGATGCGCACCTCGACGCCCGGCTTGTACACAAGGTCGAGCAGCGTCGCGACGGCGCCCAGGAATGTCTTGCCGCCGCCGCGGTTCGCCCACACCACCGCATCGATCGCGTCGTCGGCCGTGTTGCCGAGCGCCTCGGGCATGTGGTCGGCGAAGAATGCGTGGGCGAGGTATTCCAGCGGCCTGGCGCTGACCTGAACGTCCAGGGCCGTGCGCACGCACTCGGCCAGTTGCTCGACGGTCGCCGGTCGTGCCGGCAACGGCGTCACGACGCACCTCGATCGTGCACGAACACGACTGGCGGGTGCGTCAATGCGGCGAACGCGCGGCCCGGGATATCACCGCCGCGCAGCTTGCGGGCGCTTGCCCAGGCGCGCAGGCTTGGTGCGATGCTCTCGGGTGGGTGGTGCAGCAGGTCGGCCGGCTCGAGGTCGTGCCGAGCCATGGCGCGCAGGAGCCTGGCGTCGGCCTTGCTGGGCGGGAGGTCGATCCGCCGCATGCCGGCCCGCTCGAAGAAGGGGCAGGCATGGGCCATGGCCGCGAGCGCCTCAGTACGCGCGGTGCAGGGGTTGTGCAGGTACGTGCGGACCAATCGCACGGCCAGGCCCCGCCCGCGATACCTCGGATCGACAATCACGCGTGAGATGACGCGCACGTCGTGGTTCAACCGCAACGCGTTTGCACGCTTGTCGTGCGTGTCATACTCGCCAGGCCACGCGATGGAACGCCATCGGCCGTTGAGTGTGGGCATGGAGGCGACCAGGACGCCCACGATTTCGCCATCATCAACGGCGCGCAGGACATGGGCGATGGGACCGGGACGGCCAGCGGCGTAATGGAACCGCGCGAGCGGCACGAGGTCGGCTGGCGAGCCGGGCTCGATGGTCATGGTGTCGGGAACGGGACTACTGAACCGGCGGACGAGCGAGGCGTGTGCCACTGGTGTGCTCCGCGGGGGCGCGGGCGATGATGATGGCCGGCGATGGGCGTTCGCCGGGCAGGGGCAGGGCGATGAGCAGGTCGGGCGAGAGCGATTCGAGGGTGTCCTCTTTCGCGCTGCAGGCGATCAGCGTGACTTGGTTCCGCCGGCACCATCGCGCGAGTGCGCTCGCGAGCGACTGCGCGGTGGCGCGGTCGAGGGCGGCGGCGAACTCGTCAACGATCAGGACGCAGCCGGGCGTGCAGAGGTCCATGGCGGCGGCGATGGTGAGCCGCGCGAGTTGGCCGGTGCTCAGCGCGCCGGCGGGGCGCGGCAGCAGCGCGGCCTCGGCCAGGCCGGCGGCACTGAGCAGGCCGAGCGCTTGTTGCAGGTCGGTGCCGACGTGTTCGATGGTCGGCCGGCGGCGCGACAGGTGCGCGGGCGGGCGAACCACGGCGCGATTGGCGCGCGCAAGTCGGCGGCGCAGCATCCGGAGTGCGGTGCTCTTGCCGCTGCCACTAGGGCCGGTGAGCAGGGCGACCTTGCCCGGCTCGAGGTCGGCGAGCGCCCTGGCGGCGTCTCGCGCGGCGCGGAGTGCGCTGCGGCGGGTCGGGTCGGCCGAATCGGTCGGCAGTGCGAACAGGGCTTTGGCGTGGGCGATGCGGTCGGTCACGCCGAGGCCTCCAGCACGGGCCGCTGGCGCGGCGTCTGGGTGAGGGCGCGGAAGGCATCGCATTGCTTGCGGACGCTGTGGTAGCTGATGCCTAGCCGCGAGGCGACCTGGCGCATGGGCAGGCCCTCGATGCAGGTGAGGCGTGCGACCTGTCGGAGCTGGCGGGGCAGGTCGGGGCTGAGGCGGATGGCGGCATCGAAGGCCGGGTCGGACACTCGGCGGACCAGGGCCCTGACCCGACGGCGGAGCTGCCGCTCGGGGGTTCCCAGCATGGCGGCGGCCTCGCTGACGGCCATGCCCCGGCCGTAGATGGCCAGGAGGAGCTGCCGCTCATCGGCGGGCAGATGGTCTGCCGCATCGAGGATGCGGGTGACCATGGCGCGGCGGTGCTTGCGTCGCATGTCGAGGGTGGCATCGTCCAGTCTCGTCTGCATGGTTGCTCTCCGTTTACTGATTGATTGTTCCGGCTCCCTATTGTCGACTGGATTGCAAACAAATGCAAGGCTAATGTTTGGTATGTCCGCCAGATTGCGCAGTTCGGTGGCGATGCCATCGAAATCGTGAGCCTGGGGCTCGCTGGCGGGTATTGGAGGGAGCTTTGCCATGGCTATGGAGGCATCCGGGGGAGCGGGAGGAGCGGCTGGGTTCGGCGATCGGCTGCGGGATCGACGGCTGCGGCTGGGCTTGAGTTTGCGCGAGGCGGCCGAGCGGGCGGGGTGTACGAAGGGGTACCTCTCGCTACTGGAGCGGGGCAAGCGGGGAGCGCCCACCGAACGCGTGCTGGCCGGGCTGGAGCGGGCGCTGGAGATGGAGCCGGGCTCGCTGGGCGAGATGGTGGCGATGCAGACCACGCCCGCGGTCGTGCGAGAGGAACTGGCCGAGCGGCGCGAGCAGGGGCAGGCGGCCCGGCAACTCGCAGCGCTGCTGCGCGGTGCTGGGCCGGGGGGGCTGGACCGTGCGTTCGAGTCTGGGGCCTTGGCGCGGCTGGTGGAGCGGATCTCGCCCCAGGGCGAGAAGTCGGGCGAGGGCGAGCGGGTCGGCGCGTTGCTGCCTCGGGCGGTGCCGTTGATTAATCTCGTGCCGGCGGGGCGGGCGGCGGAGTTCACCGACCTGGGGTATCCCGCCCGGGTGGCCGACAGCTATGTCGCGGCGCCCGAGCTTGGAGACCCCGACGCGTTCGCGGCCCGGGTGACGGGCGACAGCATGGAGCCAACGTACGTCGAGGGCGACGTGGTGATCTTCAGCCCCGCGCGCGAGGTGAAGAGCGGCATGGACTGCTTCGCGCGGCTGATCGAGCCCGACAGCGAGACAACGTTCAAGCGGGTGTACTTCGAGCGGTCTGGTGATGGCGAGGAGTTGATCCGGTTGCAGCCGCTGAACTCGAAGTATGCGGCGCGGGTGGAGCCTCGTGAAAAGGTGGCGGGGTTGTACCCGGCGGTGAGCGTGACGCGGCGGGTGGGAAGCGGTGACTAGGGGTCAGGAATCGCGGGCGGTTGCCGCCAGGCGGCGCCGCACTCGGGGCAGGTGGTGCAGCCGTCGGGGTCGGGGGTGAGGTTTTCGAGGTTGTAGTCGCATGCGCGGCAGCGGCCGATGGCGAGTTTATGACGTTTAGACCAAGGTTTGAAAACCGCGAAGTGGAAGTAGAAGTACACCCCCATCCACACCACAAAGAACATCGGATAGAAAATTGAGGGAACGAACGCGATCGGAGCCCCCAAGCCGGGAGCGAGGAGCGTGGAAATCAAGATCATCGCAACGAATGTCAGAGCGGCGACGAGTGCGCCCTTGTGGAACATTCGCCAGCTCCGCGGGGTCTCGCGATAGATCGGCTCCCACGGCATGGGATAGGTGAAGCTGTACAGCCAGCGGGTGACCGGATGGCGCTTGCCGCGATCATCGGTGACTGTGCGGTTCGTCAGGCGCATCAGCCTGAGTCATAGGACGCTGCGGCTCAGGCGGCCTGGTTGTCGCGCACGACCTTGCCGCGGCCGAGTTGGTGCAGGGCGCGGGGGCGTTCCTGGTGGGCCAGGTGGTCGGCGACGGCTTGCCAGTCTTCCTGGGCCTTGGTCTCTCCGCCGCGGCGGTGGATGGCCTCGGGCGAGGTGCGGCAGGTGAGGAAGACCGTGGGCCCGCCGAAGATGGGACGCACGGGCTCGGTGGCGTCGAACTCTTCGGGCCACCTCGGCAGCGAGCCAGAGGTGATTGCCTTGCTGGTCATGGCATAGAGCATGAACTCGTAGGCGGTGACGCCCAGGCACACGATGGCCTTGAGGTTGGGCATGTTCTTGGTCACGAAGCGGAGCATGGGGGCGAGGGCCTTGCGATCGGCGTCGCGACTGGCCTGGAGCTCGTCGCGCTCGTTGGAGTTGATCAGCAGCGGGCCATAGACCGAGCCCGCGAGCACGCCGTGGCGGGCGAGGGGGAAGGCGAGGCGGGCCAGGCCGTACGTCGAGGGTGTCTCGTGCTGGCAGTATGGGCGCAGGGTCTTGCGCGGCAGGCGGGCCCGAACGACCTGGACGTGGGTCGGGGCCGAGTCGAGCACGAGGATCTTGCCGTCCCAGCGGCCGTAGACCGACTCGAGGGCGAAGAGGCGGGGTTCGTCTGGGAGGAGCTCGTAGACGCTGGTGAAACCGGGCGCGCGCAGGTCGCGGATGTTGCTCGGGATCGGCGGCGTGCGCATGAGGCGCGGTTGGGCGCTGGTGCCGGCTGGAGCCTTGTCGCCCATGAGGTAGGCGCGGGCCTCTTCGGCGGTCATGCGCTTGGGGGCTGGCTTGGGCTTGGTTTCCTGGGCGGCCTTGGCCTTGCGCTTCTGTGCGGGCTTGGCGGGCTTGGGCTCTGGGGCGGGCGTGGCCTTTGGCTTGGGCACCATGCCGATCTCGGGGCCGTAGCCGCTGGTGAGGCTGCCCTCGAACAGGCCGGCCATCTCGCCCATGAGGTTGGGTGCAACGCCGGCGGCGGTAGCCTTGCCGGCCCTGGGGTGCAGGGCCGACATCTTGAAGGGCTGCCGCCCGCTGCTGGCGGGGCGGGGTGCGGTCTGGTTCTCGCTCGCGTTCTCGTTCGGAGCGACGGCCTGGTTGGTGCTCTGGGGTGCCATACCCCGGTTATCGAACGTGTCTGGGGGCGACTTGAGTCCGATTCGCGTGGAAATTATCGAAAGCGCAGGATTTGCGCGTGAGGCAAATGGGGTGCTATCGGGTGAGTGACTGGCGGTTGAGGCTTGGGGTGACGACCTGGGGCAACTCTCGGCCGGCGGCGCAGTCTCCGGGGCTCTTGCACACCACGACGGGGTGGTCGGGCAGGTCGTAGCAGGCGCAGCCCTCGACGCCGAAGACGGTGCGGAGGGTGGGCGTGGTGAGCACCTCGCGGCCCGAGCCGTCGGCTGCGATCGTGCCATCGTGGATTGCGAGGATGCGCGGGAAGTGCCGCAGGGCCAGGCCGAGCTCGTGGATGACGCAGACGACGGTGACGCCTGTCGTGGTATTGAGCTCTTTGAGAAGGTCGAGCAGGCTGAGCTGGTGCTCGATGTCCAGACCGGTGAGCGGCTCGTCGAGCATCAGGACGGCGGGCTCCTGGGCGAGGGTGGTGGCCAGGCGGACGCGCTGGCGCTCGCCGCCGGAGAGGGCCTCCATCCGGCGGTCGGCCAGATGGGCGATGCCGCAGCGGTGCATTGCGGTGTCGATGGCGGCGTTGTGGGTTGATTGGTCGCCCGCGCGGAAGAGGGATGCCAGGGCGCTGGCGTGGGCGTGGCGGCCCATGGCCACGTGCTCGCGCACGGTGGTGAGTTGCGGGAGGTCGGCCGATTGAGCTAGCAAACCACGGCGGCGGGCGAGGGCGCGCTTGGGATAGCGGTGCAGGGGCTTGGCGTCGAGGGTGACCTGGCCGGCGGCGGGTCGGAGGAGGCCCGCGAGGGCGCGCAGCAGCGTCGACTTGCCCGAGCCGTTGGGGCCGACGATGGCGACCATCTCGCCGGGCTCGATGGCGACGTTGACGCCGGTGAGCACGCGGCGTGGCGCAAGGTCGACGGCGAGGTCGTGGGCTTGGAGGGTCATCGCAGCCACCCGGACTTGTAGAGCAGGAAGATGAAGTAGGGCCCGCCGACCAAGCCGGTAACGACGCCCACCGGCAGCTCGCTCGGCGCAAGGACAGTGCGGGCGGCGAGGTCGGCCCAGAGCAGGAGCGCGCCACCGGCGAAGGCGCTGATGGGAACGATGAGACGGTTGGAGCCCATGGCCAGGCGGACAAGATGCGGCACGACCAGGCCCACGAAGCCGACCAGGCCCGCGACGCTGGCGGCCGAGCCGGCGAGCAATGCGGCGGCGGCGAAGGCGAGCAGGCGGGTGCGCTCGACGGAGATGCCCATGGTGCTCGCGGTGTCGTCGCCCAGTTCGAGGATGCGGACGCGAGAGCGCAATGCGAACGCGAGCGTAAGACCGACGACCGAATAGGGCAGCACCATCCACAGATGGCTCCAGCCGCGGCCGTTAAACGAGCCGGCGGTCCAGAACATGACGGCGGGGATACGGTCGGCAAAGGCGGTAATGAGCACCCCGATGACGGCGCCGAGGATGGCGTTGACGGCGACGCCGGCCAGGACCATGCGCACGGGGCTGGTGCCGCCCTTGCCGGCGGCGCCGGGGGTCCAGCTTACGGCGTAGACGAAGACGGCCGAGGCCATCGCACCCAGGAACGCGGCGAGGGGGAGCGCGTGGGCGGCCGCTGGAAACGCGGCCAGCACGATCGTGGCGGCCACGCCCGCGCCGGCGGTGACGCCGATGATGCCGGGGTCGGCCAGCGGGTTGCGCGTGACGCCCTGGAGCAGCACGCCCGAAACGGCGAGGTTGGCGCCGGCGAGCAACGCGACGAGTGCACGCGGCAGGCGGGCGCTCATGATGATGCGTTCGCTGGCGCCCTCGCCCGAGCCGGTGAGCGTGGCGAAGACATCGGCCAGCGGGATGCGCACCGCGCCGAGCGCGAGCGAGAGTGCCAGGCCCAGCACGAGGACGAGCACGATGCCGGCGGGCGTGCCATAGCGACGCCACGCGGGTCGCGTGGCGGGGGTGGCGACGGCGGGTTGGCCGGCCGTCAGCGTGGTCATTGGGTTGGCTTGGCGTTGTCGATCGCGGTGCGGACGTTCTCGAGCGCGGTCGCGGCCTCGGAGCCCGAGCGCATGGCGTAGAGGTCGTCGGGCAGCATGGCGATGTGGTCGCCCTTGACGGCCGAGAGCTGGCCCCACAGCGGGTCGCGGTCGAGCATGCTCCGCGCAGCCTGCTCGGGGCCGTGGAAGACGACCAGAAGCACGTCGGGATCTCTTGCGACAACGGCCTCCATGCTCAGGGGGGCCAGGCCGCGGAAAATGGCGTGCTCGGGCATGTCGCTGGTGATGAGCTCACCCCCGGCGTGCTCGACGAGGTTGCCCAGATAGCTGTCGGGCAGGAAGGCGTAGAACGCGTGGGGCGTGCCAAAGACTGCAAGGACGCTGACCGGCTCCGCAGCTTCGGTCGCGCCGGTCTCAAGGGTGGTGTCGAAGTCGCTGATCCACTGCTCGGCCTGATCCTGCTTGCCCACGAGTTCGCCGATGGTGCGGGTGTGCGTGCGCACGTCCTCGAGTGTGTCGGCGTCCATGGCGATGACGCGGGCGCCCGTGGTCTCTTCGATCTGCGGCACGAACTGGGTGTAGACGGCGCTCAAGATGACAACGTCTGGGTCGGCGGCGATGAGCTGCTCGATGTTGGGGCCCACGGAGTGGTCGAGGGCGCCCATTTCGATGCCCTGCCAAGCTTCGGGCTGGCCGCCGCGCAAGGCGGGCACGAGCACGGGCTGCACGCCCAGGGCGATGAGTTGGTCGGCGGCGAAGGGCAGCAGGGCGGCAACGCGGGGGGTCTCGGCCGTCTCGTTTTCTGGGGCGGCGTGGGCGGAGGGCGTCGAGTCCTCGGTGCGGGAAGCGCCGACGGTGCCGGTGGGCTGGGTCGATTCCTGCTCGCAGGCGGGCAGGATGGCCATCAGGCCGATCAAGAGGCAGGAAGGAAGCGTCGAGGCTCGGGTAGGCATGGAATTCGGACTCCCGGGGTTGTGGGCTGAGGGGGTGAATGGTAACGTATTGAGACGGAGTCTCAATAGAGAAGCCGTAGGTTTCGGGCTTGTCACGAGAGGGCTCCCTGCAACTTTGGCTGTGGCTGGGCGTAGTACGGTGTATTGGGGGAACCAAACCGGCGATCTGGGATGGCAAAAGGGGGCCGCATGGCTTCGGACAGGGTGCGTGGATTCACGCTGATTGAGCTGCTGGTGGTGATCTCGATCATCGGGATCCTGATGGGAATCCTGATCCCGGCGTTGGCCGGCGCGCGGCTGACGGCCCGATCGACGGTTGGCGTGGCCAACCTGCGGAGCCTGTCGCAGCTCGTGATGCTGTACGAGCACGAGCAGCGGTTCTTTCCGACGCCGTTCGACCCCGAGACCAATAGCCGCTCGCGGCGCGTGCCGGGCACGACGTGGAGCGATGCGCTGCATCCGACGGAAGAGGAACCGGTGTGGAACTTCGAGGTGCCCATCGTGCCGGAGTGGAGCACGGAGTTCTTCGGCGTGTACTGGTACTCGTGGATGAGCGATTGGAACGCGCAGGGCGGGCGCGACAGCGAGGTTCAGTTCTCACCGGCGGATCGGCTGGCGCTCGACCAGCTCGCGCAGTACCGCTCGCTCCAGGACAGCCGGAACGGGAAGTACCTGTGGCCTTCGAGCTACTACATGAGCCCGACGCTGTGGAGCGTGCCGAGCCGGTTCGGGGCGGGTGGACGCGGCGCGATGTCGGCGGGGACGCTGGCGCCAACGTCGACCTCGAGCCTGGCGCAGCCGGCCGACAAGGTGCTGCTTTGGGAGCGGGCAGACTTCGCGAAGAACAACCGCATCGCGATCAACGGCGGCACCGCGACGCGGCAGAAGATGGCGCCGAGCTGGTGCAACCCCGAGGCGCGGCCGCACGTGGCGACCGGCGATGGCGGCGTGCGCCAGGCTGATATGCGCAAGATCGGCGAGGCGGCCGCGCAGAACAACGAATTCCTGCCGGGCGGGCGCATCCAGCCGAGTGATCTGATGCCGCTCTACCCGAGTTGGCGTCCCGATGGGCTCGACGCGCTGGGCGGCGTGCCGGGGAGCGACGGCGACTATCCGCTGTACTTCTGGGCTACGAACGGGGGGGTTCGTGGGGTTGATCTGCCTCGGTAGCCGATGGGCCGTGCGGCTCGTGGATTTCGTCCTGCACGAGGCGGACGCAGCGTTCGGCCATGCGAGTGCGCAAGGCGTGGGTGACAAACAGCATCACGATGCCCGTCGCAACGAGGGGGATCGTCGCCAGAGGGAGTACAGGAATGGCGACCGCGAAGAGCACGAAGAACAGGATCGAGCCGTAGCCCAGGAGCGATTGGGCTGGCGTCCAGGCGGGGTCCATCCTGCATCGCGTGATGATCGAGGTGTTGTGCTCGAACAGCGAGTAGGCGAGCACGCCCGCGGCGGCGAGCGAGATCGGGATAGCGATAAGAAGCATGCAGCCCGCGGCGCCGCCGGAGACGATCGTGAGGAGCAGGCCTGCACCGATCGGCCCGACGCACCACCAGTAGGCCTTGGTCAGTCCCTTGCGGTTGGGCTGGTCGAGGTCGGCGCGAGCGTAGGGGTGTCGCCTGCTCATGAGACCAGCAATCACGATCATGGCGAGCATCGCAACGACGATGCCAACAAGCCCGAGCAGCCACAGCAACCAGACCACCTGTGCACGGTCTGAACCCGGGTAGAGCACGACCGCTACTCCGTACGCGATCACGCCCGACGCCAGGCCCGCGATGGTGGTCGCATCGGCGAGGACCATGCCGCGGAGCTGATTGCGGGTCGACCGGATGAAGCCGGGGTGGGCCTCGCGCAGCGCGTTGGTGGGATAGGTGGTCGGCGCCCGGTAGCCACACTCGGGGCACGGGGCGCCCCAGAACAGGCCCTCGAGGTCGTACTTGCAGCTCGCGCACTCGAGGCTGGTGGGGATGTTGCCCGAGATGGGGTCTGGAGCCGGGGGCATGGCCGAGTATACGAAAGGCGGGTTTTCGGGCGTCGAATGCCCTTCCATGCGTCGGCGGTTTCCGATACAATGGTGGTGGCCAGTGACCGGGAGGCCCGATGGGCAAGCGTGAGTTCGAGGACAGCTTCGCGGGGGTTGGGCGCAAGATCGATGATGCGCTCAACGCCAGCGGTGAGGCCAAGCGGCGGCTGCAGAACCGCATGGCCACCGGCGGGCTGTTCGATCGCTTCCAGCGGGATCGCAGCAAGCCGAGCCTGAAAGAACGCACGGGCGAGCACGTGGCCGCGTGGCGCGAGCACTTCCAGGACGGTTCGATGAGCCCCAAGCTGGTCGTCGGAGCGTTCGGTGCGGGGGCCGCGCTGGTCCTCATCGTCGGGCTCGTGCTGGTGTTTGGCTTCGGGATGTTCCGCGGCACGGGCCTGACGACGGCCGACCTGGAGAACGACGCGCAGCTCCGGGCGGCGGCCGAGCGGGCCCGGGCCGAGCAGCAAGGCACGCTGAACCCCGCGGCCATGGTGCAGCGGCAAGAGCGGGACAAGGCGATGGCCGAAGAGGTGCGCGAGGCGCGTTCGGGCGGTGGGGATGGTGGTAGGGATTTGGGCAAGGCGGGCTCGCGGCCGGGTGGTTGAGGTCGCCGCGTTCGTAGAATGTGAGCGTGGCCGACGAACCGGCGAACGCCGAAGCGATGAACGAGCAGGACGAACCCCGGGCCGAGCGATTGGCGCGGCTGCTCAAGCGTGCGCGCTCGTTGCCGGCGGTGCCCGGCGTGTACCTGATGAAGGACGCGAAAGACGTCGTGGTGTACGTGGGCAAGGCCCGCAAGCTGCCCGACCGGGTGGCGAGCTACTTCGTGCCCAGCGCCGACCTCGGACCGGCCAAGAGCCCGATGCTGGACGTGGTGCAGGACGTCGAGTTCATCGAGTGCGAGACCGAGTTCGAGGCGCTGCTCACCGAGAACCGGCTCATTAAGGACATCCGGCCGCGGTTCAACGTGCGGCTGACCGACGACAAGACCTTCCCGTACATGGTCATCACGCAGCGCGAGGACTTCCCGCGTGTTTTCGTGACGCGTAACCCCGCGGGCGTGCGGCCCGACGGCACGACACCCGAGTACATGAAGGGCGCCAAGGTGTTCGGGCCGTTCGTGAACGCGGGCGCGCTGCGCGAGGCGGTGCAGGTGGCCCAGCGGGTGTTCAAGTTCCGCGATTGCAAGCTGGATATCGTCGAGGGCGACCCGAAGAACAGGTTCTTCAGGCCATGCCTGCTGTACAGCATCGGCCAGTGCACCGCGCCGTGCGCGGGGAAGGTGTCGCTGACGGCCTATGGCGAGCAAGTGGATCGGTTCGTGCGGTTCATGGGCAGCAAGCGAAGCCGGATGCTCGTGGAATTGCGGCGCGAGATGGAAGAGGCGAGCAAGGCGTTGGAGTTCGAGCGTGCGGCGGAGCTGCGCGATCAGATCGCGGCGATCGAGAAGCTCGAGGAACGATCGAGCCGGCGTGATGGCTGGCAGCCGGAGACCGAGATCGGCTATGTCGAGCCCGAGAAGGGCATGCGCAGCCTGCAGAAGACGCTCGGGCTCGACGAGCCGCCGCGCGTGGTCGAGGGCTTCGACATCGCGCATCTGGGCGGCAACGAGACGGTGGCCAGCAAGGTGTGCTTTGTCGACGGGCGGCCGTTCAAGAGCGAGTACCGGCGATTCAAGATCAAGGGCACGGGCAACGACGATTACGCGTCGATCCGCGAGGTGATCTCGAGAAGATACCGCGAGGCCGGGGCGGGGCACGAGCTGTACCCCGACGTGATCCTGATCGACGGCGGGCTGGGGCAGTTGCACGCGGCGATGGAATCGCTGCGCGAGATGGACGTCCCGGCGCCGATGGTGATCTCGCTAGCCAAAAAGGAAGAGCTGATCTACGTGCAGGAGCGCGAGGCGCCGATCCGGCTGGGGAGAGAAAACTTCGGGCTTCGATTGTGCCAGCAGGTGCGCGACGAGGCCCACCGGTTCGCGCGGCATTACCACCACATCCTGAGGCGCAAGAAAGTGGTCGGCGAGTAGAGCGGCTACTCCGCCAATCGCTCGGGCTTCTGCGGTCGGCTCATCAGCACGCCGATGGCGTCGACGGGGTCCAGACCGTCGAAGAGCACGGCGTGGACGGCCTCGCAGATGGGCATCTCGACGTTATGTTTCTCGGCCAGTTCCATGACGGCCTTGGTGGTCGCCACGCCCTCGACGACGTGCATGGTGGCCTTCATGTGCTGCTCGAGGGTGCGGCCCTTGCCGAGTGCTTCGCCGCATGCGCGGTTGCGGCCCTGGGGGCTGAAGCAGGTGGTGGCCAGGTCGCCCACGCCGGCGACGCCGAAGAAGGTCTCTGGCTGGGCGCCCATGGCGACGCCCAAACGAACGATCTCGGCCAGGCCGCGGGCGAGCAGGGCGCTCTTGGCGTTGTAGCCGGCTTGCAGACCATCGAGGATGCCCGCCGCGATGGCGATGACGTTCTTGATCGCGCCGGCCAGCTCGGTGCCGACGAGATCGCTACTCGTGTAGATCCTCAGATAGCTGGCGGCGAACCAGCGCTGGACGTTCTCGGCGAACACGTGGTCGTCGCTGGCGGCGATCATGGTGGCGGGCAGGCCGCGGGCCAGCTCGGCGGCGATGGTGGGCCCGCTGAGGGCGGCCAGGGGGCGATCGCTGCCGATCCCCCCATCGAGCACCTCGGCGATGATCTCGGTGGGTCGGAGGTGGGTGGCCGTCTCCAGGCCCTTGGCCGTGCTGACCACGCCCGCCCCGTGGGGGATGTGGGGCTTGAGGCGGGTGAAGGCCTCGCGGATGTGCTGGACGGGGATGGCGCAGACGATGAGGCCCGCGCCCTGGAGGGCCGACTCGTCGCTGAGGGCCACGCCGACGCGCTCGGGGAGGGTGAAGCCCTCGAGCAAGGGGCTGTGGCGGACCTGGGCCAGCTTGTGCTGGGTGTCGAGTTCGTGGCCCCACAGGGCGATGCGGCCGATCTCGTTGTCGTCGCCCGTGCCGTCGTGCTGTGGGGAGGCCGAGGCCAGGATGGCCGTGCAGACCAGGCCCATCTGGCCGCTCCCGAGGACCGCCGCGTGTCGCATGGGGCACGATACGCCGCGAACCCTGGGCTCGGGACGGCCGTAGGAGGGTGCTTCCCCGCCCGAGCGGGCGTTGCCCCGTGCGCGTTTGGGGGAGGTGTTCGGGGGCCTAAAGTGGCCCCCGGCCCGAATCCGGCTCTCTGAAGACCCTCCGCAGGAGACTTGCGCCCATGTCGACCATCGCCTCCAGCCGACGCGACGAGATGGAGCCCACCGCCCCCTTGGAAGATCCGCAGCTCAGTTCCCAGAGCGAGCAGGAGGCCAAGATCGAGTGGAAGATCGTGGTGTTCCTGATCGGGGCCATCGTGCTGGCGTGCTCGGTGACGGCCGACTGGACGAACATGGTGAGCAAGGAAGTTGCCGCCGTGCCTGCGGGGCTGGCGGCCCTGCTGCTGGGCGGCTTCCTGCTGCCGCCGGCGTGGCGCGAGATCCGCCGCGGCGAGTTCGGCTCGAGGTGCCTGGTGGTCATCGCCGTGGGCGGTGCGCTCGCGCTCGAGCGGTACTTCGAGGCGGGGCTGCTGGCCTTCATCCTGAACATCAGTAACGAGATCGTCGAGCGCACGGCCAGCGGCGCCCGCCGGGCCATCGAGGCGCTCGTGGGGCTGACGCCCGACACCGCCCGCGTCGTCGATGAGGACGGCCAGGAGAAGGAAGTCCAGATCACCGACGTCACGCTGGGCCAGATCGTCCGCGTGCGTCCGGGCGAGAACCTGCCGGTGGACGGCCGCATCGTGAAGGGCCAGAGCGAGATCAACCAGGCGTCGCTGACGGGCGAGGCCATCCCCGTGTCGGTGCAGGCGGGCAGCGAGGTGTACGCCGGCACGACGAACCTCTCGGGCATCATCGAACTGGAAGTCACACAGGTGGGCGAGGACACGACCATCGGCAAGGTGACCCAGCTCATCCGCGAAGCCGAGAGCACCAAGACGCAGCGGCAGCAGATCATCGAGCAGGTGGCGCGGTTCTTCGTGCCCATCGCCATCGGCGTCGCGTTCATCGTGTTCATGCTGAGCGCCAACAACCAGCAGACCCAGCAGGACGCTTTCGCGTCGGCTCTGGCCGTGCTGGTCGTGGCCGTGCCCGCGGCGTTGCTGCTCGCGAGCCCGACGGCGATGGTCGCAGCGTTCGGCGCGGCCGCCCGGCTTGGCATTCTGGTCAAGAGCACCGGCTTCCTCGAGGCCGCCGCGAGCGTCAACACGATCATCATGGACAAGACCGGCACCATCACCACGGGCACCTTCGAGGTGACCAAGCTGGTGCCCGCCGAGGGCGTGCAGGGGGCGGATCTTCTGAAAGCCGCCGCGACGGCCGAGCGCAACAGCAACCACCCGCTGGCCCAGTCGATCGCGCGCACCGCCGACAAGGCGCGCGTGCCGGTGGAGACGCCCAGCGAGTTCCAGGAAATCCACGGCAAGGGCGTCCGCGCCGTCACCCAGGGCGGCGAGCTGCACGTCGGCCGCTCGAGCTGGCTCAAGGAGCTCAAGCCCGGGCAGGCTGCGGCCATCGAGGCCATCGAGGCCAAGATCGAGGGCGTCAGCGGCGTGCACGTGATGCGCGACGGCAAGTACATGGGCGTGGTCGGCCTGGAAGACCGCGTCCGCAAGAACACCAAGAACGTGCTGCAACGCCTGCGCGAGCTGGGCGCCCGGCACATCGCGATCTTCACCGGTGACCGCCTGAGCGTCGCCAAGCGCGTGGGCGTGGCGGTGGGCGTCGACGCCATCGAGGCCGAGTGCCTGCCCGAGGAGAAGTACCAGCTCGTGCGCGACCTGGTCGACCGCGGCTACCGCGTGATGATGGTCGGCGACGGCATCAACGACGGCCCCTCGCTGGCCGAGGCCGACGTGGGCGTGGCCATGGGTTTGTCGGGGTCGGACATCGCGGCCAACTCCGCCGGCGTCGCGCTCATGAACGACGACCTCAGCCGCATCCCCTTCTTCATCGAGCTGGCGCGCAAGACCAAGGCGATCATCCTGCAGAATATCGTCGCGTCGATCCTGTTCGTGATCGTGGGTTTGGTGATCGCCTCGACGGGGTTCATTAACCTGACGGTGGCGGGGCTGTACCAGATCCTGCCGGTGCTGTTCGTGATGTTCAACAGCTTCCGCCTGTTCCGTTTCGGCGAGAGCTTCGCGGCCATCGAGGGCGAGGCCGAGGGCGGCCCCAAGCGGCGCGAGGCGTCGATGCGGGGGCTGGCGACGGCCTGATTCGTTCGATTCAATGAAAGAACAAACCCACGCGAAGGCTTGGGTTTTTCATTGGGAGATTGTGCTTCGTTCAGCAGCCGGCGTCGAAGGCGTTCTGGAAGGCGAGGAAGTCGAAGATGGTAAACTCGCCATCGCCGTCGAAGTCGGCGCGTGAATCCATGAGGTCGAAGAGGTTCTGGAACGCGAGGAAATCGAAAATCGTTAGATCGCCATCGCCATCGAGATCGGCCTGGCACATGACGATCACGACCGTGCGGGCGTTGTAGAGCACTTGAGCCGAGCCGGCGGCGCCGACGGGCTCGATCTCGATGTTGTCGAACTCGCCGTCGACGGCGAACAGGTCGATGATCTCGAAGCTGTCGCTCGGGCCGGGCACGAATCCATCAACGAAATCGACGGCCAGCGTTCCGCCGAGCGAAACCGATCCACCGCCGACGAGCCGATCGAGATCGTCAGGGCCGGCGATGTCGATGGCCAGCGTGGCGGATGGCCCCAGCGTGGCGACCGCGGCTGGCGAGAGCTCCAACTCGTCGGCGTCACCATCCGCGTGCCCAGGCGATACCCGGCCTTCGAATGTGATCTCGCCAACGAGACGACCGCGACCCGCCAGATCGCCGCGCAACGTGGGCGCGTCGGCCCCGGTGCCGCGGCCGAGAAGCCTTGCCGAGCCAAGGGCGAGGCCGGGACCGGTGTTGAGCAGCACGCTCGTGGCCACATCGGCGCCCGGCGCGAGGCTCAAGTCAGTCGTCTGCACGATCTGGTCATCATTGACGACGATGATGCCGTCGCCGGTGATATTCCCTTCGAGCGTGAGGGTGCTGGAATTGTCGAGCAACCAGCGGCCGGTGATCTCGCTCTGGCCAATCGTCGAACCCGACGCGTCGAGCAAGGCGCCGTCTCCGCCGTCCCAGGCCCCGCCGGTGAATACGACGCTCGAGAGGCCGATACCCGCGCCGGCATCGCTGCGAACGACCGAGTCGGTTGCCAGCGTGGAGGCGCCGCTCGTGAACTGGATGAAGTCGTCAGCACCGCGCGCATCGATTTCGCCGAGAAAATCGAAGCCCCCGATGACGTCGCCGCGGCCGGAGACCCGCCCGTCGACCACCGCGTTGTCGCCGCTGGCCGGTCGCCGCAGGCGTGCGCGCGATGTCGGCTCGCCCGCGGCGCCGTTCAGCGTGATGTCGGCGATGGCCAGCGAACCGGACGCCAGGAACAGCTCGCTGCTGAACGTCGTGCCAAGATCGTTGACCGTGATGAGCCCGCCGCCGAGCACGCCGGACGTCATCAGGCCGCGGCCGCCGCCGATGTCCAGCAGGGCCGAGCGATTCACGAAGTCGATGGCGCCCACCTCGCGGGTCTGCGTGAGCAGCACGCGGTATACCCCAGGCTGGCTGAACACCGCGGTGTTCGCGCTCGTCGGGACGACCGGCGGGCTCCAGTTGGTGGGAACATCGAACACCCCGTCGACCGGTTGGGCCCACTCGACGGCGTCCTGCGCGTGGGCTGGCGCGTGGGCGAGCGCGGCAAGGCCGATCGTGGTCGCGGTCAGGACTATCGGAACTCGTGTGCTGGCCATCGGGGCTCTCCTTCCGAGCACAGCATACAGGAAAACGCCGGCGCGTGGAAGGCTTTTTGCCCGCCAGCGTCGGCCGACCTGTCAAGATGGGTTGAGTTGGATGCGCCTGCGGCGCCCTCAGGGGCAGCCGGCGTCGAAGGCGTTCTGAAAGGCCAGGAAATCGAAGATGGTCAAGTCGCCATCACCATCGAAGTCGGCGCGCGGGTCCATGCCGTCGAAGAGGTTCTGGAATGCGAGGAAGTCGAAGATGGTGAGGTCGCCGTCGGCGTCGAGGTCGGGGGGGCAGGTGGTTAGATTGCGGCCATAGAGGACATAGGTCGAGCCGGCATCTTCGAGTCCGCCGGGATCGGAGTAGGGTGAAGCGACGATGACGTCGTCGACGCCGTCGTTGTTGATGTCGCCCGCCGGGGCAACGGCGCGGGCGACAC